>CAJJCM010000016.1 GCA_905182635.1 uncultured Candidatus Poseidoniales archaeon
GATTCGCTCATCATCTGAGAAGTTTTGAACTGAACGCAAGACGCTACTTAGACGCTCATTGAGCCCTGAATCAAAAGGTTCAGTGACCGAGGTAAAGACTGCGGAGTCATCATGAAATGTTGAAGCAACACCTGTAAAATCAATGTATTGTTCCGCCAATGCAACTTTTCCAGGGGGGAAATCTTCCGGGATGGCACCCACTGAACACACCGCCATGACCGCTTCACAACCCGCATCAAATAATGCACGAATGTTGGCACGATGCTCAATGTTATGAGGCGGTTTACTGGCTTGGCCGTCATTGTGATGGCGTTGTAAAAAGAACAATTCTTTCTCCTCACCACCGGCATTGAGCCTCATACAGGTCAAAGGAACATCACCCCATGGCGTTTCAACAGTAACATCATCTCGACGGGCTAAAGTAAGCCCTGATTGCTTCATTTCTTCACCAACGGTCATGTTGATGAGGCCGGTTCCTCCAATCACTCCGAGTCGTTTCATATCCATTCCTCGCGTTCACTGCTTGTCAAACCTACGGCTGAAGCGTAGCCAAGACCTTGCTTTCGCAGGTATTCAAAGAGAACGTTGTTCTCGTGGGCTTCACTCGTTAAGACGAGCGATCAAGTCTGCCTTCTTTCCAGAGACAGGCTTTCCTGCAGCCTTCAAGAGTTCCTTGAGTTCTGCAACCTTCATTGAATCGTAATCTGCACTTGGTGCAGCTTCTTTCTTTGCAGGTGCCTTCTTTGCAGGTGCCTTTTCAGCAGGTGCCTTTTCAGCAGGTGCCTTTTCAGATGGTGCCTTTTCAGCAGGTGCCTTTTCAGATGCAGGTTCCATTGCCTCGGCAGCATCGATGATTGAAGGAGTGGAATCATCATCCTCTTCTTCTTCATCCATTGCTGAAGCAAGTATTGCTGCTTTCTTTGCTTTGATTTCTGCTTCACTTCGAGCTTCTTCTGCGTGAATCTCATCAAGTGTCTTTCCGTTTCCAGCGACCACACCTGATTGGAGCAGTTGGCTCTTGTGAATAACGACTGACTTTACCGGATAGATTGGCTTAACTGCCTTGCGGATTTCTTCTTCCAAAGTCCCATCAAGGATTTGTGTCTGAATCTTGGCGTAGGTCGCCTTGGACGCAGAAGCAATAATCAAGTCACGGGCTTTTGAACGCATAGCTTGCTTAACTGAAGTCTGAACACGCTTTTGGGTAATGATAAGTGGTTTGATACGGATAAGATATCCATCGGTTGAGACCACATCAACGACGTCGTCAACCTTACCACGGTAGCGGCGGATTTGTCGGCGGATGTGATCGGTTTGGTGGTGGTGGCCGATAAAAGTTGTAAGTGCATCTTGACCGACGCACTCGTGGACACGGAAACGAAGAATAACATGCATCTTCGAAAAATCGCCATTGAATTCTTGTTGTGTCATTTCATAGATACGGCCGAGGATATGCTCATCAGACTCTCCAAGAGTTTCTCCAATTTTCTTAAAATCCCAGGGTGTTCGAGGGGCACGAATAGTGTACCAAATCTTGTTCTTCCACTTGTCTCGTTGCTTACGTGCTGCTGAACGTGCCTTCACACTGATTTTCTTTGCCATTGTATCATCTCGGGATGTTGTGTTGCGGGGGCTACCCCACTTGCAAGTCGGCCACTGACCACCCCTATTTGAAGAAGCCTCTTTGTACAATTCAACATCATCCGACATTTGTATTCAAATCAACGGTTCGATTCGGTAAACTCATGAGCATGATGTGAATCCGATAAGCGTGGGCCTCCATCACATCACCTGGCGAGCGACGGCGAGCGGCGTTGCTGACGAAACGGTTGTGGCCGATGCCATAGCGTGGCTTGTTGGAGACCCCGAATTGGTTGAAATCGAACGTACAACCTCCTATCACGGTTCAGGATTGCATATGGTCTCCGGCGTGTGTAAAAAGAAAGCAGCCTCACTCGCATCCTTAGCACGAATTGGTACCGTGAACCTCCAGTCTTTACTCAATGAATTGGAAGTTCGTTTTGATGAGAACTCTACATTGCATTTCCGCCTCGACTTTAATGCCTTCATCGATGGCGAGGTTGTTCTAGCAACCCCTGGTCAAGTTTCAACCATCAAATGCCACACGAAAGTCGAAGTCTATCCCGGCCAAGTTGCGATTGAAGAGTGCAAAAATATCCTCGAAGCCGCCTGTGAAAAGGCAAACATTGAACAATGATTTTTTGAAAACGGTTGCACTGACTGCACTGCACTATGTTGAAAGCCTATTGCACTGAGCAGACGGTATGGATGTCAAGTTCAGCGCCGTCATACTCGCTCTGATGATGCTGACATGTTTGGCCGTCCTTCCTTCTGGCTCATCTTCTGTGAGCAAAGGTATCAACGAGCCTGCGAGTTGTCATGCTGACCGAAATGATTCATGGACGATGGGCTTGCTCTCTTGTACCAATTCCACCAGCGCCGGTTTCACGCTCTTTTCACCTCTCCCTTCGAACACCAGTTACCTGATTGACAATCAGGGAAGAGAAGTCCATTCTTGGGCTTCACCAGGTGAACATCGACCGGGACTCTCTGCCTATTTACTCGAAGACGGTGATTTACTACGAACCGCCAATATTGGTCAACAATCGGTTGGTGATTTCAGTGGCGGAGGCATTGCTGGAAAAATTGAACGCATCGCGTGGGACGGAACGGCTGAATGGTCGTGGGAATACTCTTCGATGAATTCCATCACTCATCACGATATTGAACCAATGCCAAATGGAAATATTCTGGCGATTGCATGGGAGGATAAATCCGAGGCAGAAGCAACACAGGCTGGCCGGAATCCAGCCATTGCAAGCGATGCACCAGGCGGTAGCAGCAACGTCTGGCCCGACCAAATTATCGAAATCGAACCACTCGCCAATAATCAAGCAAACATTGTGTGGCAATGGAATGCGTGGGATCATTTGATTCAAGACTATGATGCATCGGTCGACAACTTTGGAGTTGTCGGCGACCATCCAGAATTACTCGATATCAACTTTGTCGATGCAACTGGAAACCAAGCAGGTCGAGCAGATTGGATGCATTGCAACGGTATCGATTACAATGCTGTTCTCGACCAGATTGTTCTGTCGTGTAAAAACATGAATGAAATCTACATTATCGACCACAGTACAACAACTGCTGAAGCATCTGGACATACCGGTGGCACCTCCGGCAAAGGTGGAGACTTCCTCTACCGATGGGGTAATCCACAAGCCTATGATGCTGGTCTATCCAGTGACCAACAATTGTTTGGCCAACATGATATCCAATGGATTGAACAGGGACGGGTTGGAGCAGGTGACCTCTTGGTGTTCAATAACGGTGGAGGGCGCTCTCCAAGTTATTCATCCGTCGATGTGATTCAGTCACCCCTAAGCAATGGTGATTATCCACTTCAAGCAAATGGAACATGGGGCCCAAATGCACCGAATTGGTCTTGGAACATTGGTCAAGACATGTACGCTCAATCTATTTCGGGAGCAGAGCGCTTGCCCAATGGAAACACATTGGTGACCTATGGAACGCAAGGTACACTCTACGAAGTCGATTTGAACGGTGGAATCGTGTGGAAATACATCAACCCGGTCTCGAACCAAGGCACACTTACTCAAGGAGATGAAATACCTGCAGGGAACAATGCAGGTTCAACGGCGAATCCAATTTTCAAGTCACGTCGATATGCCGAGGACCATTCTGCCTTCACCAACAAAGATATGACGCCAGGGGATTATCTCGAAACATGGACTGACTTTTGTCCAAATGAAGAATCACTTCCATGGGATATCGATGGTGATGGGTGTATTGATGATTCCGATGGAGACAGCGTTAATGACCCTGATGATGTGTGCCAGGGATACGATGATTCTCTTGACAACGATAATGACGGGATACCGGATGGTTGTGACTCCTTTATCGACTCCGATAGCGATGGAGTCAGTGATACTATAGACTTGTGTCCCGGTTTTAATGACCTGCTTGATTCGGATAATGATTCGATTCCAGATGATTGTGATTCACTCATTGATAGCGATTTTGACATGGTCTCTGATGTTCTTGACCAGTGCCCAGGATTCGATGACAGCCTCGATGCTGATAACGATTCGATACCCGACAATTGTGATGACTTAATCGACAATGACATGGATGGAATTGCCAACGACCTTGACCTTTGTGAAGGCTTTGATGATTCTTCGGACCGTGACGATGACGGAACCCCTGACGGGTGTGATGAAACACCGGATGGTGATGACCCCCCATCGAATACGACCGACGAAAGTTCTGGAAATTTAACGAATGACGGTTTAGAGAATACTTCACAAGACACGAGCAATGTCTCGAATACTGATTCCGGTGATACGAGTGACGATGGGGCTGAATCGCAGAGAGAAGTACAGTCAAATTTGGATGGTTCAAGTATTACTGCGCAATTGATTCTCTCGTTCATCTTGATATTTTCAGGGGCGTGGTTGTTGTTTTATCTGCTTGCGCATCGAGCCTTTTCCACCGAGAAACAAGATGAACAAATGAAATCTGATGTATTCTTCTATGAATCAGGAATCCAAGATTCAACTGCTCAGTTTGCACATGTCAGCACAATGATCGATTTGCCCTCTTTGGAACCAGTGTATGACTCAGTACCGTTTGCTCAACCAAATGTTGCCACGTCACCGCCGTTACCTGCTGAAGGATTGCCGGAAGGATGGACGATGGAACAGTGGATATTTTACGGCCAACAGTGGCTCGATGCACAAAAATAATCATTGAGTTTTTTCAAAGACTTCATGTAGAGCGACTGTTTGGGTTGTTTTGAGGAATTACTATGACCCACGTCGTTACCACTGCCTGCGTAGATCACAAATACCAAGAATGCGTTGCAGTTTGTCCTGTCGATGCATTCCGAGAAGCAGACACCTATCTTGTCATCGACCCTGATGAATGCATCGATTGTGGCGCATGTATTCCAGAATGTCCCGTTGATGCTATTTTTGCAGACACTGATGTTCCTGCTGGCGAAGAAGCTTGGATTGACCGCAACGCCGATGAATCGGTTGATGCTGAAATATCAGAGGGCGATTCACCCGTTCTTGCAGACGACTAATCATATCACCCTCTGAATTGATTTATTCTGTCGTATTGATACGAACCAATGTTCTTGAAGGGCGCTTACTTGGAATGGTTGATTGACATGGTTCGAACTGACTTTACTCAACTCCGAAACGGTAGTGATTTGCTTAAGCGTGGCTTTGCTCGTATGCAGCAAGGTGGCGTCATCATGGATGTTGTCAACCCTGACCAAGCAGCCATTGCAGAAGATGCTGGTGCAGTTGCTGTTATGGCGCTTGAACGAGTTCCTGCCGACATCCGCCGTGATGGTGGAGTGGCAAGAATGAGTCATCCAGATATGATTCAAGGCATTTTAGATTGCACTTCGATACCAGTCATGGCAAAAGCACGTATTGGCCATGAAGGCGAAGCACGTGTTCTTGAATCGATGGGCGTGGACATGGTTGATGAATCAGAAGTTCTCACCCCTGCTGACCCCTTTTTCCACATCAATAAGAACGACTACTCTATCCCATTTGTCTGTGGAGCTACTGGATTGGGCGAAGCGGTTCGTCGTATTTACGAAGGTGCATCGATGATTCGTACAAAAGGTGAGGCTGGTACTGGAAATCTTGTCGCAGCTGTGACCCATGCACGACTTATCGACCAAGAAATCCGTCAAATTCAATCGCTTGATGAAATTGGAATCCAAAAAGTTACCCAGATGATCTTGCAAAGATACCATGTTCTTGCTGACGCTTCTGACTTGCTTGGAGTTCACCCAATGACTCCTTTCGGACCAATTGATGATACAATGCGTAATGGGATACAATCTATTCTTCTTGAAGTCAAAGAAATGGGTCGCCTACCTGTGGTCACGTTCTCTGCTGGTGGAATTGCAACACCTGCTGATGCATCCCACATGATGCGAATGGGCATGGATGGTATTTTTGTCGGGTCAGGAATTTTCAAGTCAACCGATCCTAAAACAATGGCTGATGCTATTGTCTTGGCGACTGCACACTTTGATAATGCGGCAAAAGTGACTGAAGCCATGGCTATGATGTTAGGGAAACCAATGAAAGGCGATGAATTGGAAACGCTCGAAATCCGGTATGACCAACGTGGTCAATAATCAATCTAAAGGATTGCCAACGCCTTCTTCTCCGAGTGTCCACTTGAGAGTTTTAACAACACCATCAAGCGCTTTGTGATTGCGAGCAGCCTCTTTCATGCCGTCTCTGTCTTCATTCTTTCGACATTCTTCAAACCAAGATTTCCATTCCTTACGCTTAAGCTCTGCACGGTTAAGCATGAGTTCAATTTCTTCCCAAGAACGGTCGTAACTTCGGCGAGGAGCGGCATCAGATGACATGGTTTTCAGTGTGGGGCGAAATGCCGAGGTATTTTATTCAAACGGCGGCATGATTACTCAACAGCCGGAATTCGGCAATTTTCAAAAACGCTATTTTCTTCCACTCTCATACCATCACCAAGAATTACATTCTTCAAGACCGAACCTGAACCGATTGAAACCCCTTGGCCAACGACCGTATTTTCCAGCATACAATGTTCTCCAATCGTACAGTTTGACATCACCAATACATCGTGTAGATGGCTCCCTAAGCCAACCACACTCAGTGATGAAACCACAGAACCTTCCAATGTCCCTTTCAATTGCGCATTTTCTGCAACGAAACTGTTGCCATCGAACGTTCCTTTTGGTAGTGGGAACGGTAGAGTGTGACGCTGGGCGATGAGCGTATGTTGGGCCCGAATTAATTCCGAAGGGTGGCCAACATCGAACCAAACTCCATCGATTGTTTTTGCATACATCGGCCAGCCTTTTTCGAGAACCATCGGGAAGAGTTGCTTACTAAAATCAAATTTCTCACCCTCTGGAATGAGTGCTAATACCTCTGGTTCAATGATATAGAGGCCAGCATTAATGACATTACTAAAGGCTTCAGCCGCAGTTGGTTTTTCTTTGAAACGGCAGATATATCCTTCACGTAATTGGCCATCCAAAGTTCCATGATGAGAAGATGAAAGCCCAACGATGCCAAATTCAGTAGGGTCCTCGACTTCCCAGAGAGCCATGGTTACTTTCGCACCACTTTCTCGATGTGCTGCCAGTAATGCACGTATGTCAAAAGAGGCAACTGAATCGCCAGAACCAACGACAAATGTTTCGGTCAAATGTTCCGCCAAAAGTCGTACACTGCCCGCAGTACCCATCGGTGATGATTCTTGATTGACCCAGGCTTCTACCGGATTAGGAAGCGTGTTCCATGATTCAACATGTTGTTCTAATTGTTCACCACGGTAACCCGTCGTAACAACAATCGTAGCAATTGAGGCATCCTGCATGGCATCTTTAACAAAATCAATGACTGGGCGGCCAAGAACTTCGACCATAGGTTTTGGGCGAGTGAGAGTCAATGGCCGGAGTCGGGAGCCTTGGCCCCCTGCCATGATGACACCAAACACGACAACACCTCAGCGTCGACGAGTCGCATTCATGTCGACTTTCCGCATCGACTTTTTCTTGTCGGACTTGGCTTTTCTATTACTCGAAGAACTGTCGTCACCTTTACCAATTCCACCAAAGGTGATACCACCGGAAGTCAAGAGCGTTGAAATCAATTCATCCGCCACTTCTGCAGATTCAGCACCGGTTTTCATTTCGGCTTTGACTGAGGCATTGTGATCGGTCATCCATGATTTCCTTTCATCACGGGCCATGTTCAACTTGTCACGAACTTTGTTGACATCGACCATCAATTCTTCGATTTTATTGTGCATATCGTCAGACTTTTGGCGCAGTTCGAGGAATTCAGTATGGAGGCGGTCACCTTCTGCCTTCAAGAAATCACGGTGTGAAAATGCTTCATCAACATCAGGTGACAGTACATCTGCTCGAGCGACTGCCAAAAGCATCTCTTGATGAGCAGCATCTGCTTCGGAGCGCAAGATTTTGATTGCTGCATCCATGTCAGAGAGGTCAACCTTAATCAATTCAAAGTGGGTGACTTCGGGGGCGAGTTCCTTAATCCGAAGGCTCATTTCCTTGATTTGCTTAATCATTTCTTTTTCCTTCTTTTGACTGACTGAAGAGGTTTCAAAAGTAGTCTCAAGTGATTGGACTTCATGTCGAAGTGTGGCGTATTCTGCAGTTGCAGATTTCTTTTCGCCTTTTTCATTACGTCGCCCTTTTGCCTGATTGATAATTTCACGGAGTTGTTGTTGGAGGGCGTTGCGTTTTTCTTTGAACGTTTTGATTTCCAAACGTATTGCTTTCATTTCAGTCAAAACAAGGTCGATTTTGTCTCGGTGTTCCTTGTATTGCCCTTGAACCGCATTGCGTTTATCGGCTATTGTCCGGGCCTGATCACTGAACGAATTCCGAGTATTTCTCATTTTTCGAACACGTGCTTCCATACCCTGTAGTTCTTCTTGAAGTTCCGAATCTTGACTCGGGGTTGCTTCATCAGGTCTTCCGCGCATACATCGTGCAGAGAGTTGTCCATTTCAAATCTACCCATCAGGGAAAAGTGAATTAAGCGCCAAGATTTCCGAAGATATCATTGATTTTAATGAAAAATCCAAGTGAGATTCCGAGGATACCAATGAGATTCGTTGTGACTGAAGTGAAGTTTCGTATTCGCTCGAGATACTTCGTGCGAACTCGAACATTGATTTGCCGACCAAGAATCAAATCTCCACTTTGTTCTTCGAGACGAACGGAGACCGTCGCTTCTCCAAAGCGTTCTGGAAGCAGCGATTGCCACGCGACGGTTCCATCTCGTAGCAACCCCGACATCAAACCAAGGATGTCATCGTCACCTTCAGCCGCAAGTGGCAGAGCCTTTGTCGACCACCAGTGGCGTTCTCCGGGATTCAAACGGTAGGTCATTGCTAAATCGTGTGGACGGAAATCAGGAGATTGAACACGGAGGACAATGTTCCGAGGCGTATCAGAAAGGTTGTGAATCAGTGTGAACAGGTTCGCACGTCCGTGAACAACGTTTTCCATATCAACTTCAAACACAATTCCTGGCGAGGTGCTTGAACGTCCAGCACCAAGATCTTCTTCGATTCGTCCAATCATTCGGAAGAAGGCGGGGCAAGAGCGTTCTATATGGTCGAGGATGGAAAGCCATTCTTCCATCGTGAAAATAGGGTGGTTTTGTACGAGTGCCATTCCTTGTTCGGTGAGAACTTCAGACAATTCAGATTCCATCGTTTTGAAGTCAAGACCTTTGGAGTGGCGATAGAGGGTCATCAAGATCTTTTCCCGAGCAAATTGAGGGTCGATTTCTTCCGTGTAACATTCTTCAATTTCCTTTGAGTACACTTCGTATTCAGAACGAAGTAAGGGGTCCATGTGCGTCTTAACTAAATCATTGAACACCATTTCCAATGTCGATGGGTGAATCGGAGGCGTATACGCATCCAAGAGCCCTGTGCGCTCATCCATATTGAATGGTCGAGAGCGTGTTGGAATGTGTTGGCCAAGTGAAAGCAAGAGTGTTGAAAAAGACAGAAGGAGAAGAATCCGACCATTGAGTGAGGCGATGTCGAAGACAAAAATACAACCCAGTAACAAACTCGACATAATGGCAAACAAAAGTGACCATGAGTGTTTGGACCTCGCACTGATTAACAAGTCTGCAAGACTTTCATATCCATGCAAAGATTGTATTGAGAGGTGTTCTTGGTTCAATCGTTCAACTTCCGCTTCGAAGTTTCCAATTGACAATTCCACTCGGTGCCGGTGAAAGATTTGCACCAGAATATAACCGAGTAAGATAATGAACGTAAGGGTGATCAAAGCCATGGCAAAACTCATGTTGAGGGTCGGTTCGATTTTGGCCCACCACTGCGGGGAATTCGATGAAAAAGCGAGAGCTCCAAACGAAGTCAGAATGGAAAATGCCGGCAAAATAAGAATTAAGCGAAGGCCAAAACCGAGTAATTGCCGGTCTATAGCATACCAAAACCGTTCAGAGCGAAAGAGACTTTCATTCGAACTCTGCTCACTTTCGTGATTCGGCGGAGTGACGGATTCTGCCTCGACCATGGAATGTCCAAGAATCACTCACACTAAAGCATTACATCAATCCGTAGCACGAGAGATACGAACAAGAAGTTTTGATGCTAAGTCGGAGGAGAAATTCGCTTCTGACATTCCCGCAATCGAATAGCCACTGGAAGTTCGAGTCATCTGCGCACCGATGAGAACCCCGTGTTGAGACATGAAATGAGCCTCCTCGTCATCGAGAAACATCGCTTCAAGCGTACCAGTCGTACCCTTCTCTAAGCGCTCGAGCGAAATCAGTTGAGTCTGAGAGGAACGAATACGTGATGATATTTCACTTGATGCTTGAGGTATATCACGACCACTTGGGTCCAACTGGGGTTGGCCAAGGAGCAGCGATAAAGCAACTTCCAAATCATCATCAATGGCGTGTTCCAAACGGCATGCTGTAGCATGTGTGTTGCCTTGAAACGAGAGACTTTCAAGAAAGACTTCGGCCAAACGATGGCGTCGTTTCATTTTCTGACCATGTATCATACCTTCATCGGTCAATAATGCGCCTTTGTAGGGGACATAATCTATCAGGCCTTTTGCCGCCAATCGCTGAACCATTTCAGTTGCAGACGCGGGAGAGACTCTCAAAGCACTGGCTAAATCCCCATTGCGTACCCGTTGAGAGGGCTGTTTCTCAAAAAACTCATACATCATCTCAAGGTACTCATCTTCAAATTCTCGGAAATGACCGTTCATGAATTACCCCTCCGAATCAGTCCGTACTCTTCTGTTCAGCAGAAAAAACTTCCTCACAGGCAGGACATCGTACAGAACCTGTATACGTTTCAGGAATCCGGAGAGATTGATCACATTCAGGGCAATGGAGTTCAACCTTTCCATCACTTTCGACTTCTTGACTTTCCTCTTCAACCTCACTTTCTTCACGCAAAGGCTCGGTGCGAGGGGTGACGTCAAATCGGTTCGAGCAATCTGGGCAACGTACTTGGCCGCCATAATCCGAAGGTACTCGTAATTGTCGAGCGCATTCTGGACAACCGACCTGAATCTTTTCAACATTCTCGGAACGAGCCTTTCCGTTCGACTTTAAATGTGATGTATCCTTTACCGGCTTGGACTTTGAAGAGTCAATTTGGCGGTTTTGATAAATTCGAATGAAAGCACCGATACCTACCGCAGCCATCAACCCACCGAAGATTCCGACCCAAGGAATGGAAAAGGATGCTTCTTCAACGATGACTTCACCAGATTGGAACGTGTTTATTGCATCAAAACTCTCATCGCTAACAACCCATGTTGCTTTGAGCGAAACCGATTGATAATTCGGCCATACAAATGTAAATTGATACTCCTCTTGGGAAAGCGAGGGTATTGCTAGCGTCGATTGTTGACCCAAAAAGGCTCCATCAAGTGTTGAGACCACGATGTATCCTGCTCTTCCATCAGCGTCACCTGAATTGCTAACGCGTACTGTTATGGAACCTGATTCACCGGGTATCGGGCGATTCGGAACCGAAATTGGTTCGAATTCCAAGGTATAGGATGGCCGCTCATCAGGCACGCTAAGGCTATAACTCGAAAAGCCAAAGCCGGTTGTCCAGTTCACTGGAGTCGCCCGTATTGAAACTCGCTCAGCATCAACAAAACCAATGATGAGGGTACCTGTAGAGACACCAGGGGCGAGTTCTACCACATAATCGAGTGGATAGGTGTCCAATCCTGAATCCGTATATCCAAGTCGGAATCGGACTGGTCGGTCAATACCTTCACTCATTTCAAGTGACCATGAAAATTGGATGCCAATTTCAGCATCCCAAGTGACTGAAGTCACCTTTGGAGTAAGCGTTTGTTGAATCGCCACAGGAACAAGAATTGTCCCGTTAAGACCTGCATCGATTGAACCATCAGAAGAACTGAGAGACCAGTTCACCTCTTGTTGACCTTCAATGGCCAACGGTACTTCGACGGTCATTTCACCTGCAGCATCAATGTCGAGCATCAGTTCATTACTGGTGTAGGCCATGCCGTTTGTTTCACACACAAGTTGCACAGTACCCGGTAATTCGCCATGGTTCCGAATCAACATCGAAAAGACGGCTATGTCTCCTTTGTGCCAAGGTCCATTGAGAAGAGCTGGAATACTTGAACCCGCAGATTCAAAAGCGGCGGATTCAACATCATGTGCGAGAGAAATATCGGTGATGGACGCATCATTCACCCGCATGCCACTCACCGAACATGCGAGTAGATCAGGTCGGGAAGTCGAGAAAAGAGATTCTATAATGGAGGATTGAAGTAGGACTTGGATTTGAGTATCAAATAGAATTTGGCTACCAAAAGAGCATACGAGGAGTCCACTGTAGTTGAGTGAACCGGTATTTGAAATGTTCAAATCCCAAGCGATCTCATCACCGGCAAGTACGTCGGGGGTGAGAAGTTCGAGCGCAAGTGAGAGTAAAGGCAAAGGCGGCGGAGCGACTTCAAACGTGATTTGGCGAGTCTCATCGGTGGTATTGCCATCTCCCGAGTCGTTTAATTGCAACACAAGAGTAGAGGTTCCTTCGTAAACAGCAATGGTGCTGTTCACTTGAACGACCGTGCTTGAAAGAGGCGCAACAGTGACAAGCGATGAAGTTTGATTATCATATACTCCATTTGAAAAGAGTGATGAAGTAAGGTGACCTGACCATGAAAAATCACCATTGTTAATGACTGCAGTTTCAGTTTGTAAATAATCCCCGTCATGAATCGAGACGTTTCCAGTGAGAGCACCTTCGGGTGTAAGGCCATTCAAGAGAACTTGACCTGGGCTTGCCAAAGAGATTTCAATCGGTTGTAAACGGTGAAGCGTTCTGTTCAAAGTAAGTGCCTGGGTTGAATTTGGCGAACCGAGTTCACCGACCAATTCGACACCGATCTGAGTGTATCCAAATGGAATCGATGTCAAATTAAACTGAAGCACTTGGCTTGAATCCGCAGCAAGTGTAAAGTTTTGACTCATCGAATCAAATACTGTACCTTCAAGGGTTGAGAGTTCAATTCTTGCTTCGACATCTGCGTCACTCGAAAGTAATTCGATGACTGTGAATTCGAGGTCATAGGATGATTGTTCAGTGGTGGCGAAATCTTGAAGTGAGAACGTGCTTACATCGATTACTGCGCCACCACCGCTGGCACTTACCAGTGGCAAAAGGAAGGTTGCAAATAAGGCCGATAAGCAGAAAGCAACGACCTTCGAATTGCCTGACTGCCCCCTGCCCATACGATTCCCTCTACACGGGGGTTCTTCACTTTCACGCCAAAAGAAGTCGCTACACCATGTTTATTGAAGGTTGGAGGCTGGCGCACCTTGTATGCGTCCGGAAGAGTTGCTTGAAATGACTCCAGCCCTACTGGCGAAGTCAATTTTGCACCGGCGCGAACGTCTTGCTGAAACCATTCCTGAACAACTCGATGCTCGCCAAGAAGAACTACGAGCAGCCGAACCACTTGCTCGCAGTGCAAAGGAACAACGTGATGGTATAAACGCTAAAGTGGCGAACTTGAAAAAAGAACGAAACGCTTCACGAATGACCGCTCAAAAACTGTATCAAGAAGGTGGAGAACTCCGTGATAAAATCTCTTCATCGGGTGGTGTTCAAAAGTCGAACCCTGAATGGGCCCAAAACAAGCTCAATGATAAATTGAAAGCTCTGGAACATGAACTCGAAACAAATTGGGGAGATCACAAAACTGAACAAAAGTTCCTCACTGAAATGAAATCTCAAATCCGTCAGCATGAAGAATGGGTCGGAAACCGAACCGATAACCAAGAAGAACATGCACTCATGACAACAAAATTCGCCGAAGCAAGAAAACATCTTGAGGTCGCTGAAAAGGCACACAAAGCGCTTCTCGACCACGCATCAGAAAATGAGTATTTTCACAACACCTACCTCGAACAAGAATCACATCGCCGCAGAGCCGATGCAAGAACCAAGCGCCTTGCTCAGGCCCTCGATAGCAGTCAAAGAGGCATCGAACACTGGCAAAAGCACATTGATGAAGGGTTTGACCAACTGTTGACGAACTCAAAGCGTGTTGAAAATGGAGAACCTTCAAGCCACGCCCGAAGAAGACAACAAAAATCGCCCGAAAAGAAGAAACAATCGCCCTCGAGTCGAAATAAGAAAAAGCAACAACCACGAGGTGAGGAAGAATGAGCGATGAATGTGAAATCACAGGATTCACCCCTCAACAACAAGGCCGTTGGCCCTTGGTCCACCAACATCTATGTGACCAACTTGAATTACCCAACGGTGAAGCAATTTCTGCTGAAGCAATAGAAAAATTATCCCACGATTTGGAAAATACCCTCAAAGTCCAAAGTGCAAACCAATCAGCCCTCAAAAAGAGAAATGGACTTTTTGAACACCTAAAGCGTAGCATCGAATCAAAATTCAAAGGCAGTTCACTGCGAAGATTCGGTTCATCGGAATCTGGACTTTCACTTGCCCATGGCGATTTGGATTTATGTCTCTTATTCGAGGGGCAAAAGCCGAAGAAAATACTTCGTTCGATTTCAAGTATGCTTCGATTCCAAGAAATGGAGGATATCCTGGTGATTACTTCTGCCAAAGTTCCGATCATCAAATTTGTCGATGAACGAACAAAAATCCCTGTGGACATTTCAATTAACAATACCTTAGCCCTCCACAATACTACGTTGTTGAAACGCTATGCTGAAACTGATGAGCGTATCCGTCAGTGTATTCTCGGCATCAAATATTGGGCATCTCAACGAGATGTCTGTGATGCAGCAAAGGGTACCTTCTCTTCGTATGCATGGACTCTTATCATGCTCCAAGCATTACAAACGACAACACCGAGTGTTGCACCAAATATTCAATCAGGTAAGACACGAACTCATCTCAAAGTTGAAGGAATCGAATATGACCTTACCATGGCGGATGAACCTCAACAACTCCTTACAGAAACCAACACTCAATCACTTGGAGAATTGATGACTCATTGCTTCCGTCAATTGGTCCTTGAACGACCATGGGAGCAGCATGTTCTTTCGATTCGAAATGGGAAGCCGCTGACTCGTAAAGAAAAGAAATGGAACTACGCAAAGCCGCATGCAGCAAAGGCTGTGGTGATGGATGGAAAGAACCGTTTGGGTTTGCATTCGTTTCCTGTTGAAGACCCTTTCAATCATGACCATGACCTCAGTCGAGTCTTGCGCCCAGATGGAGCTTTAGATATCCAAGAGGAATTGTTCCGGTTTTGGATCGGGCTCAATGAAGGAAAAACGCTCAACCAGTTATGTGAACTGAAAAATCCTGAACGGATTCAAGTGATTGTCGAAAAAGACTTGTTTGAAGATTTAAGAAAACTTCCGAAGTCTGAGGTTGACACAATGCTCAAGGAAAATGCGGTTAAACACTCTGATTTAGAAGAACGTATAGAGGCACTTAACGGTGAAAGACAAAACAACATTAAGATCTCACAAGCACTTCGAGGACTGTTTGAAGAGACAAGCGGACTTCGTAATGAACATCGGACTCTGGTCAGAAGTCTACGCCCCCGAAGCCAAAAGATGGACCTCTTGCAAAAGGAACGTGATGAATTGAATCAGAAAATTGGCATTCCATTGTATCGGATTCGTGAATTACTGGTTGAAGTCTATACCAACCTTACGGGGGATATTGATTTCTTCCATGTCCCATCGTTGCAAAGAGAAGATGAACAATTCGCATGGTTCTTTGAATTGCAAGCCATGCATGCTGTTGCTCTAAAAGCAGATACAGCACACAAAGAATTCATCGTGTTGGTCCGTGAACAAAAGAAGGCTGTCAAGGAATTGAAAATCACGGAGACCAAACAAACTAAAATTCGTACTGAACTGATTGAATCAGAACCAATACTTGCAAACATTACGACTGAATTCAGTGAAGCACGGCAATTTGACCAAAATGCACACTCATTAAACAAAGTGATTCAAGGACGACGAAAAGAACTTCGACATCTGCGCAGAGAAAAAGGCAGGCTTGAGGCTTGGCTTCGTGTTTCGACCCGTAGTACTCCAACCCGTGATTCAAAACCAAGAGGTAAAAAGAAAGACAGAGGCTCAAAATCTGGTCAAGCAGATTGGGCACCTCGCAACAACGGCCCAAGAGCAGAAGAAGTTCAACAGCGCGCGGCGACTGGAGGCACATTATCGCTTTCTGATCTCGATGTATTGTTGAACAGTGGAGGTTTGGCATCGGTTAACAAATCCAAACCAACTCCAAAAACAGCTCGACGTGCAGACCGAAAAAAGAAACAGAACTCCGTTCGTCAACTTACCGCCCAACGCGGTGAGCGGTCCCAATCGAAAAAGGGTCACAAAGAATGAGGCGATTACATGGGCAACATCCAGTGGATGTATGGTGATGAGCCGAAAAACCTCTCTGATAACTTGAAAGAGCGAATTAGGTCGATATTTTTCAATGAGACCGGAGAAGAATATACCCTCGATTCAATATCGAATTTACCAATTCCAAAGTGGGGTGGAAACATGTTGCTCATCGACCAAGAAGAATATCCAGCACCCGAATCAATCTTGGGTGTTCTTTGGGCCTTACCCCATGAAGAGAGTGGTGTCCGGATTGCAGCCTTTGTCCTCGATGCAAACCATCAGTCATGTGGGTGGGGTGGCAAAGCTTGGGAGCATTTGATTGAAATTTCTCTTTCGGAGGGGAAAACCACCATCCAATTAGAAGTGAAAGCGGAAAATACTCGTGCTCAAGAATTCTATAAATCAAGAGGCTTAGCCGTTATTCGCCATCTTCCACGCTATTATAGTTCAGGAATTGGTTATGAAATGAAAGGGCCATTGTGAAGGTTCGAATCATTCAGATTTCGGCACTGGCAAAGGTCAAAGGTTATGCTCCCCCATCTCTAGCAGAGCGTGTGGAACAGCGTTTGCTTGGAGAAATAGCAGCACAGCGCGGTGTTACCGGTGTTGCCTTACTCGATGGTGATGGGTTTGTTTTGTTCACAGAACCTCAACATGATGATTCAGTTCAAAACCTCGCTAAAGCGATTGCTTTACTCGACCCAAAATTTTCGACAGGACGTGTAACCTTAAACGGTGAAAACGGCACTGTTTTGGTCCAAGAATTACTTGGCGGGAAGGTGTTGGTACTACGATGCGAAGTTTCATCAAATCTTGGCCGCATCCGTCAAGTTCTCGATACAGCAACATCTCAATTGAATGCTCTCCAGCCTTAACAGGGCTCATCTCAGTTGCCGGCGACCGATTCCTCTTCAGTCTAGAATCTAAACCGTCCTGTGAAGGGATTAAATGGGAAGGGTCGGTCGCAAGTCCAGTGAGAAGATGGGAATCTTCCACTGACCAGGCGAGATACGAATGGATGAACTCAAGATTCAACTCGAAGAACGACGAAAGATGGTTGATGAAAAAGCCACAAAATACCGAATTCTTCGTGATGAGTGCAACGACAACTCCAAGAAGTTCACAATCACTCGAAACGAAATGAACGGCGATGTCCGTGAATTGATTGTTCAAGTTCGAGAACAGCGTGAAATCCGTGAACAGATGAATGAAATTGTTCGAGATAAGAAGGCTGTTCGGCAAGAAGCGAACAAACTCGTTCGTGAATCAAAAGACGCTCTGAATTTGGCCAAAGGCCCTGAAGCCGTACAAGAACAACGGAATGATGGCCGTAGAGGTCGTCAAGACCGACCGGATACAATTCATTCACTCCGCCGTGAGTTAATGCGCTTGGAAAATGAATTCGAGATGGGTCGCCACACTGGGAAAAACGAAACGAAAGTGATGAAGTTGATGAAGGAAAAAAGTGCCCTCATTAAGAAGATGAAGAATTCTGAAGATTCCAATACCGGTCTTAAAGATTCACGTGAAACTTTGCGAATGGCCATGGAGGCTCAAGAAACTGCACATGGTGCAGTTGAACAAGCTGCTGAAGCCGCACAAGAGGCTCACGATTTGATGCTCCAATGGAATAAAGAAGTCGACAACCAACGAGAGAAGGCTGAGTCTGCTCACCGAAAACTCCGTGGATCGAAGAAAGATGCTGATAAGAATCACCGAGCCTACATTGTATCACTCCGTTGTTTGCACTCAATCCAAGACATTCTCCGTGCAATGCGTGGAGCAAACGCTGGCGCAGGTCAACGACCTTCGGCTCGTGTTGAAGTTCAAGATTTGATGAGCAAGTTGATGTCGGGTGAAACACTCTCTACTGACGAATTGCTACAACTTCAGCGTTACGACTGAAATCCGTAACTCCGATGAGATGAAAGACCCCCCCATCTACACAAGCATTACTGAGGGATTGAAATGTTGGCGAAAGAAGAAATAGCGACCATCATTGAAGATTACGACCGAATGAAACTTCGTATCGGTATGACTGCTTCACATTCGGCACTCGATATTTGTGATGGAGCGATTGAAGAAGGATTTCCGACCGTCGCCTATTGCAAAGAAGGCCGCCATAAGACCTATGCAAATTACTTCAAAGCACACCGTTCCCAATCAGGACGTGTTGTTCGAGGAATGGTTGACAAGGCCATTGTCATGCCATCGTTTAACGATGTCATGAACCCTGAAATGCAAGAAGAAATGCGTAAGCGTAATGTCATCTACATCCCGAACCGTTCCTTCACTTCGTATTCATCGATTGAAGATGTCGAAAATAAATTCAAAGTGCCACTGTTCGGGTCCCGAAACATGCTTCGTATGGAAGAGAGAACTGAAGAGCAGGATTATTATTGGATTCTAGACAAAGCGGGACTCCCATATCCTGAAGCGATTGCCGATCCGCAAGATATTGACTGTTTGGTCATTGTCAAACTCCATCACGCTCAGAAGACATTAGAACGTGGGTTCTTCACCTGTGCATCCTATGCAGAATACCAAGAGAAATCAAAAATACTTCTCGCAGAGGGTGTTATTGATGCCGAATCATTGGCCGGCGCCCGTATCGAACGCTATGTCATTGGACCAGTTTTCAATCTCAACTTTTTCTATAGTCCACTTGCTGAAGAGGGTGAAAAACTCGAATTGCTTGGAGTTGACTGGCGTTTCGAATCTTCGCTTGACGGCCATGTTCGATTACCAGCTCCGCAACAAATGACCATGCCTGCTCACCAACAAATCCCAGAAATGACCGTCGTTGGTCACAACACAGCGACCATTCGTGAGTCTTTACTCGAGAAGGCCTTTGAATTGGGAGAACGATTCATTACCGCAAGTAAGGAACATTATGACCCAGGTATCATTGGACCGTTCTGCTTACAAACGTGTATTGACAAGGATATGAATTACTACATCTATGACGTTGCCCCTCGTTTAGGTGGAGGAACAAACGTTCACATGAGCGTTGGACACCCATACGGAAACGCGACCTGGAGAAAACCAATGTCCAGTGGTCGTCGTATCGCCATGGAATTACGAATGGCTGCTGAGCAAGATCGTTTGCTCGAAGTCCTCACGTGATTCTGATACCACGCAACTCTTTGTGAACTGCACGTAGTTCACTTTCGTACATTCATTTATCAAAGGCCCCCCTCAAGTTGAATGGGTTAACAAAGGGTAGGCAGTGTACACGGGGACTGAACACCCATTGATACGAAACTTCATCTATGACTGGACGAATCGAAAAGTATGGCGAGCAGTAAGCGTAAACATCGTCATGGTATTTATCGATTCTATGCACCGTTTTACGACCGGGTATTTGCTCCTAGTCTTTCGGATGGTCATTCGAAATTGTATTCTTCACTTGTTCTTGAAAAGAACGACCACATTCTCGAAGTAGGGATTGGAACAGGGATCTCATTGACCCACTGCCCTAATTTTGTCCGTGTCGATGCCATAGATTTCAGTGAGGCAATGCTTGTAAAAGCCCGAGAACGTTTTCAAAAGGGAGAAATTTCGGCTCAAGTCGAGTTCACAAAAATGGATGCTCACTCACTCGAGTTTGAAGATAATGCATTTGAACATTCGATCGTTGCTCATACACTGGCCGTTGTAGCAGAACCAAAAGTGGTATTGGATGAGATGATTCGAGTCACCAAAAGAGGTGGTAAAATAGTCATTGTAAATCATTACAAGAAAAATGGAGGACCCATCATCTCGATGTTCAATCCATTCCGAAAACGTCTCGGTCTTGGAATGCATGTTGAGTTTATCAAACTCATTGAAGAATGCGGTCTCGATGTACTCGAAGAAATACGGGTCAATCGTGGTTCTACAAGCCTTCTCGTTTGTGAAATACCTCAGTAATGAATCACTCAAGCAACGCTAACCAATGCCGACCTCTGCTTCGCTGACTTTACCGGTGCAACT
This sequence comes from uncultured Candidatus Poseidoniales archaeon, assembly GCA_905182635.1. Taxonomy (GTDB): domain Archaea; phylum Thermoplasmatota; class Poseidoniia; order Poseidoniales; family Poseidoniaceae; genus MGIIa-L1. The sequence goes on from CAJJCM010000016.1 coordinate 20,487, forward strand.
GGAACTTCTTATGCTACATTGACCAATTCAAATTGGAATCATACCGTTTGGACCGATGGTGAGACTTCCAATAGTAATCCGGCCTAAGTACACACTTGGTAGAACACAAGGGCTAAAATCCGTCTCGACAAACCAATTTCATGGAAGGAATGTCGGTTGACCAATGGATGGCTCATGAGGCTCAGAATGAATGGGAAACTATGATGAAGAAAATCGCAGTCTTTCATGATAAACACAAGTTCGAAGAAAACAACGGTCATGACATGGGCTATCGTATTGCGCTCACGGTTGAAGAATTGGGAGAGTTCGCAGCAGCGGTGACCAAAGGTAAACCCCTTGCCGATTGTGCTGAAGAAATGGCCGATATCCTCCTGCTGCTTATGGGCCACTCATTGGCAATGGAGATTGATTTGAAAGCTGCATTTGAAGCCAAGTATGCCACTATTATGCAACGCCCATCGCGTCAAGGTCGTTTAGGATTGCGAGTGACTGAATACAAACCGGATGAATGATTATCGAATCCAGTGTTGGAAAATCATATTGTGCTCGTCACGTGGTCCAGCATCGACAAACCGTTCACCAATCAGGTGGAATCCTTCACCCTCAAGTGATGGAGCAAAGGCATCAGCACCTTCAACTTCAGTTGCGATAATAGTTTTATGAATCTCTTTGGTATGCTCTAAGAACAATTTGTAAATCTCTCCTCCACCAATAATGAGCACTTCTTCAGAGTCTCCAAGTTCCAAAATGTCCTCAAAAGAAAGCACTTCAACATCTTCTCGTGGTGTTCTTGACAGCACAATATTCCTTCTTCCAGGTAATTTACCCGGTAGGCTGTCCCATGTTTTTCGCCCCATAGCGATGGTTTTTGACATGGTGATGCGCTTGAAATGTTGTAAGTCAGATGATTGACGCCACGGTAAATCACCATCTTTTCCGATGGCTCCGTTCAAATCACATGCAAAAATCATCGTGAACATCGTATCGACCTCACACAGCAATCGGTGCTGAAATATGTGGATGATGTTCATAGCCAACCACTTCTATATCTTCAAAAGTAAACGAGTCAATAGTCGTGCATTCAGGGTTTAATTTGAGTTGAGGTAGTGGCATCGGTTGACGTGAAATGAGTAAGTGGGATTGCTCAATATGATTGGTATACAGGTGCGCATCACCCAATGTGTGAACGAATGTTCCGGCTTTGAGACCACAAATCTGAGCCATCATATGTGTGAGGAGCGCATAGGATGCGATGTTGAATGGCACACCAAGAAAGACATCGGCACTGCGTTGGTACAATTGACAATTGAGTTTTCCATTGGCAACATGAAACTGGAAGAAAGCGTGGCAAGGCATCAAAGCCATCTGGTCAAGTTCACCGACGTTCCAAGCAGAGACAATGATTCGTCGGCTGTTTGGATTGGTTCGAATCATATCAATCGCCTGTTCAACTTGATCGATAATACGGCCATCCTTGGCTTCCCATCTACGCCATTGTTTGCCATAAACAGGTCCTAAGTCGCCGTTTTCATCGGCCCACTCATTCCAGATGCGAACGCCATTGTCTTGTAAATATTGGACGTTGGTATCGCCTTTGAGGAACCAGAGCAGTTCATGAACAATAGAGCGTAAATGGAGTTTTTTAGTGGTCACCATTGGAAAGCCTTCGGAGAGGTCGAATCGCATTTGGTGGCCAAACACAGAAAGGGTTCCTGTACCAGTGCGGTCACCCTTCTCTTCACCTTCATCAAGAATATGTTGAATGAGGTCGTGATAGACTTTCATTGACTCACCAACCACTTGTCACAACCGACAGCACTTGAGCATTCTTGAGCGGCTCTATCTCACACAGAAAGGAAAAGTGCATCACTTGACTCATCTGGGTGTTCAAGGTAGGTGATGAGATCCGTACCAGTGACTCGTTCAAGTATCGGCTCGAGAACCTCTCGTACCTTTCCGACCTCCCAGCACCGGCACACATACCACCTTCTCGCCATTTGAGCAAGAATCGAGATGCAGGCATGAATAAATCCCTCTTCATACAGGTGCAGGGCAGATTGAATTTGCCTCCAATCGGAAGGAAGGAGTTTCGAGGAGTCTTGAATTGCATGCGTTCCACTTCTGATTGCTTTTTCACCGAGACTTGAGGGTGTAGATTCGATTGGCCATCCCGCAATTCCGAGTAAGACAAGCGAAACGATGGAGTCGGTCGAGGGTGTGTCCATTCTGTTTTCGCCTTTCAAGATGCAAACAGGAACTTGTGACATATAGACCGCAAGATGGGCATCGTCTTCCAATAATCTTCGTTGCATGCATTGGAATATATCGACCAAAATAGTTGGCCCATCATCATTTGAACTGAGAAAAGGTTTCTCAGAATCGAGATTAAAGCTCCATACAGGTGAAGAATTTACAATCGAACACAGCAGTTCCAAACCTCGAAGTTCAGCCTTCAACCTGTTCTTGCAATACTCGTCATCAAGATGTAAGGTGCCGAGGCTTGTATCTATACGTTCCACGTAGGGCTGAGCGTTTGACTCTACTTGAACTATGGAGCGCCAAGGGCAGAAATACTCCCCATCAACTGGTCGGTAAACATTCTATAGAGCGAAGCGAGTGAAGCCCGAATCTCGTGTTCTCCCTTGGCTGAAAGGGCAACCAACTGTTGTGCATCGGTGTTGCCCCCATTGGGGTCTTGAAGCCATTCCATCCATGTCACACCTTGACCTGCGGAGAGTGCTATTGGTCGCCAAAGGCGGGGCAATTTGTGATCTTGAGGTTTCATCATATTCCGTGTTCCCATCAGGGCAATGGGTACGACAACAGCATCGGGATATGAGGCAGCAAGGCGAGCAACTCCAGTTTTCCCTGGGAGTAGGTAAGGTGATTCTGAACGCTTGGAGCGAGTTCCTTCGGGGAATATCCCAAGTGCTTGGCCAGAATCCAATACATCCGCTGCACTTGAAAGCGCCCCTTCACCACCTTTGTCTCGCTTCGTCTCAATTTGGCCGGTAGCACGCATTGCAAAGCGCATAACGCTGTTTTTGAAGTGGCCATCTTTTGCTAAATAGTGCGTCGTTCGTCGAGCCGAAGCAATCACAAAGATAGGGTCGACATGGGATAAGTGGTTGGCTGCAAGAATGACCGCACCTTTGCGTGGAATGTGGTGCAATCCGTTCAGTTTTGCATTGAGCAGTGGTCGTAAAAAAGGTGATACAAACATACGCAGAAATCCGTAACTCGGCGTACGAGGTAACGTCTGGCCAGTTGTTGGAATCAACCAATGTTCTTCGAGGGATTGCCATGCTTCAGCAAGTGACGCCGCCTCTGTCATAGAAATATGGAATTTAGACACCGTTTTGATTGTTGCCATAGAATTCCTCGGCAAAGGGTGAATTTCCCACCTCATTTAATCGACCAAATGGATGAGTACAAAGTATCAAAACACTTGGAACATACCCAGCACCATGGCTCCACAACGACACATTGGTTTCGTTCGGAGTATTACGTTGTCAATACTTGTTTGTCTCCTGTCTTCGACATTCAGTCCCGTTGCTGTTGCAGAAATAAGTTGGAAGGAAGATGGTTGGTTACGTACAGCATTAGTCCAAGAGCGTCTTGATTCCGGTGATGAATTTGGATGCTATGGTATGCCGAACCTCGACTGGGCTGCTGACCCTGGTGCTGTTGCCCTTGAGTGCCAACAGTATATCTCCCAACGTGTTGTTGCAAGTCAATGGGGCGAAAAACCGATTTCTACTTTTACGCCTCCTGGACTCACGATGAGCCAGCACAGTAGGATTGCTTCACAAGGTTTTGCTGTTCATGGTGATGAAACTGGGTTGTCAACTACTTCATGGCACAATGCTACAGACGCACCCGAGGATGACTGGGATTGGTACAACCTTGGCCGGCGAGGTGGAAGTCTTGAACAATTGATTGGTTCCAAAGAACAGGTTCAAACGGCGGTAGAAGAAGGAGGGCTTGTCAACTTGTATTGGGTTGGAAGAGTCAATGATGCAACGATTCGCCATGATGCAGATATAGCAGCTTACCTCAACGACGAAGCCCAGGCTTGGATGACGACATGGGGGGAAGCATGGTCCTATTGGACAGTTCACGATTGCTATGAGATTTCCCATTCGAGTACAACGATTGCAAATCAAACCATCATTGAATTTGAATCACTTGTTACTGAACAATGTACTGCGGTGTCACCGCTTGCTTGGAATGTTCCAATGACTTGGATTCTTGATGTTCAAGGGAATCAGGTTGTTGAGATTCGAGATTCCAATTCGACTTTGACTGATTTAACTGGTGTCAAAAAGACTGCAGAAGGATACACGCAAAGCACAAATGAATCTCTTCACCTCTCACTCATACGTGGCCATAACGTCTCAATTGTAGTGGATGGAACTGTGAATTATGATGTTGTTGGCCGTTCACAGTTTTGGAACAATTACTCAGCAGCAGTCACCATTGCAGCCCATGATACGAGTGATTTATTCAAATGGTCGAAGCGATTCACTGATGAACCTCAACTTGTGTTCACTTGGTTGGTTCAACCTCGTGATGGTATTGCAGAATCAGGTTGGTTGCCATTTTTAGTGTTGACTGTAGCACTATCGACCATTACGGGAATGATGTTGATCTTGAAAAAAGAGGGGTTGGGCCCGTTTGCTGAAAAAGTTCGGCGACTACCTACCGGGACTGAAGAAGTCACTTCTGAATCGAAGTTTGAAGCCGAATAAGGGCGAAGACTTGATGCCATAAGGTTGTCACCGACCGATTGGTGGATACGCATATGGGTAGCGAAGATGTTGTCATAGACCCTTGGGGGAGTGCACAATCAACCGATTATTCCCGTATTGTCGATCAGTTTGGTCTTTCGTCGATGGACCATATGAACCTCCCTTCACCTTCCCGCCTCCACCGCCGTGGCATCGTCTTTGCTCACCGTGATTTAGAACGTGTTCTCGATGCACAAAAGCAAGGAGATTCTTTTGGAGTTCTCACTGGTCTCATGCCAAGTGGGCAAATGCATATGGGACATTCAATGGTCATCGACCAGGTCAAATGGTTCCAAGAACTCGGTGGCGATGTCACCATTGCAGTTGCTGATTTGGAAAGTCAAGCGACACGTGGAGTTTCTTTAGAGAAGGGTCGAAAGATTGCTTTGGAAGAATACATCTCTCATTATGCTGCTCTCGGAATTGACCCTGAAAAGACAAATGTATATTTTCAATCATCTCGTCCTATTGTTCAACGCTTGGGATTCCAACTTGGTAAGCGAACAAATCTGAATGAATTTGAATCGATTTATGGGTTTAGTGGAGAGACAAATCTCGCCCATGTTCAGGCTCCACTGGTGCAAGTAGGTGATATCTTACATCCGCAGACCGAAGAATACGGTGGTCTGCGACCGATTGTCGTTCCTGTCGGCGTTGACCAAGACCCACACCTTCGACTTACACGTGGTCTTGCTGCTAAAACGAATTGGTTTAATGTCAATGATGGAAAATCTTCAGGTGTTGTGATCGGTCTTTCGGTTCAAGATGATAATGCTGAAGTATTGGGTCAAATGCCGAATGGTCGTTTAGATAAAGACCGTTTGAATACAGTCTTCGCAGGAATGGTTGCCTCACTTGAGCATCTCGGATTTTCGGATCTCCTTTCCAGCCCGAAGCAAGGGACTCTTACGGTCCCAAGTGCAACGTCAAAGGACAAATCAAGGATCCAAATGAAATTACTCGAATATGAACGCTCACTCGGAGGAATGGGTTTGCTTGCACCTTCTTCGACGTATCATCACTTTGCTGTTGGCCTCACTGGTGAAAAGATGAGTAGCAGTAAACCGAAAACAACATTGTTCCTACGCGATGATTTAGCAACGGTTGAAAAGAAAATCAAACGGGCCTTTTCCGGTGGCCAAGCCACCGTTGAGGAGCATCGTCGAATTGGAGGAAACCCCGATATTGATGTGGCGTATCGCTACATGATGTATTTCTTTGAGGATGATGACTCGTATTTGGCAGAAATAAATGCCGATTACCGGGCGGGTAAGATTCTGGCAGGTGAAATGAAGCAATTGTGTATTGACCGAGCCACGACTTGGTTAGGTGACTTGCATGAAATGCGAGACCAAACGGCTCATCTTGTCAAAGATTTCTTGGCCAATGATGCTCTGTAATCATTGAGTATCATCAGGTGAAAAGACTGCAGGGTCCGGTCCGATTGGAAGTTCTTCAAGTTCGAGCGCAGTTAATTCCCGTTCGGATGCATCTCCATCGATAATCATTGAATGGCCATGTGGGTCTAAAAGTTCGATTGTGAACACGCTTTCTTCACCTGCTTGTTCGATTGATTTGAGTAAGGAGTTGAGGGTCGCAAGAGATTCCTTACTCTCAAGGTCGTCCTGTTCTGAATCGAGGGCAATATCTCTTTCAACATCTCGGCGAACCATATTGATGATGTCAACAAAGCGATTCAATACACCTTCTATGTTGCTTACATAACCTGTTGAATTGGTGCCTGGCATCACTTCAAGGTCCAATTCAGGGATTTTGACGGTGCATGAAGATGAGCGAACCACCCGTGAGCGTAGTTTCTTGCTGTCATCCAAAACCAACGACCATGCACCTGCCTTCTTTCCTTCTGCGGGAATAAAATCAGTTTGGCGCCAGCCGCAGGCATGGCACAGTACCGTCACTTGAGTATGTTCACCAAAATAGGGTATTTCATCGACATTGGTAACCATTCCAAGTTGCCCTTCAACGGCGCAAATCGGGCAAGGGATCTCAATTGGTTGTTCATTCAACACATCTACCGCCTTCCAAGTTCGTGAGTATCAACAGCAAAGGCTTCCATTTCTACACCTCGAACTCCCCGACAGCCAGGTGGTAGCAGCATCAAGCGAGTTCCCGTCATTTGGATAATTTGCCCACCTAAATCGCTGTCAATGAATGCATTCAATTGTGCGAGAGCCGCATTAAATTCCACTGTCTTTTTCATCAATCGATTCATTTCAACAATCACCGCATGGTCATCAGCCACCCAATCCATCAATTGTCCACAACCTGTGATGTCGTTGAGTACAGCGCGATGCAAGACCATCCCATTTCCGGTGTCAAGAATTGGCGGGTTGGGATACAGTTCCCCAAGGTCGTGGTAGATGACTTCGGCATCGGGGGTGGTTTGAGGCTGAGTCTGTTCCATGCTGGGCATGTTGAAGGTTCGTAGAGGCTTCATTTCTTTCTTGGATTCTTGTGCCAAAACGATGCTTTCTTCCGCTGCGCGAATTTTCTCATCCGCACGTGCTAATGCATCGAGGTCAGGCATCGATGGAATGATCTGTTCCGGGGCAGGAAGTTCGTCCGGTTCGGATGGACGATTGGCAAAGGCATCGAGCGAAGACTGAGCTTCGTCTCGTTTTCCTTTTTTCCCTCGGCGCATACCAGTGCCTGATGCCGGCCACCTCAAGAACGCTCGCATCGAAGTTGAGTCTGAGGTGGCTTTTGCAAGGTCGTTCAGTCTGGCCGTGGGTTCGTCGGGTTGATAAGGGTCCGTAGGTACCGAGAATTTGCGCCTCAAGGTTCAAGAGGTGTCGACTGAAACAAGGGATTGATGACAATGGATGCGCAGCAGAATGTATTGAAAACCGGAACAAGCACAATTGGAATCACTTTTGATGGTGGAGTCGTAGTTGGAGCCGACCATCGTGCTACAATGGGTCATTTTATTGCGAACAAAAATGTTCAGAAATTGTTCAAGATTGGCGACAATCTCGCTCTTACGACTGCTGGTTTAGTCGGGCATGCTCAATCCCTTTCCCGAACTCTTTCCGCCGAAGTTGCTTTATTCCAACTTCGTCGACAGCAACCAATGACCGTTCGTGGTGCTGCAACATTGACTGCAAACATTCTTTCCGGCCGTGCACATTGGGTTCAACTGTTGATTGTCGGTGTTGACGCCGAAGGTGGACATGTGTATTCTATTGACTCAGCTGGTGGTTCAATTCCCGACGTCTACTGTGCGACAGGTTCAGGCTCTCCATACATGTATGGTGTGCTCGAAGATGGATTCAGTGAAGGAATGTCCCGGACCGATGCATTGAAACTCGCGGCCCGTGCCCTTTATGCATCGGGGCAGCGCGATGCCGCCTCCGGAAACGGCATGGATTTGTCAGTAATCACAGCCAAAGACGGCTTTGTATCCCTTACACAAGCAGAAATTGCAAAACTTCTTTCTTGAGTATTTTATTCCCGCAGCTCAACACTGCACTCCCCTCAGGGTGAGTTTGTGTACAGTTAATGTGCGAGCGCGGAATATGGTGAAATTATGCGTCTAACGTTTAAAGAATTGAAAGAGCAAGTGGAAAAGATTGTCCCTAAGGACATCCCTTATACGATAGAATTGGAAGCAGGCAATATTGCTTTGGTAACTCCAGAACCAAACCGAATCCTCGCAACAGATGGCTTGCTTGCGAAAATATCTCACAAAGTCAAGCGCAAGATTGTGCTTCGTCCGGATGTTTCTATTATGAAATCCGAAGAAGATGCAACGAAGATTGTCAGAGAAATCATTCCTGAATCAGCAGCGATCAACCAGATCTACTTCGATGCATGTTATCGAGAAATCACCGTTCAATGTGATAATCCAGGGGAGGCCGTTGGCCGCCGTGGAATTAATTTGCAAGAAATCCGCGACCAATCCGGTTGGCTTATTTCCGTTGAGCGAACTGCTCCTTTGATTTCAAAAACCGTTCACGACATTCGTGGATACCGACACGCTCACGCAGAAGAACGCAGAAAACTCTTGAGGGATTTTGGACTCAATATGCACCGTCCTCAACGCCCTGGCGCTGTATGGGCACGGGTAACTGCATTGGGTTCTTACCGTGAAGTCGGTCGTGCTTGTCACTTTGTCACGACCAATGAATCAAGAGTCATGATTGATGTCGGTGTTAACATTGCATCAGATACTGACCCTATGCCGTATTTCAACGCACCTGAAGCTTTGCCTTTGGAAAAACTCGATGCTGTGGTTTTGACTCACGCACACTTAGACCATGCAGGAATGCTCCCAGTCTTGTTCAAGTATGGCTACAGAGGACCTGTGTATTGCACACCTCCAACGCGTGACTTGATGTTGTTGTTACAAACCGATTACCTCAAAGTAGGTGGTTCAGAAGGAAAGCGTGCCCCTTACAGTATGGAAGATATCCGAACGTGTATGAAGCACGTTGTCGATGTTGATTGGGATGAAACCACCGATATTGCACCCGATATCAAACTTACATTTTCCAATGCAGGCCATATCCTCGGTTCTTCTGCTGTCCACCTTCACATTGGTGATGGTAAACACAACATTGTCTTTAGTGGCGACCAAAAATACGAGAAATCATGGCTCTTTGATGCAGCCAATACACGTTTCCCTCGTGTGGAAACTCTGGTTATCGAATCGACCTACGGCGCTTCAGGTGATTACCAACCCTCTCGCCAAGAAGCGAATCAAGAGTTGCAGGATATTATCACCCGTACCATGGCACGAGGCGGTAAAGTCATCTGTCCAGTCTTTGCAGTTGGCCGTAGCCAAGAAGTGATGATTGCGATTGATGAGCTGTTCCGTTCAGGAACGGTCAAACCCGTTCCAGTTTGGTTGGATGGTATGATCCAAGAAGCGACTGCAATTCACGCGTCTCATCCCGATTATCTTACCAGCAGCCTCCGGAAATCTTTGCTCAAAGACGATGGTGATAATCCATTTACCAGTGAATGGTTCCGACCTGTCAAGGGACGTGAATTGCGTGAAAGTATTATCATGGACAACTCTCCATGTATCGTTTTGGCAACATCTGGAATGCTCAATGGCGGACCAGTTATGGAATATTTCAAGAATTGGGCGCATGAAGATCGTAATTCACTTTGTTTTGTTGGATATCAAGCTGAAGGTACACTTGGACGCCGACTGCAGAAAGGATTCGGTGAAGTGCCAATGATTATCAATGGAAAGACCGAAATTGTCAAGATTGGTTGTGAAATGGTTACAATCGACGGATTCTCCGGACATTCTGACCGTCGTCAATTACTTGACTTCGTTGACCAAATTTCCCCAACACCTCGAAACATTATCTGCCATCACGGTGATTATCACAAATGTAACGAACTTGGAAAGACATTGCGTGAACGCTACAAGTGTCGAACCTATGCACCACAAAACCTTGAGACCATTCGTCTCCTGTGATTACATCAACGGAATTTCAAACCCTGATTCGAGAGGGTCTGGTAAGGTTTGTTCTTGATGTTCAGTTTGGAGATTTTTGAGCGTCATCCCCGTTGAATAGTTTGCTTTGATTGGAGTGGAACCCTTGGACCTTGATGACTTCGAAGAAGTATCAAAAAGAGACCAAGCAAGAACGACAAAAATCAATCCAAGGCCCGTTCCAACAACCAATAAGGTACTTCCACCGCTTGCAACTTTGAGTCCAACTCCGCCGATGAGAAGAAAGACGGCTGCCAGTAAGAGCAGTCTTCGGGAAACAGTCGCCATAGTCTTGACACAACCATGTTCTTCATGAACCCGTTGCATCTGTACCCACATCATGTACTCATCAGAAGGAGAGCGTTCGTCGTCGGTTGCATGCCCAGGTTGGCTCATGACTGCAGTCGCACCATGGGGTGAAAATGCTGAGGATGCTTATGACCAAGGCCTCGTTGAACTTGGCCTCGGCGATTCACGTTTAATTGAAATGAAAGGTGCTATGCTACCACTCGGTTTTGGTGCAACTCCACCGCAACCCCTCCCGATGGGTTCACTGGTCGAATGCCACCTTGCAACGGCCTATTCTTGGAATGGTTCATCTGCGTGCGCAGGTGTGGCTTGGGCTGCATGTGTCACTCCAGAAGGTGTGGAATGTGCAATTGTGGCAACTGTTTCTACCGAACTTGACTATGAAGAAACCACACTTATGCTTCGTCGACATTTGCAACGGAAATTAGCAAGTCGGGACCTTGAAGTTCTTACATTCGATGTTGCTGTTGATGAAGTAACGGCTGCTGCCGACCATCACGGTGTGGCTATGGCTGCATTGATCTTACCAAATTCACTCTCACTCGGAGCGCGAACTGGAACGGGTCCTGTCCGTGGTGCATTGACACGACAGGCAACAGAAGCCCCTCCAAAGCGAGTTGATGTGAAAGCACCAGCAGCACCAGCCCTTCGCCCCGGCTCTCGTAAATCCAACACTGATTTTTCTCTTTGAGAAGTCTTGAAGTACCCTTGGCTTGAAGGCAAACTATGTCTGGTGCCGGATGGAATGTCGTCAGGTGTAGTGCTTGTTCAACGTGTCATGGTCATCGTGGAACTGGGCGGATATGTCCACATTGTGGCCAGAAGTTACAGGCCGATGCAGAAATTGTCACTTCAGTGGCAACCGCCCCTGAATTACGAATTGAAGTTGCTCTTGCAAATACACCTGAGGAACTCCGCGAGACTCTACGAAAACGCCTCCTGCTGAATCAAAAATTATTCCATCACGTTGAGCCTCTTTCTTTCAAGGGTCTCGCTCAAGTTCTTCTCAACTCTACCGATGAAAACGGGGTGCTGACTGTGAAAAGTCTTCAACCTGTTCTCACTGAAAGCGGGAATCTTATTGATGTGGACAACCTCATTGAGATGGCAGAAACACAGGGTCTATTGGTTCGTCTTGATGCTTATCGCTGGCAACTCCTTGAGTGAACTTCATAGGTAAGACGCCGTGGCGAGGACTGCAAGGGGCGATTGGGTTAGCTTGGCCTATACTCGGGCGTTTGGGACGCTTGGACCCAGGTTCAAATCCTGGATCGC
>CAJJCM010000017.1 GCA_905182635.1 uncultured Candidatus Poseidoniales archaeon
TCCAACACGATTAGCGTTTCCTTCGGTGACCAACTTTCCGTAGTTACTCCATCCTCTGCTGGCAATGCACGAATCAATGTTCCACTTCCAGCAGTTGTTTCATGTGACAAGGGTGACATCAAGGTTCGAAAGCCAAATGTCAAGGGTATCATGCAGGCAAAGAGGGCTCAAGTCGATGTCCGTAATGTTGAGGTTCCTGTTTCGACTGTTTCAGTCGTAGCACACAGTATGCCGCCTGCAAAACCTGCAGGTAAATCCTACCAAGGCGGTGCAGCAGCAGCTGAAGTCGCACAACTGCTCCGAGATGAGGCAAACGTAATTTGAGGTGAAAGAAATGACTGAAACTATAGTAATCGCTGAAATCGTAAAGGGTGTAGTTCACCCAACAACTGCTGAACTCATCACTGCTGCCCAAGCACTTGGCTCCCAACCTGTTGTTATCGTTCCTTGTGCCGATGTAAGTGTTGCAGATGGTGCTGCCCAATTTTCCGGTGCTGCACGTATTCTTGCAGCAAAATCAGATGTATTCGCAAACTATGACGCCGCTGGTTGGGCTTCCGCCTTGGATGCTGTAACACCAGCAGGTATCATCATCACCGCTGCCTCTCCACAATCCAAAGACCTGGCTGCTCGATTGGCTGCTCGCAGAGGAATATCTGTCGTGCAGGACGTCGTTCAAATCGAAGACGGAAATTTGACTTCACCGATTTATTCTGGTAAAGCAATGCAAACTGTATCCCTGAATGGTAATGCGGTTGTCACCGTTCGCCCGAATGTCTTTGCTGCATCTGGTACTGATGGCTCCCCCGATGTATCCGTTGTCGACACGACTGGAAACGTCGCAACTGCGGTTCAAGAATTTATGGCCCGTGTTTCAACCCGACTCGATGTTGCTGAAGCGAACATCATTATCTCCGGTGGCAGAGGGATGGGAACACCAGCAAATTTTGCTCACTTAGAAGCCATAGCAGATACCTTGGGTGCTGCAGTTGGCGCATCACGTGCTGCTGTTGATACATGGGATGAAATCCCTCACTCGATGCAAGTCGGCCAAACTGGAAAAACGGTCAATCCGAATCTCTACATCGCCGTTGGAATCTCTGGTGCCATTCAACACTTGGCTGGAATGCGTTCATCCAAGTATATCGTCGCCATCAACAAAGATGCTGACGCACCTATATTCCAATATGCAGATTATGGAATCGTTGCAACTTGGGAAGAGGCATTGCCTGTTCTTCAATCGGCGCTTTCAGCAATGATGGCGTGATTAGCTGTATCGCCCTCTGCTGTAAACACCAGCACCGGCATCATCACCAACAAATGGGTTGGTCTCTTTTTCATGACCGATCGTGGTCAAAGGGCCATGCCCAGGATAAACAATGGTTTCAGGAGCCAAAGGCCACAGTTGTGTATGGATTGAGTGCGCAAGAACAGTGAAATCTCCACCGGTGTCTGGAAGGTCAGTACGGCCAACTGAACCTGCAAACAATGTGTCACCGACGAACAAATGGTCTGGTCCATCATCAACGATCAAACGGAGACAGCATCCACCAAGTGTGTGACCAGGCGTATGAAGGATTTCAAATTCAAACGCACCGACTTCAAGTATCTGGCCAGCGATTAAATCAATATCTGCAATGGCTGGTGTTGGTACCTCAAATCCATAGCGTTGAGCGGAAGAAGTGGCTAACGTCTGCAAATATGTATCATCAGGGTGAAGATACCACTTGACTGGATAGCGGTTAAGTAAATCGGGAATGTGCCCACTGTGGTCGAAATGGGCATGCGTATTGAGTAAAGCAATCACCTTTCGAGCTGGGAGGTTGTGTTGCTTCATCTCAGCGGCTGATTGAGGTCCATTCGACCAATCCGGACCGTTGCCTGCAAATCCATCGACCCAATCGATGAGTCGTTTAGGCTCACCACCGCCATCAATAATGACTGTGTCACCCGTTGCTCGGTCGGTAACGATGGAACAACGCATCTGTAAAACGCCGACAAAGAAGTATTCTACCCACGGCTCACTCACGCTCATGGTCCTGCGAGACACCTCACCTTCAAGAGACTAAGCCTCATTCAATCAATATATGCAGTGAATCACTCGACCATTGTCCGTCTCGGTCACAGATTCGTAATTCAAAACTATGACTTCCACGTGAGATTCGGACCCGTACCTTTGCCGAAGAGGCAATTTCTTTACCACTGCTTTCAATCCAAGACCAAGTTTGAATACGCTCTTGTGGGTCGAACGAATCTGAACCATCAAGCGTCACAATAGCGGAACCATCTGCATCGGCCTTGAGGTGTTGGTCTTCGCCTGAAACAGCACGTGGCACAATAGTTTCACCGATTTCAGTCTTCAATTCATCCATCAAATCCTCTGAAGGTAAAAGTGCCATTTTAGTGATTGCATCATCGAGTTGAGCAAGGAGTTCCTCAGAATCAATATCAAGTGTTCCATCTTCAGTGGCTTGCTGTGATTCTCCAAAATCACCTTCCAGTGCACTGTGTAATGCGTCGAGGCCAACGTCAGCAGGCTGTGAGTTCTGCATTGAATTCAATTCCTCTTCCGAGAAAAATGCATTCATCTCATCATCCTCTCTATAGATTTCCTCGGCTGATAATTCGAGCGTTTCTTCGGTCTTTTCAAACCATAACATAAGTTCCGATGCATCGGCTTCAAATAATTCTTCATTGAAGGAAAACAATCCAATCGGTTCAACTTCAGTCCAATCGTTCTGATCTTCACCGGCAAAAAGACACACCGAACCATCTTGAGATGCTTCCAAGAAATGAGGCATCCCTTGGTGCTCAAGTTTCCATTCATCACCATTCGCATTCAGCCCCCAGATGTAAAACCATGATGTTGCAGTAATACATCCATTTCGGAAAAGAAGGTTCTGAATCGGATAACTGCATGAGATTCGATGCTCGAACGTGTACGATGATTTGCTCACCAAATACTCTGATACTTGGCCATCATCAAATCCACAGTAAAGGCCATTTTCTGATGGTATTGCATGTAATAATCGACTGTTCAAGTCATCTCTATGGACCAACACCTGTTGTTTGATATCCCAAATTTCGATTTCAAGTACTTCTTCATCTCCCGAGACAAGTGCATAACCTTCTCTTCCAATGATAAGATTCTGGCTGACATCTGAACCAAGACAGGTGATTGATTCTCCAGTCTCTCCACGTGTTGGTCTTGACCAAACCGTGTGTCCATTTTGAAGCGCTTGGATTAGGCCATTCTCATGGGCCAAAATCAAGTAATCACCGATTGCAGTGCTGCGTAGGACCTCGGTGTATTCTTCATTTAAATCGACGGACGTGCCATCATAATCAAACAAATGCAATCGCCCTAATCCATCAATGACTGCAAGTTGAGTAGGTAATTGTTGCAAAGCAAAACCACCCGCTCCAATTTCAATTTGCCACAGAACATTACCTTTGAGGTCTAAGCAGGTAAGCCCATATTCATCATCGAGAACAAAGACTTGATTACCACGCAGTATTGCTTTACGAATCAACGCTGGTGCTTGCCACGAAGTAGAGGGTGTGAGGATTCCTTCGGTCTTTTGGGCGATGAACAGTTTGCCATCTCCCTCCGCCCAAACAGCGACATCACCGCTCATTGACAACGCTAAAGCACTCACCTTTGCTTCAGGTTGGAATGCGATGTGCACCGAGTGAGTACTGAGCATGCATCGTAGAGGTGCCTACCTCAATTAACCCCATCCCTTCTTTGAGTAGGACTGCTCATTCGAACCAAGAAGTCGTATCTGGGTGAGGGCGGAACTGGCTCGGGGCATTGATATGCTGCCACAAAGACTGCTTTTCATCAACAGTCCATCCGCAGAGAGGGTCAAGAGTCGACAAAGGTGTAGTTTTTATCGCGGTTTCTTTACGTTGTATATGAGGTATAGCTTGTTGAAGCGTAAGGCCAACCACCCCCCAGGCAGGTCGTTGAAACATTTGACCAGTCTCATCCTTCGTTCGGCTTCGAACACCGAGAAAGGGGTCCCATTTCGAAAGCAATTCCATGTATTCCGGTTTCGAGTTAAGTATTGGAATAATTCGTGAACCTCGCCGCATGATGAGAAATGAACTCATCGCATCTTCATCTGTTTTCAATTGAACCAGAACATCACCTTGAACTCCAGTTGGCAATCCACCAGGTCCCTGAATTCGTTTTTCAATCGAGGAAACGCTGGCCGGTTCAAGAATAATTTTCACCCACCATTCTGGATTTGACAAATCAACTGAAAGTGAAGGGTCGCGCTCAATCAATGAAGCACCCAGTGTTCGAGCGTAGGATTGAGAATCCCATTCGCCTTTTACTCCAAGACGTTTAACCCGCACCCCAAAAGTTCTTTTTTCACCAACACGGTCGTGCCTTTCAAGTAAAAGAGTCGATATCAGGTGAGGGTCAAGGTCCGTAGACAATTCCACAATACGGTCGATTGCCACAATTCCCAATCCATGACACATTAAATCCTCAACCGTTTCAGTCGGTGCACTGGAATAGATAACATCGAATTCTCTCAAACGGCCACGAATGAGTGGAACGGATGAATTCTCAGCAAGTTGTACCAAGTTTTTGCGCAATGCTCGTTGAAACGAACGGCGAACAACTTTGGATTTTAGACCTAATTCTCCAAAGCGAAGAATCCAAGATTGTTGAGCCATTGAAAAGCCTCAATCAGCTGTATCATTGTGCATATCCACAATTTCATCATCTTCACTGGATTCCTCTTTTGCCATATCATTGCGTGAATTGAACAATCGCACAAGATAGCCCTCATCGATATCTCCTGTGATATATTCACCATTGAAACAACTCGTATCAAACCGATTCGGAGGGTTTTCACCAATTGCTGTAGCTTCAATCAAATCTTCAAGCGTTTGATAAAAGAGACGGTCACTTCCAATAATGGTATTGATTTCCTCGATGCTTTTTCCATTTGCAATGAACTCAGTTATTGCCGGCATATCGATCCCATAGACATTTGGATGACGGACGGGAGGGGCTGCAGATGCAAAGTAGACTTTCTTCGCACCGACATCTCGTGCCATTTCAATAATTTGTGCACTTGTTGTACCACGGACGATAGAATCGTCAACAAGAAGAATATTTTTACCTGAGAATTCGTGTTCAATCGCGTTGAGTTTACGTCGAACTGATTTTTCCCTCAATGCTTGGCCGGGCATGATAAATGTTCGACCCACATATCGGTTCTTAACAAAACCTTCACGGTAAGGTACGTCCAATACATCGGCCATTTGTAGAGCGGCAATACGTCCTGAATCCGGTACTGGAATGACTGCATCAATATCATGGTCTGGCCATTGTTCAAGTATGCGCTTTGCCAATATATCACCTTGATTCAAACGTGCGTGATAAACTGAAATTCCATCGATGACGGAATCGGGTCGGGCAAAGTAAACATGTTCGAAGATACATGGTGAGGCTTCAACTTCCTCAGCGCATTGACGATGGAATAAATGGCCAGAAGTCGAAATGAACACTGCTTCACCAGGTTGAACATCGCGGACGATTTCAAAACCGAGAGCTGTGATTGCAACCGATTCACTGGCAACCATCCATTCTGTTTCGTCACCGAACTCTCGCTTTCCAAAAATCAGTGGGCGGATTCCATGAGGGTCACGGAATGCCAACAAGCCATAGCCAGAAATAATCGATACGCAGGCATAACTGCCTTTTACTCGCTTATGGAGACTGGTTACTGCACCAAAGACGGATTCAATGTCGAGGTGAGGGGCACCTTCGATCGAGAGGTTCGATGAATGAGAGGTAAGTTCGACTGCCAGCATGTTGAGTAACAATTCTGAATCACTTGTGGTGTTCATGTGCCGATGATGATTGTCGGTAAGTTGAACTTGAAGTTCCGAGGCATTCGTTAGGTTTCCATTATGAGCAAGTCCAAGCCCATAGGGTGAATTGACATAGAACGGCTGTGCTTCGGAGCGAGAAGATGACCCAGCGGTTGGATATCGAACGTGACCAATACCAATGTGGCCCTGTAATCGACGCATGTGGCGGGTATAAAAAATGTCAGAAACAAGACCCTTTGACTTTCGTAATCGGAATTGACCTCCGAAATCAGTCATGATTCCAGCGGCATCTTGGCCTCGATGTTGAAGTACTGTTAGACCGTCATAGATCAGTTGGTTGACATGGACATTGTTACGTCCAACTATTCCAATGATACCACACATTGCTTTGCCTCAACTCCATCGAGTGCTCGACGCTTTGTAGCCATTGCGGCTTAGAAACATATCCTCAGCCTCATGCTTTAGGACGGTGGCTCTTCTTTGCCCAGTTGAATTTACGAATGCGTGCAGTTTCACCGTATCCGCATGATGCGCAAACAGATTTTTGCTTATGATATGCGTTACGACCACAACGGCGGCAACGAATGTGGGTCGTCTTTTGACGCTTACCCATGGATGGTGTACCTTTCGACATAGAAACACCTGTATAACCGCCCCACCTACCTCCCCCTTATCAAACCGACGGCGAAGGTATTCGCTGCGTACCAGGGATTATTCTTCTTCTAACTCGAAATCATTTCGTGGTTTTTGCGATGTAATCGCCGAAAATGTCACGCCTAAGGCAACACTCATCGCTACAAGAACCGCTCCAGATGATACAAGCATGTGGATGATGTTGTAGATGGCCTGGGCTCGAACCGAACCATTGTCTTCCAATAACATTGGACCTTGCCCAATCAAGAAGACGGTTGCCAGCACTCCCAATGCAGTTGCCATGATCATACCAACCAACGGCGCCCAAGGTCGATTTCTTGATTCCCCATAGAAAAAGAGATTACCGAGTAAAAACAACGAGCATAGGGTATAGGCAGTCAAGGTTGCATTTGCAAAGCGGGTAAACGAAACTCCTGAGTCAATTCCTTTGAATCCACCATAGAAGGTCATATCGATGGCCAAGACGAGCAAAGGTGGAAGTAAAAAAGCAAGAAGCATCATTCTCCAAGTGAACATAAGTCTGGGTTCCTTCATTCCTCTCCACCTCCTATATGAGCCGATATGAGAGTTGAGACTTGTTTGAGTTCAGACTCAGTCGGAGGAGTGATGGCTTTTGGTTCTGGTAAATTCCGTTCATAGAGATAGATAACTAAAGCAAAAACGAGGATTGACAGTACACTACCAACGACAATTCCAGCCAGGTCTGCAACAGCCAGCCATAGATGTTCACGAAATTCATCCGCCTTAACCAAAGGACCATCGATATTTAATCCCAAAAGAAGAACAGTAAATGAGAGGCCTGATACGATGAACATGGTGTTTGCTTCAGCTTTACGTCGCTCTCCAATCATCAACAAAGTCACTGCAGAACATGAAGCAAGGCAAGATGTCAGTAAAATGAACGTTGGCCAAAAGACATACCAGTATGGATTCACTTCATTTGGCACCAATTGCGGCGTAAGAATCCACCAATGCATTCCGGCCAACCAAACAAAACCGACACCGGCCATTAAAACGCCAATTTTTCGATCGCTCCGTGGTAATTTCCCAACCGCTACATTACCTGAAAAAGATATGAGATAAATCCCGAGCATGATAAGCAGACACGGGCCGATGATTGCTCCGAGTAAATGTCCGGCGGCGGACGAAGGCGAGGAAGGGACTGTCCAAGGACTTAGACAAACCAAGACGATTCCAGCAAAAGCCAAAAAACGTCCTCGAAGAGGAGAAGACTGGAGGGGTGAAGACATGGAGTACCAAAGCCCTAATGGCACCATAGAAACAGGAATCCAAAAAAGCAAGAACGCTTGGAGCATCTCGTCCATACCCCTGCCAAAGCCCCGAATGTTCATTATATCTCCCCTTGTTTCACACGCAGTCTCCCGAATTCTACTGGCAATTAAATGCGGCACTCCTAAATACCCGACTCTTGTGGGCCGAATGCTCAAGGTGTTAGTATGGTAAAAATGCCACGTCAAATCAAGCGTTACAGTCCTACGGCTGGTAAGCATACAATGCACACTATTGAGCGAGTGAAGAAGAAGCGAGCTTCTGAACTTCGCTGGGGTCAACGACGTTTCCGCCGTGTTATGGCTGGATACCGTGGTTTCCCTCGTCCAAAACCTGAAGGCCGTGAGAAGCCTACCAAGCGGGTCAACATTCTTTACCGTTGCACTGAAACTGGCAAAGCACATTACGCACCTTGCCAACGTGCAAAGAAATTTGAACTAATAGACAAGTGAGTTGACAAGTATGGCAAAAAATTTCCTAAATGTGGCCTGCAAAGATTGCAGCAACGAAACAACCATTTTCTCTCGAGCAACTTCCGTAATTTCTTGCGGAGTTTGTGGAGCAACCCTTACCAGCCCATCCGGCGGAAAGGCCGAATTAATCGGATGCACCGTTGTTGAAGCACTTGAATGAGGAGGCAGAGCCTCCATGTCTGAAAAAACAAATACGCCAAATGAAGGCGAACTTGTTGTTGTCAGCGTAACGACGGTCAAGCAAAACGGTTGCTATGTCAAACTCGATGAGTTTGAAGGCGTTGAAGGCTTTATTTTCATTGGTGAAATTGCCAGCGGATGGGTAAAGAACATTCGCGTCTATGTTCGAGAAGGCCAACGACTCATCTGTAAAGTCATGCGAACCCGTAAAGACGGGACATCGCTCGAACTTTCACTCAAATCTGTTTCCGAAGAACGTCGACGTGAACGACTCCAAGAGTGGAAGAATGAACAACGTGCGCACCAATTACTCAAAGTATTAGGCGACAAAGTCGGTTGGACTGAAGAGGAAGTGAAATCTTCTGGTGAAGAATTGGTTGAGGCGTATGGCGGACTTTACACAGCATTTGAAGAAGCGGCGATGAATGAAGGTTCTTTGGTCGATGCTGGTTTCGAAGGCGAATGGCTGAAGACATTCATTGAAATGGCTGTTGAAAACGTCATTCCTGCATTTGTTGAAATTCGAGGAGTTCTCACATTGAGTATCAACGGCATCAACGGTGTCGAAGTTATTCGAAATGCCCTGCTCGCTGCTGAAGCCTTATCTTCACTTGAAGAAGAAATTGAAGTCACTTGCCACTATAATGGCGCTCCAGAATATCGAATCGAGTTGAAAGCCCCGGACTTCAAAACTGCAGAATCGATTTGGGAAAATGCTACACAAGCAACTTTGGACCACGTTCTTGCGGCTGGTGGAGAAGCCACTTCGCTCCGAGAATGATGCACTCGACTCATAAACGTGAATCTCACCGGTGATACTATGGCACGACAACTGTTACAACAATGTCTCGAATGTGCGGCGTGGACTTTAGCTACGACTTGTCCTTCTTGCGGAGCGAAAGCACAGGCTGCTGCTCCCCTCAAATGGTCTCCAGAAGATCATCGGGCTGGAATCCGTAGAAAAATGTACAATGTTGAAGACCCTGCATGGGCAAAAGCGCTTGCGACCTTACCTCCACTTGAAGAGATGAAAGCAACTCGCATCTCAACTGAAGAAGAAGAGTGATGTGTTTCATCCTACCCTTCTCAATTCAACTTTTTTGCTTGTTTTGAATGTCAAACATTATAGCGCGGCGGATGACGATATCCCCTATATGGGATTACATGTTGAATGGAGAGGGACGAATTCGAAGCTTGGCGAGCATGCCATCATGTTCTTCGCACTCCCAGGTGTAGGGAATGTCGGTAAGGTCGCTGTTGAAGGAATTAATGCATCTCACATCTGTCATGAGGTTGCCCGCCTTCACCACACAGCATTACCGCCATTGGCAACACTCGATGAAGATGGTTTACTTGCACCGCCCCACCTCACGCTATCCGCTATAGAATCAGTTACTGGCAAGAGAGTCCTCTCATTAACTGGAACGTCACAACCGTTGGAACCAGAGCATCAAGGTACCATGGCACGAGAAGTTTTGCAATGGCTCGAGCAACAGGGCGTTAAATCGCTCTATGTCTTGGCGGGACTCATGGATGCTCCCACTCGAAAAGAAGTCTTTGTTGTTGCCTCAAACGCTTCACACCGTATCGACTTGGAAGCACTTGGCGTTGATGTCCGCCGAGATGAACCGAAATCAGGCGCTATCGGATTGGCTGCCCTCATCGCATCAAATGGTCCCTTATTCAACATCAATTCTGCATGCGCCATTGCTACAACCGTTGGCTCAAGTGGAGATGTATTTGCTTCACAACGCCTTCTTGAAGCGCTTGATGGATGGTTTGACCTTGGAATCGCATTACCAAGCGACATTCAATCCAAACTTACTGAGAAATTATCTGCTTTAGCACCCGGTAAAGTACAAGATTTCGTTGAAGAATTAACAGAATCTCCAGATCAATTCTACATGTGACCTTCGTCACATCGCCTTACCTATACTGAAAGGCATCGAGAGAGAGATTTGAATCCGACATGCTTCACAATCAGCATCATTCAGCGAAGTATTAGGCGAAAAGCTCTCCTTTTGGCGCCAATGAATAGAATCATCTCTTATTGAAAGGCGCCGAGAGAGAGATTTGAACTCCCGCGTCACAGGGACAGTGGATTTCGAATCCACCGCAATACCGGGCTATGCGATCTCGGCCGCAGATGTCCGGTTTAGCGCCACCGTCATAAGCATGGTGTTATCTCGGAGTGGTATGGAGATACACCTCAAAGGTCGTGACTACGATGTCAAATTAGAGATCGATGGGGAACGAACAGTGCGGTTGGCATTGGTCGAGGCTGGAATACTTCCTTCAACGGTTATCGTCAGCTATGATGGGACGATTTTACCACACGCAACTGTGCTTTCTCAATCGGTAAAACTCTTGGTTACAACCATCTCGTCAGGTGGTTAATCTCGAGCCACACGTTCAGTGATGTGGAATTTCGTATTTTTTGAAATGTTTCCACGGATTTCAACAGCCCAAGCGTCCAAACTGATGTTTGCAACAACAACAGTATCCCCAATTTCTGCCAAATTATACTGAGTGCCCCAGTCGTTGGCCCATCCTTCGACTTTCATCGCACCCGTCGCATCTAAAATCATGGCACCCTTGCGGTGCCATTCCTTTCCATTACGCCCAATACCTCGCTTTTCAAAGCGATAAATGAGGCGTCCGGATACGTTCCATCGCGCACGGAATTCCAACAAATCGGAACCAACTTCACCTTTTGAAGCAGGAACTATGCAAGCATGCGGGTCGATTTTGAGTTCAATTTCACCCTTCCAGTTTGCGCTCGGAATCACGTTATCCAATTTTACTTGGTCTCCTTTCGCAATATTTGGGGGCCAAGAAGGTTCGCCGTCTTGATGTTGGTCGACCAAGAGAATGACCTTGGCGAAATGATTGCCCTGTGAAATGGTGATGCGAGGCCGATGCCCCTCTCTGGCTCCGATGACGCTGAAGACTTCGCCAACAAACGTCATCCGAGGGTCAAGGTCACCAATTGGCGTGAGATCAAAAGAAGTGGGAGTCCCTGGTAATTGCACAGAGCCACCTTCGGGGAGAAGGTCGTCGCCTTGGCCACCTGGACAAATCGATGCCCAATCACAACGTGAGCATCTTATCTCTTTTGGCGCTTCTATAGCGATTCCACCGTCTTTGAAACCTCGAACCGGTGAAGGATCTGGTGGACATTCCTCAAGTGAAGGCGTTTTTTCTCGGAGTTGGTGCCACATTGATTCAAGTTCAGATTCCATTTCCGTCATTTCTTTAACGGTTGGGCATGGTATCGATTTGATTGAATCGGCACCGAGATACCATATTTCAAGTGCATCGACTTGTTGCTTCTTTTCATGGGTAATCCACCACAGCATCGCATACATGCGCAGTTGTTGGACATAATTACCAGAACGATCACCTCGACCAACACTGGCTTTCAAATCGACGATGTTGATTCGACCATCCCAACGATAAATCAAGTCATATTCACCTTGGAACCAATGTTCGGGATGTACTGCATTCATGGCAAAACTACCTGCATTTGGGTCAACAAACCAAGGCCGGGTAATTTCCCAAGCCTCAATCAAACTAACATCGCCATTTCTTGAAAGTGGATGGTGATTGGAAAGTGTGTAGCGGCGAGCATCGGGCGAGGGCCATTCGGGTCGTTGACCTCTACGCCATTCTTTGAGGCCTGGTCCACCGTTTTGGTCAAGGCAGCGTTGAACTTCATTCAAATGAAACTCGAGGCCGTTGATGCACATTTTGAGACAGTAATCAGGGTTGACTGATTTCCAATCACCTGCTTTTCGTTCATCTTTTTCCCATTCTTCTTTCATCGAATTAAGCGCAACATGAAGATGAATCTTCAATCGACTGGCCGCCCATTTCCGAAGGCCATCGATATCCGTTGGCAACATATCATCTGGTAAAGCCAACAGACGTTCTGCAGGCCAAGGGTCGAGGCTTGAACGGCTTGGAACGCCGTTATCATCCAATGGAATAGCCGAAAGTGTGTCTGAGGAGGCCTTGGCAACCAAGATTGCTGGAGACTCCATCAACATGCGACAAATCGCTTCTTCAACAGCTCTCCCGACGAACAAGACCGGTATTTGAGGCATTTTGAAGCGGCGAACTTTCTCATAAAACCAGAGACGGGGGCATGCACGGTATGCATTGACCTGACTTGCCGAAAGTCGGTTATATGGGCCGACAGAATCTTCAGAGGAGGTAACAAGACTTACCGGCATACCATCGAGTGTTTTGTCGAATGTTCTTGAACCCTACTCTCAAGAAGTTTAATCTTTTACTTGGAGACGCGTTTTTCTTGAGTCGATTCGAAGTTGAGGTAATCCGGCCCTCCAGCCCATTTCTGCAGCCAGTAATTTGAGTGTCTGACCAGGCCGCAGCGCTTCCATTTGACCCGTAATGCTCGAACCAAAAGAGGCGATCTCAACGACTGAATTTCCATCCCAAAGGTGAACATTGAGCATGGTCCATGGCTTTGCATCCAATCGCACTCCTGAGCGCTTGCGGACACTGAGAACAACGCCTTCGACGTTGGCTCGTGTGCGAAGTAAACCAATTCGAGTGGTTCGTTCCGAAAGTGGGATCGGTGTGTGCTCGAATTCTTTTGCTGCATCCCCTATAGGGATAATTCGAGTTCGGGAATCGACATACAATCGAGGCGCTCCACGCCAGACTCCTGGCAACGCATCCAAAATCACAAGTTCTCCATTTGGCTGATTGTGGAGAAGTGGATAAGAACCAGGTTCACTCTCTTCAACTGTAATTTGTGCACCTCCAGCAACAAGCATTGCCCCCAAAACGGGCTCTCCGAAATGATTTGGCAATGGGCCCCATGCTCCAGTGAACTTTCCTTGGACACTTACTCGAACTGGGATTTCAGATAAGGGTTCGCTGGGAACCGTGAGTGGGATTTCTCGTAATGGGGTGATTTCTGAAAGTAATTCATCCCCAAACCAATTTCCTTGTTCATCTCGAGCGAGGCTGCACCAATGGCAACCAGCAGCGCTGCCATCGCAGGCTTCAGTTGGAAGTACGGGCATGGCAGCCGGTCCTGAACCCATTTTTTGCATTTCAGTATTGATTTGAGAAAACTCTACCGTCATTTTAGCGTATTCATCTGGTTGGGGTGCATCATACGGTACACGATGAGGACCATTGAGATACCAGCCCTCCAAGCCATCAATACATTCGCCATCGTGTGTTTCATGCCAAAGCCAAGCATAGAAGCGAAGTTGGTGCTGAAGAGATTCGGCAAATCGAGAACTTGGGTCGCCGGATTTGATATCGACTAAGCGAATCCGACCATCCCATCTGAGCACAAGGTCAAGTTCACCAGCAGCCCAACGTTCAGGATGAAACAATCGTTGAGGTTGATGGACACGCGGGTCTTTCGTCCATGGACGAGCGAGTTCTAATGCTTCATTCCAAGTAACTGGTGAGCCGGATGGTTGCCATTGCATAGTTTGCTCTTCAATGGCCCAGGAGCGTAAATCATGATTTCGGACTTTATCAGGCACAGGGAAATACGGTTCATCACCCCAAGCAGGCGAAGGAATGTCGAATGGAGATTCACCTTCTCGGTGTAATTCCAAGTACGGCCCACCATTTTCCTGATAACAGGATTCCACCTCCTCAAAAAGCAACATTAGGCCGTTTTCAAGACGAGCGAGAAAAGATTCAATTTC
>CAJJCM010000018.1 GCA_905182635.1 uncultured Candidatus Poseidoniales archaeon
GCCGATATTACCTTCACTTTTTCTTTGACCCTACTGCAACCGATGGATTCCAAGTCCGTGGTAAAGGCTCGCATGCTGGAAAGAATATGGGTCGGCTCGAATTACTTTCAATGGATCGAAGAGATGAGTCAAATGTCGATGAATTTTACAAATTAGGTTCACTCCGTGACTTACGTGAAATGGGAGTTGAACCTTCTTTCGTCGTCACAGGCAACCAACCGGTCGTGATCCGTGAATCTCTACTCCCAAGGGCTTTTGAAATGGCTGAAGGAACCGTTGCTGAATCCTTTGAATTGGAAGAAGGAAGCCGTGGAATGATTGGACCTTTCTGCCTCGAAACGATTGTCACTGATGCACTCGAATTCAAAGTGTTCGAAATAAGTGCACGTATTGTCGCTGGTTCAAACCCCTTCGTCGGTGGCTCATCATACTCTGACATCAACGAAGAGCGGATGTCGACTGGACGTCGAATTGCCCGCTCCATTCGTAAAGCATGTCAAAGCAATCGTCTTGAAGATATTTTGTCTTGATTGACAGTGAATTTACTTCAACGCCATTCAATAGGATGAGTCGGTGAATCCGCTTCACTACGCTGGGTCAATTGACCGAAGATTCACGATTAGTCGTTATCGCTCAATGAGTTCAAATCCGGAGCGCCTGGAGCATCTGCTGCAGAAAGATATTCATCGAGTGAAACTGAACCGTCGCCATCTTTGTCGGCTCTCTTGTGAATGACTTCAGCCTCTTCTAATGACATACCTGTGGCTTTTGCGAGTTCTTCGACTGAAAGGAGCGCACTACCATCGGCATCAGCATCTGTGAATCGGTTTTTGAGTGATTCCAATTCAAATTCGAGTTCTCGCTTCATGCTCTCTCGTTCTGCGTTAGAAGAAACTGTAAACGAACATACTTGGATGATCGAGTCACCCTTACTGAGTTCAGCGGTATATTCTGTCGTTTCGCCACCGCTGTTTACGATTATTTGGAACGAAGTTGGATCTTTGGAACGTCGTTTTTTATGTTTTTGGTAATAATGAACATAGACGTGATATTGTCCGCCAGGAGCAGTTCCTTCCGGCCAAAAGACATTCTCGACAGGCTTACGAGTCTCGGCTCGAACATTCGCATCAACGTCAAGCACTCCACCACAAGCAGAAGTTTTGTTTCCGCCGTGGATTCGCTCACCCGATGGGCACACAATATGCAAATCGAGGTCATTGTAATTATTCCACATCAATGAAACTTGAACATCTGATGATTTCGCACCCTCTCGATCCAATCGTGCTTGAAGTTCGCTGATGGCTTTGGAATTTGGATTCGATGAGGACACTTGTTGCTGTTGTGCACGTGCGATTTCAGCGAGGCGTGCTTCTTCAGCAGCCAAGAAATCAGCCTGGCGTTGATTTTCACGTTCAGCTGCGAAGCGTTCCTCTTCTTGTTCTCGACGACGCGCTTCGTCTTGTTGGTCACGAATGTTTTGGGCTGCGGCACTACTCGCCCGAGCCTCTTCTTGCGCTGCATCTCTCGCATCAGCCAACATCTGTTGTCGCTCAGCCTCTTGGCGGGCACGAGATTGTTCAAGTTGTCCTCTGACTTGGAGTTCGGCATTTTCCAGTGCCAAACGGTCTGCAATTGACTCTTGGCGTCGTCGCCGAGTTGCTACAATTGCCAATTTCCGGTCCAGTTCGCTTTTGGCGTTTCCAAACCCAGGAGCACCAGACCCGTAACGGAGGCCTTCTGGATTCATTCCTTGACGGGCTGAAACGGTCACATCTTGACGGGAGAGGATTTTCCACAGCCCGAGGATGAAACCTCCAGCGAGGAGAGTTGAGGCCACCCAAGTTACGATACCTGTAGGTTCCATTACACCACGCACGGGGTCGTAGTCTTTGGTAGCATCGGTCGGATTGACCTCAAGGATTTGATACTTTTTCACAAAAATGAAGAAATTACGACAATACCAAAATGAATGGCTTCAATTTATATCAAGTGATGCAGAGGGGGGTTCGTGCGTGAAATTCACCTCAGATGGACGGCGGAGACGGTCGCAACCTCAGAATATGGCCCAATCGCTAAAATTGCGCATTCTTTGGAAGTGGTTGGTCATCTCGATATTGGTGAAAAAGGTATTCGCCAATTGATTTTCCCTCAATTCTGTGAAGGCAAAGGCCCTCAAGATTTGAATGATGTCCCTTTTTTGACTGTTGAATCCGAACTTGATGGTGGACAAAGCGGCTATCTTGTCGTTTGGAATTCACACCCCCTTTCCATAGCAGCAATTCGTTTCTCCAATATCCACATCATTCCACCCTACACCTATGGAGGAGCAGGAATAAATATCACGGTTCGAGGTGTCCCCTCAGGGATTTCACAGTTTTTGAAAACTTGTAGGGAATTACTGCCACCAGATATTGTCAAAGTGGTGGAAATGGAAGATGATAAAAGCCTCATTGAGAGTATTCTCACGCCGCGCCAGATGGAGTGCGTCAAAGTAGCTGCTTCAACAGGATACTACGACCACCCGAAACAGATTAAATTACGAGAACTCTCGGAATTAATGAAAATACCTCGTTCTACCTTGCAAGAACACCTCAATCGAGCCGAATTAGCCATGATGAAGTGGTCGGGTGAGCAAATCAATTCCGAATAATGTGTGCAAAACCTTGAGAACAAGCGAGTTTTGGGCGAACCATGGACAAGGCATCTCGCTTGGACTCATTACTTCCAAATGGGCGGGGAGTTTGGATTCCAATTGACCATGGTGTCTCAGATTTTCCTGTCGACGGCCTTTTGGATACAGAGCATGTAATCCGATCCCTGGTACGGGCAGGTGTTGATGCAATCGTGGCACAAAAAGGAGTTGTAGGGCACTATCACCACTTATGCGAAGGCTCGTCAACCGATATGGTCGTTCATTTCTCAGTGTCGACTCGGCATGCTGGACCAGACAGTGCTAACAAGGTCTTGGTCGGTAATGCGGATGAAGTACTTCCCAGAGGTGGTCTTGGCGTCTCTTGTCAAGTCAATATGGGTAGCCCAAATGAGGCTGCGATGATTGAACGCATGGGTCAAATGAGCCGTGCGGCTCTCCATCATCAATTACCTATGTTCGGCATGGTGTATGCCCGTGGCGAACACCTCTCCATCATGGAGGGTGATGTTACGAACGCAAACGCACACGCTGTCCGACTCGCATTTGAGTTAGGATGTGATGCTGCCAAGACGACTTGGACCGGAAACAAAGAAAGTTTCATGAAAATCACTTCCGCTGCACCGATTCCTGTGTTGGTGGCGGGAGGCCCTGCCACTGGCGATTCGAAAGCTATTTTGACGATGGTTCGAAATGCGCTTGATGCCGGTGCTTCAGGAGTATGCATGGGACGTCAAGTGTTTGCACATCCAAACGTCGAAGCAATTGCCAAAGCATTGGTAATGCTCGTCCATCAAGATGCCACTGTAGAAGAAGCGATGAACACCTGTAAAATTTGAGGGATATGTATGGAAGTTTGGCTTGATAAGCGCACTTCTATAGAAAGTGATGAGGCTTCTTTTGAAGGTGTCGATCGGATTCTTTTTTCGAAACACTCGGACTCTCTATTGGATTTCTTTCGTGATGGGAATCGCTTGATGTGCCATGACCGACTCATCGGTAGTATTGTCACGATTGATAGCGAATCATCGCAAGAATATGCTCGCTCCTTGGTCGGAAGCGTCGAATGGCTGGTTCTGGAATTCTCAGACTGGTCGATGATTCCAATTGAAAATCTCTTAGCCGCTTGTGAAGGAACCCCTACAAAAATAGCGGCGGTTATTTCGACGCCTGAGCAAGCACAAGGTGCCGGTTTTGCATTAGAACGAGGGGTAGAAGCCTTAGTGGTGTTGTCTTCTATTGCACTGGTCGAGGCTGCCTTAATCGTCAAATCTCAACGTTTGGAACATGCCCTGCAAGAACACGATGACAAATCAAGTTTTTCAGGAAAAGTCGGTATTGGAAAACTAACCATTACCTCGATTGAATCTGGCGGTACGGCTGAGCGGTATTGCATCGACATGACTCGATTACTGGACCATGGCGAAGGGCTTTTACTCGGCTCAAATGCCTCAAGTTTTCTTTTCGTTCACGGAGAGACGCTTGAATCAGAATTTGTTCCAACTCGTCCTTTCCGCGTCAATGCTGGGCCACCCCATGCTTACGTTCGCATGGCAAACGGTGAAACTAAATATCTCTCTGAACTTCAAGCCGGAGATGAAATTCTCTTGGTAAACACTGAAGGAATGTCTCGCAGCGCCATGATTGGGCGGCTCAAGATTGAAATCCGGCCGATGATATTGATTAAATGGGTTGATGAAAATGATAAAGAAGGAAGTATGTTCTTGCAACAAGCGGAGACGGTACGCGTCGTGGGCCTTGACAAGAAAACCAAATCGATCACTGCATTGAAAGAAGGTGAAATTGTCATCGGCTGGTGCGACATAGGAGCGAGACATATTGGTGTTTCAATCTCAAGTACTGTTACTGAGAGATGATATAATGGCTGTTTTGGGTTCTGGAAACGCGAATGGCGGTTGCAGTTTGCTCCATGCAGCAGGCCTTGGATATGGAGCAAGTATTGGCCTCGACTTACCCTTAGCAGTCCGTTTATTGGACAGACCAAGCAAGCGTGATGTCGATGACCCTGATGGATTGCTACCGGCTATTATCGATGCTTGGCTTGCAGGTGGATTCAAACTTCCAAATGAACTGGCTAAAGACGAGTTACATTGGGCAGTCGTAAGCCAAATTCCTCCACGCCAAGGTCTCAAGTCAAGCGCCGCAACAGCCATAGCTGCACTTCGAGCACTTGCAGATGCAACCAAGTCTGAAGTAAGTGATGAGGAATACGTCGCAATGGCTGGACAAGCCCAACTCGAAGCAAATGTGTCACTCACAGGCTCTATCGATGATGCGTGGGCTTGCCTCACGCCGGGGTGGAAACTTATCGACCCACAAGCAAACAGTATCGCTGAAGGCGTATTGTTTGAGGGAGACGGGCCCGATACCGACCATTGGATGGTTATGATCATATGCCGTGGAGAACGAGCCAAACGCCCTGAACTCGAAGATTTTATCCCCCATAGCACCGCCTTTCAAAATTCTCTTGAAGCATTGCAAGAGATGAATGAACTGGTCGCCTTAACTTGGAACGGCCGAGGGATAATTGCAGTCATGAACGATGCCCAAGGTCGGAAAATTACCAATGATGCGATGCTCAATGGTGCACGTGCAGCCGGGATGAGTGGTTCGGGAAATGCCATCATAGTGGTTGC
Source organism: uncultured Candidatus Poseidoniales archaeon (assembly GCA_905182635.1). Classification (GTDB taxonomy): domain Archaea; phylum Thermoplasmatota; class Poseidoniia; order Poseidoniales; family Poseidoniaceae; genus MGIIa-L1. The sequence continues at coordinate 5,308 of CAJJCM010000018.1, forward strand.
ACCAAAAATGAACATACTCAATTGTGAACGGCTACGGAAATTGTTTGAATCCAACACAGATGTAGTCAAAGTCATTGAAACATCATTCTTGAGCATCAAAAAAGAAGAAACGATGTGAGACGCACCTTCTTGAGGGGAGGGAGGCTCGTGAAACTGAATCCAATGCATATGCACCTCGGAGAACGTATCCGGCTCACCCTTTTTGGGACAAGCCATGGACCCCGTGTTGGAGCAATTCTCAATGGTGTGCCTGCTGGCATTGTTCTCGATTACCCAGCCATTGAGCAAGCAATGGCTTCACGGCGTCCCGGTGGGCGTTACGCTAGTAAGCGTAAAGAGGCCGATGCGGTTGAAATCCGGTCTGGTGTTGTCGACGGCCGAACGACCGGTGATGAAATTGAAATATCCATTGCCAATACAGACGCCAAGTCACGTGACTACAGTTTCCTACCCGACCACCCACGCCCTGGGCACCAAGATATGGTGATGCATAAGCGGACCAACGGTGAAGCGGACCTGCGCGGCGGAGGAAGTTCAAGTGCTCGTCTAACCGCAGCTTTGGTGGCTTCTGCTGCCGTACTTTCTCCACTTCTCAATAACCTCGGCATCGAATGTGAAGCACATGTCGGTGCAATCGGGCAAGTAAAAGCACAAGCAATGGCACTCTGTCCTCCAAGATGGGAAACAGAAGCATGCCTGGAAATGCGCTGCAGAGACCCTTTGGCTGCCCTTGCCATGATTGAAACTGTTGAGCAGCATCGAATGGAACGCAATTCTATTGGAAGTCGTGTGGACCTCTGCATCACTGGCGTCCCACTTGGGGTGGGAGAACCTTGGTTTGACGGCATTGAGCCTGCTCTTGCTCGGGCCATGATGGCGATTCCTGCAGCACGAGGAGTTACCTTTGGACGTGGATTCAATGCAGTGACAATGACCGGTTTAGAACACAATGATACATGGGAGGGAACGGTCGAACATCCAACATTGACGGGTGAAAAACCCGATGGCGTTCTAGCAGGCCTTGCTACGGGGTCTCCGATTCATGTATCGGTTGCTTTCAAACCGCCTTCGAGTATTGCTGCTGAGCAACATACTCTGAATCTTGCAACACATTCTATCGAACCATTGGTTGTTGGTGGACGCCATGACCCAGTATTAGGTCCTCGAGCAGTTGCAGTGGTTGAAGCGATGGCTAAACTTGTCCTCTGTGACCTTGCACTACGGGGAGGTTTCTTGGATGAGTAAAACCATCACTGTACACAAATTCGGAGGTTCTTGCCTTCGAGATATTTCGGATTTAAATCGGATTGCTGAGGTGATACAATTTTGGCCCGGTCAATCGATTGTTGTAGTTTCTGCGTTATGGGGCACTACCGACCGTTTGATGCGTGCAAGTCAAGAACCGCGATACGCAAGTCGATTAGTGAGTGATCTCTCACGACAGCATTTGCGCTTTGCACCTGGTTTAATCGAAAGTGATAATGCACATTTATTCAACGCAGTTTTGAAAGGAATCGAACAAGCGTTGGAAGAATTATCTCGCAGCCCCAATGATTGGAGATCGACCAATAGGTTACTTGCTGCAGGTGAACGTTTGTCTGCTTTAGTCGTAGCACACCACTTACAAGAGTTTGGTATTCTAGCCCATCCCGTTGGAGCAGAAGATATCGGTTTGAAGTTGAAGGGGATAAACAGGGCACCTATTGTCGATATTGATGCATCGATGGATGAATTGGACCGAACTGCCCTCCATGATACACCCGTTATCACTGGATGGTTTGGTGAAGGTTCAGACGGTGAATTAGCGCTGCTTGGACGTGGCGGAAGTGACCATACTGCAACATCTATTGCTCATCTTGTCGATGCAAATAAAGTGATTCTATGGAAAGATGTTGAAGGTGTATTGCCGTTGAATCCTCGCTGGGGTATTCAATCCAAACCAATTCCGTACCTTGGCTACGGTGAAGCTGTTGAACTTGCACGCTTGGATACACCTGTATTGCATCCAGCAACAGTTGAACCACTTCGCAGTATTGGAATACCCCTCGAGATTAGAGATTTGCGTGGAGTTCACAAGGAAAGAGCCTCATCTATCATTGGGCCAGATTTGCATCAAACTCGAAAAGTAAAAGCCATTGGATGCTTACCGAGCATCGCTCGAATGAGCGTACGCTCTCCGTCACTTGAGGTTCAAAGTGAGAAACTCGGTAGGGTGTTGATTGAATTCGCAGATAAAAATATCCCTTGCTGGGATCTGGACTCGACCCCGGGACACATTTCGTGGATTGTTTCACAACATGACCTCGTAATTGCCACATCCATCGTCACCAAGCATTTTACTGCGCCAAAAATATCTGAATTCGGAGTCATGTTTTCATTGGTGGGAAACAAACTTCCTGATGATTCAGAATTACTCTTAACCAATCAACTGAAAGAACTTCTCGAAGTTGAAGTACTTTCTGTAACCGTACATGCAATTCGACTCATTTCAAAAAGCAAAGATGTCCACTCGATGCTTGAAATATTAGCAAAGCATTTGCAACTCGCCATTGAGGCTTAGTTTCAATCCTCTGCGCGCTTCTCACGGAAATTCTGTAAGTGGGTGGGAAGATTAAGTGCAAACAATCCTCCAACGATACAGAACACAAAGAAAGTTCCAAGCGCCACACCATAGACAGAAATCAGTTCAACTGATTCTTCCATGCGAAGGGCTGTATCCTTGGAAAAGATACCTACAATGAAAGGAAGGATCGTGTTCGCAGAGAGAACAATGGTTGCCAAAACAGTAGCAATAAGAGGGTTAATCAGGAGAGAACGGTGATACTTTCCGACCACTTTCTGCGGATTCATGACATACACTTCATTGGTTCGAATACTTGTGTCAAGCATTGAATAACGCATGACACCGTTGGTGAGTTCGAAATACATAATCAAAAGCACTGCATAGACCACAACAAGGGCTGAAAGTAAAAATGGTTTGTCTTGAAGCCCAAACATATCGTTTGAAAGCATGATTTTTGATGAGGCAAAACGTAAGATTGCAAGAATGAACAGTAAATTACTGATGAGTGTGAAACGTCCATCTCGTTGGAAAGTCCCCCAAAAGCCAGTTCCGGTTGCTGTTGCAATAAGAATCAATTGAAAGATGGTTGCAATTCCAAGGCTTCCCGTAATCATGTACCAAATGGTGCCTTCGGCAGGCGATATCATGTACGTCATGAGAGAGAGGGCGACAAGAATTCCGTAAACACCGAGTTGAAGGTTTTGAACCATCTTTGCAGGTGGCAAGAACTTCGTCTTTGGGACCAACGGACCTCCGAGAAGACTTTCGATGAAAGATGGAATTTCTACTTCAGGTATCGCATCTTTTGGAATATCGCTTCCCGAACCAAGTTGGCCTGCAATCTTCTTTCGAGAAGGTGCAGAAGAACGTACGGTCTTTCCATCGTATAAGTGGGAGGTGTCGCTGGAAGGTCGGTTTACAGTCATATTCTCACCTCAGAATCCTCTTGCGCCTGCAAGTGCTGTTGAGAGCAGCATATCTGGCTCCCAATCCATAATATTGACACCAAGTCCACGAAGTTCGCTGATGAGAACATCACGCTCGGTCTTCATAACTTCATAGCCAGTTCGGTCGATGCGGTGAGCATCGAATTCAAATTCGAGCGATGAAGGTGTGAGAACAGTAACATCGAAGTTACGAGCACGGAAATCACGTAGAGCGTTCACAATGGTTGGGTCATCTTCGAGATTCGACAAGAAGATAATTGGACTTCCCTTGTTGATGTGTGGTAAAATACGGTTCACAACCACCTGAAGTGGAATGTTTCCTCGTGCTACAGCACCAGAAAGTTTGGTTAAAATGACGTAGAGTTGCTTGCTTCCAGTATCTCGGTCAACGCTGGCCACTTCATCGCCGTAGACGACGACCCCGACGGAGTCGCGACGGCTGAGGAAGAATTTCGCCAACGACGCTGCTGCACGTGTCGAGTAGACCAAGGCATTACGGGAAACGGGTCCAGTTTCAGCGACTGAACGTGAGTCAACGATGATGATGATATCAGAAACAGCATCACGTTCTCGTTCGTTAACCATGAGTTTTCCAGTACGGGCATAAGCAGACCAGTTAATCGCTCGGAATGAATCTCCTTCAAAATACTCACGAAGGGAGTAAAATTCTGAACCTGGACCGGGTTGACGAATGTTGACAGCACCGGTGAAGATTTTTGGAACACGGGATTTGACGAATGTATCACTGAGGTCTTCCATTTTCGGGAACACAAGGAAATCGTTGTAGACATGCAATTCTTTTTCCTTGTGAAATAATCCGAATGGGTCTTGAATCCTGACAGCCACGGGACCAAGACTATAGAAACCTCGAAGAGGACATTCGACGGTGTATTCGATAAACGTTTCACGGCGTGGACCCAATTCCATCAAGATGTAATTTGAACCGTCTTTGATCCGCATTACTTCAGGAACTCGATCTCGGACTTCGAGAATTTTGGCAAGTGAGGAATGGTTTTGCATCCTCAAGGTGATGTTGAGTTCTCCATCTTCGAAGATACGTGCACTGGACAGTTTGCGCATAGCACTCACACTGTTCAACGCTGAACCTTCTTCTCCGCTCCATTCATCTGCACGACGGCCAGTTGCGGCAACGTCAGCATGGCCGCCAAATAAGGCAGCCCAAGTCAGGAATACGAAGATGACGACCGCAATCGTAACCAGTTGGGAATTTCGCAAGGTTAGACCAAGCAAATACATGGCAATAGCCAAGCTACCTAACATAGCAGATTTACGACTCCACATCACATTTCACCTCAATATCAGTTCTACAATCAAACTGTAGGGACCGGAACTTCTCGTAGAATAGCTTGAATCACTTCACCAGGTTCGAGACCTTTGATTTGATGTTCAGGCTTGAGAATAAGTCGGTGTGCAAGTGCGAGTTCTGCGATTGCTTTGATATCGTCAGGGGTGACGAAGTCACGGCCTCGGAGTGCTGCAGCAGCACGAGAGGTCTTGAGCAATGCTTGGGAACCACGAGGTGAAGCGCCAACCAAAACACGAGGGTCTTCACGTGTTCGGGAAACGACTTCAACCATGTACATTCGGAGCGCAGGATCGACGTAAACGAATTCACATGCTTGTTGCATGTTAATGACCATCTCGGGATGAGTGATCACGTCAACTTCGACAGCGTCCTGTCCACGGGCAATACGACGGGCGAGAATCTCGTCTTCGTCAGCTCGGTCAGGGTATCCGACGGACATCTTGAACATGAAACGGTCAAGTTGTGCTTCAGGGAGAGGGTAAGTACCTTCTTGTTCGACAGGGTTTTGAGTTGCCATAACAATGAACGGTGCTGGGAGCTTGTGCGTCACAGTACCAATGGTAACTTGCTTCTCTTGCATAGCCTCAAGCAAAGCAGCTTGAGTCTTTGGAGGAGCACGGTTAATCTCGTCGGCAAGGAGAAGGTTGCAGAACAAAGGTCCTGGTTTGAAAGTAAATTCACCTTTCTTTGCGTCATAGATGTTGGTACCTGTGATGTCAGCAGGGAGCAAGTCAGGCGTAAATTGAACACGCTTGAAATCGCAACCGAGTGCATCAGCAAAGGTATTGGTCATCAATGTCTTAGCCAGACCTGGGTAATCTTCGAACAGAAGGTTACCGTCGGAAAGAATGTTGATAAGTACATTATCGATAACGTGTGCTTTACCGATAATTACTTTCGCGACTTCGGCTGCGATTGCACTTGCAATCGAACCGACGGCCTTCAACTTCTCTTTGTTTTCTGGGCTAGTTTGGTGCTTCGGCTGGGCCGGAGCGGCCGGTGCTAGAGGTGCTGGGGCTGGTGCTGGCATTGCTGGTGCTGCAGGCATAGGCGCAGGTGCTGCTGGCATAGGTGCCATAGGCATAGGCGCTGCTGGTGCAGGCATTGCAGGTGCTGCTGGGGCCACAGGTGCTACTGGCGCTGGCGCGGGCGGGGCTGCTGGGGGTGCGGGGGGTTGCATGTCTATTTTCCTCCATTTATCAATTTCCCCAACGTCGGATTTGCGGAATAACTTCCCGCAGTTCTTCGTTGGAGTAGGAACGGGTTGAGCTGATGAGCTCGACCAAGCGCGGGTCTCGGACCATTTGCATGATCTCCGCAGGCGATTTACGCATGAATTCATCACGCGTCAAGTCATTGAACTGCCGAACCTTCGAAAGCAATGCCTCACGGGTTCGGATTTGGTATTGAGAAGGATCTAATTTCATTGGGCGTTCTCTGAACCGTGTCAAGTCAAACACATGCCGCCAGTTTTCTTTTTCAGGAACGACCATGATTGCAATCGCAAGCAAAGCAAAGAGATTGAGGATGATGAGCCACTTCAGGACAACATCGCTGGTGAGCAAAACAACGGCACCCATAGCCTCAGTGAATGGAGAGACAAGAGGGTTGGAGACGTGGCGACTCTCGTCAAAGACGACATAGAATTTAGAAGGAGAACGAGTGATAGTGGTTGATAATTCAGGGTTGTCGAATTCCATCATGTCATGAATCAAAGCAGAGAAGTATTGGCTGTTCCCCTTCCAATCTGTATCCCCTTGAGCAGAGGAGAGGCCATCGGGGTCCGTATCCCAGCAGTTGTGGCCGTTTTCGACATAGGCAGGAGATGTGCATTGTAAGTAGCCGTTTTCTTCAGCCAAGTCAGCATCCCAGAGGTGATTTGCAAGAACCGAGTGGTCCGAAACGAAGACGATTGAACCTGTCACATCGATTTCACCATAGTCATTGTTTTGAATGACATCGAGGACATCAGAAACGGGATAATCAATCCGTATGATGAGTCCTGTCATTCCCTCACCTAATGTTGGGTTTTGGTCACTGTCTATGTTATCGGGGAATTTTGCAACTCGAGCAGAAGTCGATGCTGCTGCAAGGATGCTGATTTCTCGATTTGAATCCGATTGTTCATCAAGAACTTGGATAGCGGTTGGACGGTGGAAGAGTACTGGCATTCTGCAGTTATCTACTTGTGCAATTTGGACAGATTCATCGGAACATGGAATCAATTTTTCTTCGCCCATTTCACTGACGTTTTGATTGACACTCGCTGCAGCCCAAAGGCGTTGGTAATCACGCTCTTGGAGTACGCCAAGGTCATCTTCAACTTCGTAGTATCGCTGGTCATCATAGACTGGAGCATCGAAATATTTGACTCCGAATTCTGAAGCGACGAGTTGAGCATTGGTCGAACTTGCTGCGAGGATGACTTTTCCACCTTTCTTGGTAACGAAATCATGGAGAGCGGATGCTTCAGCAGCATCAAAAGGTTTCTCTGGCCCAGCAATAATCAACATGGTTCTATGAGGGTCATTCCAATCATTGACCAACATCGGTGTCGACATGGTGTTGGCGATACTAAAATCATCTTTTTCGATCACATTACGCATTTCAGTCAACTGTTGCATAGAATAGTCATCAGCAGCATTGTTGTAAGGAGAAAGGACAGTTTGCTTATCCCAACTCACAATACTAATCACGAGAACCGAAAGGAAAAGTGAGGCTACAAGCCCTACTTTGAGCCAGGTTTCAATGGTGATTTTTGTTGATTCTTGGTCTACCATATTTTCCCCCCCTTGTGCGCTTGCCGTACTCTTGAACGGTATAAACAACCGTCGGAACCTCGCTCCACACTTAATGCTTGTTCATGCATGATTTGAAGCCACAGATTAATAGGGGAGGAAAATCAAATCGTTGTGAATCACTTTGAAACCCGAAATAGGTGATAAAAGACACGAATATATCAAAAAAAACCACTCTTCAGTCTTTTACATTGATGTTCCTACCAAGCGAGGCTAGACTGAACAGCATCAAAAGTTCAATCCCGCCAATCCAAGGTAATGTATTCGATTCTTGAGATAAAAGATCATTGTCATCGGAGTCATCTGTTTCTGATGAAGTCGAAGAAGAGTCTTGGTTATCAACCCCCATAACCTCGAGTTCGAATGTCGTGCTACGGGAGGCATCGTCGCCTTCAGAAGTTAAAATCAATGTGATTTCACAGACTCGGTTCGGTTGGCTTTCTGAGGCTTCAAGGCGAAGTGTTGCATAGGTATCTTTCCCATTCTGTGCATCGGTGGTATCAACCAATGTATTCGCAAGGTCTTCAATACCTGGCATCGAGAGGTGTGGACAACTGCGGAATTGTACAGTCGCTTGTTTGACTGCGTCTCGTGCATTACCATTATTGACCAGTTGAGCTGAAATTTCGACCCATGAACCTGCGTATAAAGTCTCATCTGAGAGAGTAACCTCTGGACGTAAATCAAAGATTCGCGGAACCCCTACATCTCCTTCAATTTCTTGTGTACTTGTCGATGTGTCACCAACTTTCTCTTCAGCGGTTACCGTCAAGGTGGATGTGTTATCAGGATTGTATTCACGCGCATCATCATCATCGATTGAATTAAAAGTAATGCTAAAGGTATCATTTCCATTTGCTGCAACCGAAAAAGTGTCGGGGCCACTGAATGTAAACGGCACCCAACTGTCAAACTCATAGGTGAGTTCGATTTCAAGTTGTGACATTCGATTGTTTTCAACATAAGCAATAATTTCACCATCTGCATCCCAATCAATATCCATTTCTACGATGAATTTCGAGTCCATATCAGTCGCCCAACCAAGGGTCCAAGAAGGGCCTTCAAACGGGTCTTGGGCTTGGACTGGCATACTGCTCAAGACCGAAAGTCCAAGAAGAAGAGTCAACAGTACTACGAGCGGAGATTGTTTCATAATATCACTTCATTCTAGAATGTTTTCTACCGCTCTCTTGGTTAATACTCGGACCATGGATTTGCGATATCGAGGGGGCAAGGAGGTATTATTGACAGGTTGAACACTCTTTCGTATCCCTGCTGCAAGCGCTTTGACCGAAGCCATTCCATCCCAGCCAGCTTCAAGCACAACCGCCACCTCTTCGGGATGACAACGAGGAATCGATTCCAGTGCGGTGGTCGCGATTTGAAGAGAGGTCACGTCACCAGGGTGCCATGATGCTGCGACCCCTGCTTCCGGGAAATCCCAAGACTCACGCACACGCAATTTTTGATACGAACCCGTACGTCCAGCGGATTCTTCTGAAAGCGTCACTTTGAGTAGAAATTCTCCCTCCTCAAGAACATTTTTCTTTTTGCCATCGAGTTGATAGAAATCCACAAGAGCGAGGGTTCGTAACCCATTGGGGCCAATCAGATGAACCTCTGCGTCCAGCACCATCAATGTTGGAGCAATATCGCCTTGATAGGTTGCAACACACAAGGTGTTTTGATTTGGAATCACGCGACAATCGGCACCAGTTCCACAATCTGCTTTATGGCACCAATCGATGGAACGGCGCCAATCTTCGCCCTGGTTATACCAGAAACATCGGGTGTCGAGGCAAATATTACCTCCGAGGGTCGCGTTACGTCGAATAAGTGACGAAGCGACTTTCCCAGCAGCCTCAACAATCAACGGATGGATACCGTTTTCAAGCGTCAAATCGGCGAGTCGTGCCATGCACCCAATCTCATGAAGAGATAATGTGTCGACACCTTCGATGCGTGCAAGTGAAATCACATGGGGCTTTGGATTTAGGTGCCATTTGTAATTTGGAAGAAGGTCAGTCCCTCCGGCAACCCAATCGAATGCTTCACCTTTTTCAAGCAACATTCCAGCAAGTGAGCAGGCTTCTTCGACGGTCGTAGGGTTATGAAGTGTAAACGGTGGCATCAACATTAATTTTCACCTTCCATTTCTCGCTGTTCTTTCTTGAGCCAAGCACGGCCTGCAAGTCCAAGTTCAGCAAGTTGTTCCGGGTCGGGTTCAGTGGCAGTACGCCAGCCTTCGACTTGATCTTCCAATGGTAGAGTCGGGTCAAAGCCGAACAAGACTCCATTGACATAGGGACTTGTGTCTTCAGTTCGCTGACGTGCCTTGTCTCGGATTCTATGTTCTTGTGCTCGAGCAACCAACTTCGGTTGCATTGAACTGAACTCAAGCGTTGGTGAAGGCAAGTCGGTCGGGTCATCAAATTCTGAAGCTTTGAGCGTCTTTTCAATTCCTTTGAAGACGACATCTGGTGTCAGTGGGAGAGTGCGTAAACGAATTCCAATCGCATCGTAAACGGCGTTTACCACGGCAGGTAGAATTGGGAGCAAAGGCCCTTCACCGGCTTCTTTGGCACCGAATGGTCCTTCGGGGTCGCACGATTCAACGATAATCGGTTCGACATGTGGCATTTCATGAACGGATGGGATTTTGTAATCGAGAAGATTTGCATTTTGCAGATGACCGGTTCGCCCATACACCATTTTTTCAGAAAGAACTTGACCAAGACCCATGTGACATGAGCCAATGATTTGACCTTTAACTGCCAAAGGGTTGAGGGCTTTTCCACAATCGTGGGCTGCCCATACCTTGGTGCATTGAATCATTCCAGTTTCGACATCGACATCGACTTCAGCAACGTAGGCTGAAAACGAGTAAGCTGGCGCCAAACCTGCAGCTGCTCCTTTGTGAACTCCACCCATAGGGGGTGAACGATAGGCTCCACTTGCAATCAAAGCGCCTTTGTCTTCTTGTGCTTTGTGAAGTGCTTTGAGGTATGAGACTCCAATCGCAGGGTCGTGTTTGTAGTAAATTCGGCGGTCGTTCATGATTAAATTATTCGGATGATAGCCAAGTATTTCCCAGGCTGCATTGAGTAATTGCTCACGTATTTCGAGTGCTGCACGTATTGCAGCATTGGCATTCATGAAGGTAACACGACTCGAATATGAGCCCAAATCAACGGGTGATGTGTCGCTCTCATGACTTCGAACGTGAATCATTTCAAGCGGGAGTGCGAGGACTTCTGAAACAACTTGAGCGATTGCAGTGGTCGAACCTTGACCAATATCAGCAGCACCTGTGTGTACAGTTACGCCACCGTCCATGTCGACCTGCATGTGAACCGTTGCGTGTGGAAATCGGTTTGGGTCCCAATGAATCGGTAGACCTGAGCCAGAAATAAAGAAGCCACAGCCAATTCCAATTCCCTTGCCAAGCGGCATCTTACGGAATTTCTCATCCCAATTTGAGCCCTTTCGAACCTTTTCAAGTGCTTCACGCATACCGTTTGAGGTAATCCGGAATCCGCTGATGGTCCTGCTATGTGGTGGAAGAAGATTCGCCAAGCGCAAATCAATCGGGTCGACTTGCATGGTCTCTGCCATTTCATCCAGTCCAACTTCAACTGCACATCGAGTGTTGACTGCACCGTGACCACGCATGGCGCCTGAGGCGGGCTTATTGGTCCAAACGCGTGCACCGGTGTAGTGGAATGAACCCAATTCATAGGGTGCCGTTGCCAAAACTCCATTGTAATACGAAGTGACGTGACCGAACGATGCAAAACCACCACCATCGATGAGCGCATCGATGTCAAAGCCAGAAATTCGTGCATCTTCATCGGCGGTCATTTTGACTTCAATATGACTTGGATGACGCCCTCGATTGATCCAATATACTTCTTCTCGGTCGAAAGTAATTCGGACCGGGCGGCCCGATTTACGTGCTAAAATCGCCGCACACATTTCGTGAGGGAACGGATCGGACTTACCACCAAAACCACCGCCCACAAAAGTGCGGATTACGTTGATTTGATGCATAGGGATGTCGAGGACTGTAGAAAGAGCTCGGTGAGTGTAGTGAGGTACTTGTTGAGGCGTGTAGAGTTGTAATCGGCCGTTTGGATCCCAGTGAGCAACAACTGCATGCGGTTCAGTGAAGCCGTGATGCACACCTGCCATTTTCCATTTCCCATGCGATTCAGCATGTGGATTTTCGACCAATGACCGGTCCCCAAATTCTTGGAATACTCGCTTTTGAACGTTGGTTTTTGCCAAATGGTACTTCCCTCTCCAATGAATTGGCTCATCGGCATCCTCAAGCCCCTTTTTAGGGTCGAATACCGGTTCAAGAACTTCCCATTCTACGTCAAATAGATTGAGGGCTTCAAGTGCAGTTGCCTCATCAATTGCTGCAACGCATGCAACCAAATCTCCAACGTGCCGTACTTTGTCAACAGCCATTGCATGCTCATCTTTTGTCACGGGAAGAACGCCAAAACGCTGAGGTGCATCGGCACCTGTTGCAACCGCAAGAACACCAGGGAGTGCTTCAACGCGTGTAGTGTCAATCGACTTTATTCTAGCATAATGATGTGGTGAACGCAAAATCTTGCCGATTATTTCATTTGGTAGGCGTACGTCATCCCCGTACCATGCTTGACCAGTTACTTTGGCATTTGAGTCTACCAATGGCGTCTCTTTGCCGACACTGGTCCCAGTTCGAACACGGTCGTGTATGTGAGATCCTGCGGGTTGCGATTCTTTGCCCCCGACTGATTCGGGTATGAAATCAAGGTCACGGGTAGCCATGTTTGGCTTTGAACCTCCAGATCCTGGTGGGGGGAACGCTTGCTTCCCAGCGACGCGCTTTCCATCTTTACGGGTCGTTTGGCCGGGACCACCGGGTTGTTGACGATATCCTCCTGACATGAAAATCACCGTGCATGGCCTGGAGGCATTTTGGGTTCATCAGGTCCATCGGGATGTGGGTCGGGGTGAGCATCGCTTGCTGGAGCAGCCGCATCGACTTCACCGCGATGAATCGCCGCTGCACCTTGAATAGATTCAATGATTTGTTGATAGCCTGTGCATCGACAGAGGTTACCATCGATTGCACAAGCGATTTCTTTGTCGGTCGGCGTATCATTTTCATTTAACAACGCCTGGGCACTGATTAGGAAACCTGGCGTGCAAAAGCCGCACTGTGAGCCACCATATTCTGCAAAACAAGTTTGAATTGGTGCTAAGTGAGCGCCGTCTGCTAAACCTTCCACCGTCGTGATTGCAGTGCCTTCAACTTGACCGGCTAAACATAAGCACGAAAGTCGGGGTGTCCCATCTACCATCACTGTGCAACAGCCGCATGTACCGAGGTCACATCCACGTTTTACACCGAGTGTACCTACCTTGTCACGCAGCACATCTAGAAGAACTGCATTGGAAGGAACCAAGACTTCAACAGGTGTACCATTCACTTCTGCAGACCAGATATTCTTCACAGGAGTGGGTATCATTTTGATGTGTTCACTGCCTACCATACTGAGTCGCCAAAGGCGAGGTGGTGAACCCCGCATATCAACCTAGGGTATGCTCTTGTTGGGAGAGGGTGAATTCATCATGGAGTTTGAACAGAGGAAGGTATTCGTCTGGTGACAGAGCCAACATCATCTTTACCGGCAGGAGGGTCAATCCAATCTTCATCCCCTGGCAAAATGAGCCCTTCACCCAGACCAACTAAACGCCCTGCGAGAAGTCTTTGGTGATGAACTAATTCATCCCACTTATGCTCATCATCTTTCCACGCCTTCCAACGTCGAAGTTGTCTTGATTTGATGGCCAAGCGCGCATATAATCGCAGATGAAGTTTCGCTGATGTCGGCCACCAAAGGAACAGAAAAATGAATACCAAAACGCCTGGCAATTGAGTCAACAGAGCCAACAACCAATGCAACTGCAAGAATTCGTTAACTGGACTCGCCTCAGCAAGTAACATCCAAGTAAACCCTCCAGAGGCAATAATCCACCAAAGTGGGAAGAAGATAACTGCTGTGAGTACTTTGAGAGTGCCAATAATCGATTGCTCAGCACCTCGTCTTTTCATTATTCTTATGGTCAGAGCGTTTCCGCGATAGGGGACCAAGTTTCCAATAACAGCACTCCATGAAATAAGCCCAAGCATCCAAACTGCAGCCCAAGCCCATTCAATGAACAATTTAGCAGATGCCCACCTCGTAAGACGGTCGGGCCGAGCATCCACATCAAGTGGAATCAAATTCCGTTGTTCCAATTGTTCGAAATGCTGTTCACAATCTTCGACAAACTGTGCCGTCAAATCAGGGTCCTTTTCGGCTAAATATTCCCACCCTGCACGAATACGTCGCGCACCCAATACTGATTCTGCATACGTGGGCTTAACCAGTTTGCTACCAGATTGGCGAGTTTTCTCAGCATAAGCCAGACTTCGACTTTTCCAAATGAGGGTTCGCTCCCTCCATGTGGTCTTTGAGAGGCTGGCACGTTTGAGTTCAATACCTATTGCACCGGTCACCGAAGTGACCCATTCTCGGTCGATCAGGTCTTGTTCCTCTGCATTTTCAATTAATTCAGGGGTGTTTTTGAATTGCATGACGCGTTCAACAATCACGGCAGCCCTCTCTCGGAACGTTTGTGATTCTGAGTAATGAAGGCCGATGGGGACCAATTGGGGTTCGGGGTTACCATCCCGTTGGGCTTTTCTTCGAGCTGCAAGAAGGATACGAGCAGCACCCGAACGGGCACGCTTCACAGATGAATCCGTATGTGTCGTTCCTTCTGGGAATATAATCAAGCGTCCACCATTAGCAACAACAGAAGCCACATTCTCCAATTGTTGTTGATTTCTATCCTTCGACTCACCTTGGCTAGTACTGTCTTGTGAGCGTTCGATTGGCACAGCGCCTGCACTACGAATTAATCGTCCTAAAATTGGAATGTTGAACAATGTATGTTTGGCGATCATCGACATTTTACCTGGGAGTGATGCGTGCATAAGCATCGGGTCAATCAATCCACTTGGGTGCCAAGAGATGAAGATAACTCCACCTTCTGGTGGTATGTTTTCATCGTCAACAATATTGATTTCACGAAACCAAATACTCACCAACGCTCTAGAAATCCGTCGAACCAAACGGTAGATTCGATTGATTTTCGGATGACCTTTCCCGGTAGGGTCTTTTGGCCAGCGCATGAACGAAGCAGAATGTTCTAACTTTTGAGGTCATCTCCGGACTTATACGTCAATCGTTCGTTTTAGAGGTCGGTATTTCTACGCTTGATTTTTGATGCACTGAGGGATTGCCTTAGAAGCAGAAGGTGTATTGGCTAAGAACATGTCAAGCGGGCTTTCCTTACCGCAGGAACGCCTTTTGCGCTGGCTTGGACACTATTCTGCAAGTCTTGAGAAAGCATGGGACGTGACCCGGGAGATTTCTCTTCCAGGTTTGAGCGAATCGCTTGGCGTCGTTCGTTCTGCCCTCAATGTTCCTTTAACGGCTCTTGAAGAACAAGGATTCATCTTCAAACGAATGGCTCACGTCATTGGGGGAGGTTCTCGGCGAAGAAATGTATACCATCTCACTGAACAAGGTCGTCTTCTTTTTGATACGTTGGGAGAAGACCATTCCAAACCTCGAAAGAGCAGTTCAGATGGTGTATCCTTTGGCGACTTTCCGCAAAGTGGACAAATCCATGGGCGTTCAACTCTGATTGACGATGCTCTGTCCGTGTTTAATGAACAGCATTGTATGATCTTAAGTGGGTTACCTGGGATTGGAAAAACCACGGTCGGTATTGCGGTTGGAAATAAAATTCTCTCTATGGGTTCGAACGTTCGATGGGCGACAGCAGACGAGTTTTCGGATTTTGAAACGCTGTGCCGTTCGATGTCGATCCCATCGACATTGCCCTCCAACTTTGACGCACTGAGCGAACACCTTGTGCATCATTACAAGGATGAAATATTTATTTTTGATGATGCCCATATGATTTCTGAGCGCCATTTGACACGATTTCTCACCATCTGTAAAAGGATGGAACGCCTTCAAGGGCCAAAGATGATTTTTATCGGAAGAGAACCGCTTGTTTCTTTTGAGCACCTCAAACGAGTGACAATACCCCCACTTGAAACATCTGAAGCGATGAAATTGCTTGGGAATTCCCAAAGTGAAAAGCAACGAGAGCATATTGCTGAGCGGTTAGGCGGGCATCCACTTGCTATACTTCTTTACCAAAAAGAAACAACCTTGCCCGAAACAAATGAGGATGTTCAGTCCTATGTTGAAGAAGTGGTCATGTCAACACTCGACGACTCAACACGCTCTGGTTTGGACCATCTCGTCCTGTTGCCTCGCCCCATTGAAGCAAACAAAGCCTACGATGATGAAGTGGTTGGGACGCTTGATGATTATGCATTTTTACGGTGGACATCAGGCATGGAAAAAATGGAATTGCAACACTTGGTCCGAAACGTGCGACGGTCAACCATGTCCCATCAAGAGAAATTGAAATTACATCGTCAAGCCGTACTCCACTGGGAAGCATGTGCTGAGACTCCTGATGACCACATCATACTCTTGTTTCATCGAATTTGTGCAGACTCTGAGGATTTGGATACGTATTGTAGTTCTGCCTTCGAGATGCTTGTCTCCACGCATAGCAGTGCATTATCGGTTCTCCTTGAACAGGCGATTGAAACTTCTCAACAACCCTCTCATCTTCATTACCTCGCCGCTAAAGTTGCCCTTGACCGTTGTGAACCAAAACATGCTCATCGGCATCTCAAGTCGATTAAAGAGGGGGTAGATTCCAATGAAATAAATATGGGTTTAGCATATCTTGAAGGGCGAATCGATGATGTTGAAAAAGCGATAAAAAGAGGCTTGGATATCGGTACACAGCAGCAAAAAAATCAGTTGGCCCTCTCCGCAGCATCCCGCCGACTCGATGACCGAATTACCGACACTCTTTCCAAAGACGCTGTTGCTCAAATTAAGCAGTATATTTCCAAGATCACTCTACCTGATGACTCCAAGCAACGTGCTGTCACGGTTGTAGCACTTACGATGGTTCAACATGCATTGGCATTGGTTGAAGGAAATTTTGTGAAAGCAGGAACTCTACGGGCAACACTTGTTTCAGTTGGAGGAATCGATGATGCCTTGATTTTGGGATTAGAAGCCAAATCTAGCTTGGTTGAAGCAAAGAAAAATCCTCATCTCTTCATTGCGGCAATTGAACGTACCAAACATGCCCTTACTCAACAATCCAGTTCAATCCATCGTGATTCACTCCGCTTGACATTGGTTGAAGCGTTGATTGAACACGACCTTGAGCAAGCAAAAGTGCAATTCCTTCAAGTTTCTAAGCCGAAACTTTCACCGAACAGTGTCTTACTTCATCGACTCCATGCACGATGGTGGATCTGCAAATCTAACCTTGAACCATCGTTGCGGCAGATTGCATTGAAAGAAGCGATTACCCAACACCGAGCAGCAGGCTGCCCAAGAGCCGCAAATATACTTGAGGCTCGTCTCCACTCTTTGCTGTAAATCGAGTATGCCATTCCACACGGAAGTATTTTTGAAGAAATTGATAAGTACACCCGGGTATCTCAAGCATCGTAATTCGCTCACTTGGATGTTTATGAATGTGACATGTGTCACTTTCCTTATGAGGCGCTTTCGTAATTTTGACTCTCGTAGATACCTTGATTGGAATCAAAGTTCAGCGCCGATGAGTGTTTTTGTGTCCGAAATTCCGACCAACACACGAATTTCTTCAACGATGCAACGCGTCAGCGCGTATTCATCATCGGCTTGGACACGAGCAATCAAGTCATATTCTCCAAACAGCATCCATCGGTCAGTGACGTATTCGATGCCGTCCAATGCTTTTCGAACAGAACTTTCACAGCCAGGTTGCGTTGTTATTAAGACAAATCCGATCGCCATTTTATTCATCTCCGTATTCCACAGCAATCAGTGTCTGTGTATCTTTTACACCTTTGATTTGACGAAAATCAGTCATCAACATTTGGGCAAGGTTTTGAGGATTATCGACTGATAATCGAACCAACAAATCAAATTCACCATACAGTGCATGAACTTCAGCAACAGCCGAATGCTCCATCAAAGAAAGATAGACTTCACGCTCATGCGCAGGCTGGGTTTTGAACAACACAAACGCTTCGGGCATAAACAGTCGAATTGAAGAACAGTCTTATTGGTTGCGAATGATTCTCTTGGCCATACATGATGCACATTCTCACATTCAATCGAATCCTTCAAATGCTTTTTCATGCACCCAAAGACATGGACATTAAATCTCGTACTCCTCTTGGGATTTGGATTGTTCTAGTTTTAATGCTCACCACCCCCTTTACTGGACTTTCCCCTTCTGCGTTTGGCGACGACGAATCAACTGATGATTTGATGGCCGACAATTCACGAAACTCGGTGAATGCTCGTGCTCAAACCATATGGTCAGGCACCGTTTCAGTCAGTTCAACCTATACCGTTTCAATTTTTGATGAACTCGTTATTTCGTCTTGTACTCAAGTCGAAATGGGTTCTGGTGCTCGGATTTATATCGAAGGGCGTCTCACGATTGAAGGAACGATTGCTTGCCCAGTTACATTGACTTCATCGACGGGTTCCGACCATGACGGGATTCAATTCAACAGCAGTTCAAACAACCGTGGTTCGGTTCTCAATAATTTGACGATTGAAGATTCAATCTATGGAGTGACGATGTATGGAACGAATCCAATCATTCACAACCTCACGATACTCAACCCTGACCGCGTTGGAATCGATATGTTTAGTTCTTCAGCACCACTCATTTACGACCTCATCATCAATCAAGCGGGGCGTGTGCTTCCTTTCCAAGGCGATTGGCGTTATGGTCTTGGATTATCAATTGGTTCAGGCTCAACTCCGCTTGTCGACGGTGCGGTTTTTACCGACCACCTCACTCGAGCCATCAACATCTGGGGTGGGTCAGGTGGTGTTTTGCGAAACTTAGTCATGAGTAACATCAGTGGCTCCAGTTGGGTTACATCTGCCGGTGTTTGGGTTCAGGATAGTCAACCATTACTGGTGAATGTGAGTGTTGACCGTTCAGACAATGGCGTCGTGGTACGTCACATCGATGACAGTGGCTACACACGAGCAGTTTTTAGAGATTGCACCGTTACCAATTCGATGTATAGAGGCGTATATGTCGATAAAGAAAACCATTCCAATTATACCAATTACGAAACTGCAGATTTCACCAATCTAACCGTGAGAGGCACAGGTGGAACTGGGGCAACGACTGCCAACATCGCTTATGCGGCCATTGATGTCAATTCGACTGGCGCTTGGTTTGAAAATACATTGGTTGAGAACTCAACTTCAACAGGCGTACGTTTGTATTATGTCGATTCGTCAACAACATTCCGGAATTTAACCATCCGAGATTCAGGTGACCCTGGTGAAGGGCCACATAAAGCAGGTCTCGCCATTACATGGGTTTTCACTTCAGCTCCAGTGTTTGATGGACTTGAGGTTTCGGGCTCTGTAGGCCCTGGCATTCACTCGTACAAAGCAGAATTGGAGGGAAGTGGTTTGTATCTTCATAATAATTCTGAAACTGGAATGTTTTTGGATTACTCATCAGTCCAAATCGATGGCTCGGTCATTGAAAATAACAGTCTATCTGGGGTTCATCTGCTTGATAATATCGACACACAACTCGACAACTTTAC
>CAJJCM010000019.1 GCA_905182635.1 uncultured Candidatus Poseidoniales archaeon
TCCGATGCCACAGCAATTTCACTCACTCCAGAACAATCAGCACATATCCTCTACCATCCAGTTCTTGGATTGACAACCGCATCTGGAGCTGCCCTGTTCATGTATGGTGAATTGAGTGGAATGACGACGCCTCCATACAACACCACTACAAAGGAAGCTGGTGAACCAATGCCTTGGAACAACGCAACCATTGGCGCACTGTATGGGATTGATGCGAATGCAGCAGATGCATTGAGTTACTTTGTATCTTCTCCGATCTTTGGAGAATTCGTCCCAGAATACTTGATGAGTTCATTTGGAACAACCCCTTATCTCACCCAAGAGTTCAACAATTGGTTGCTCGGATGGCATGACCCAGTCAGCGCTTACTTAGAATCTGGAAATCCAATGGACATGTCTGTCGGATGGACCAGTCTTGAATCCAATGCCACCTTCTACGGCTCTGGCGATATTGTCAGTGACACAGGAACGGATTACACCATCTGTACCGGAGAAGTCTCTTCTTGCGATAAAGGCGAGATGATGGCTGTTGATGGAAGTGAATACTTCGCTTGGAAGGATGGCGTGAAGATGCAAAGCACATTCGGATTGATCACCGCAGAATCTCGTATTGGAACCACCGGTGGCTTCCTTACAATGGATGGCGACATGATTGACCTTTCTGGTTACGCTACTACCGCAATCGCATGCGATGGAACTTCAACTTTGAAAGATATCGAAGTCAATGATTGTTCAGCATCTCTTGACCCATTGTCACGTTCTATTCAAGCGAAACTCTTGGATACCGGCACATTGCTTGACGCAATGCCAGGTGCTCTTCCAGTTTACTTCGGTAGTGAAGTGACTCTACAGTCTGAAGCACTCAGTGGTGCAATCATCGCTGGTTCTTCGGAATCAACCTTCTGGTTGGACATGCGCCCAATTACCGAACAACATACCGCACCAACTGTAGATGATTTGCAAGCGGTTTTCTCGATTGAATCAAGTTCCGTTATTGGTGACTCCGATGCTGAAGACCTTGCATCCAGTGTCACAACCAACCAAAAGTCGCTCACCTACTGGACTAACTTCGATGTTCCAACTGACTTCTTAGCACCACTTCTCTACCTCGGTGCAATCGTATGTCTTGGAATAGCGGCTCGAAAGTCGATGGATGAATAATCCTTCTCGGTTGAAAGCGTGAATGAGGGCATACAACGTCTGTAGATGCAGAAATTGTTGTTTGTGTGAACTACACACGCCTAGTAATGGGTGAACTCGACGCCTTCAAGGGCGTGGGTGACTTTGTGACCTTGGTCATTGACAGAACCGATGATTCTGGTGCCGACCATACGTTCTTTCAACCAAGCACAGACCGTTTCTGCGTGTTTCTTTGAGACAGCAAGAATCATTCCAGTTCCCATGTTGAAGGTGCGATACATCTCTCGAGTTTCGATACCACCGACTTCTTGCAACCATTCAAATTCTGGATGAGGTGCAAGAGGTGAATCAATATGCCAGCCTAAAGAGCCGTGGAGACGGAGAAGGTTGGAGAGCCCACCGCCAGTTACGTGACAGATAGCACGAATGTCCGAGAGTGCAAACTCAGCGTCAGTGGATTCAGCATGATGCAATAAGTCAACAATTGGGTCACAATAGATCCGTGTTGGATTAAGGAATACTTCACCAAGGGTAAATTGTGCATCGTCATTTCCTTTGAAATGCATAACACTGCGGCCAATACTTGCGACATTGAATGGAGCATCATCGGTATATTGATGCCCGGTATGTTCCATGACACGACGAACTAAAGAGTAGCCATTGGAATGGACACCAGATGATGGAAGTCCAATGAGAACATCTCCAGGTTCCAAATGTTCACCGGTGATTGCATTGCCTTTTTTGACATAGCCAAGGGCAGTTCCCGATAGGTCGAGTTCAGTCACGATACCAGGGAGAGATGCGGTCTCTCCACCAGCTAGCGTCACCCGTGCCAATCGACAAGCCTCAGCCAGCGATGCTCCAAGGGCTGCATGAATTTCCGGGTCGGGCTTTGGTACAGCGACATAATCAACGAAAGCAATTGGTTCAGCCCCAACGCACAATAAATCGTTGACGTTCATGGCCATACAATCAATTCCAACTCCGCCCCATTGTTTGAGTAAAGAAGCGATTTGTAATTTACTTCCAACGCCATCGGTAGCAAGAGCGAGTAAAGAATCCCCGAACTCGATTAATCCACCGAACCCACCGGGGAGGTCAACAGGTGCACCGGGTGTTCCTGCTGGTCGGGTGGATGCGCTCAGTGATGCGATAAGCGAGGCTACAGCAGCCCCTTCGAGGTCAATATCGACGCCAGCACTCGCATAGTCCATGGGTTCGGCCATACCACCTTCAAAAGAAGGCGTTTGAAGAACTCACCGCCTCAGTAATTTGTTGGAATTAGGACAAGGCCTTGGATAATTGCGAAAAACTCGAGTCTAATCTGAAGTCAATTCCAGAATGAGTCCCATCGAATTCTTCCCATGTATGAGCGACATTCAGTGCAGTTAAACGTTCAACAAACCGTCGACTTCCATACTGAATATGATATTGGTCTCTGTTGCCACAATCGATGAAGAAGCACTTCAGTTGAGCGAGTGCCTCATGCTTGGATTCAATCAGTGTTAGCGGGTCAAAGTCCATCCAACGCGCCCATGCTGCTTTTTCAATGATTGCCGTTTTCTCATCAAGTGGTAAAACGATACCAAGTGGATTGTACTGGGTTGGTGGCTGTGGGTCATAGGATGCGGCCATTGCACAAATCATCAAGGAATGAAAGTCAGGGCCTGAAAGTGAACCAGCATCGCGAACATGTTGAACATAAGCGGCAACCCCGCCAAATTTACTCACATGCGTAAGCGTTTCGGCAAAAGTTGGTAAGAACATTGCCTCAAAACCAACATCGCCTGAATGACAGGCGATTGCATCCCAAGTATTCGGTTGGAGCATGACGTTGACCAAAGCCCCATACCCGCCTGAAGACTTCCCAACCAAACCGAAGTTCCCATTGGTTGAGTAGCGCGACTCCACTGCGGGCTTCAGAGCTTCTGCAAGCCATGTTGACCATTTCCCGAGCACAGGCGTATCAACGAATTGATTGCCCCCAAGTGAGGTGAATGTATCGGGCATCACCAAGACAACCGGGTCCATTTCACCAGATTTGACCAAACGCTCATGACGCTGGGGTAATGTTTCTGCAAATGCTTTCCAACCTGCTCGTGCAGGACCAGAGGAAGTAAATGGAGCCAAATAAATCAACACTGGTAAAGATTTACCTTGTTCCATCAACGTAATTCCCTCCGGCGAAACATGAGTGAGAATTTCACGCTCAGTGGGGTCGCCTAATCTGTTTTCCAAAAGTTTCGAGTCCAATACCCATCGTTCCAAACGACCATGGACAGGTGCAAACGCATGCTTCGGCATGTCTCAAGCGACGGTCTCCCTCCTCATCTTATCTGCGGTCATGGCTCTTTGGCAGTGGACATTCATTTCCAGTGTAAACGACGACCGTCAATCCACTCATTTTCCAATGGAAACGAAGGGGTAGGATTTTCGCAAGGTTATGGCTAAATACCGTAGACAAAATGGTTTGGAAGTCGGGAGCCTTTTCCGCGATCCATAGGTGTCCAAAATGCTTCAAGAATTCGACCTCCCTGCACGATGGACTTCATTGATCCAAGACCACTTTGCCGAACCGGTACACAACCTTGCCCAAATGTGGCCTGATGAGCAATCGCTTGAAGTTTCGTATCGAGTCATTGAAGGCTTTGACCACGAATTCGCCCACGACATTGTCCAACATCCCGATCTTCATTTCCATGCATCGAACCAAGCGTTGCGGCAATTCCTTTTGGATGCAGGTCACAGTACCATGTATCCTTTCGTTCGAATCGTCCATTTGCCTGTCGACCAAGTTCGAACAGTGTCTCAATTGCGTGCTGATGATATTGGCATGATGCTTGCCATCGACGCAGTGACAACAAAAATTTCTGGCGTCCGGCCTCGGATTTATGCAGCAACGTTCGAATGCGTTGCTTGCGGCCATTCCATGGTCATCAACCAACCGAATGAACAAGAATTGATCGAACCAATTGAATGCCAACAATTGGACGGAGGATGCGGCCGTGCAAAACGACAAACTCGTTTTGAATTGAATCAAAAAGATTCGATACTGATTAATTCACAATTCATGGAATTGCAAGAATTACCTGAGCAAATGAAAGGTGGAATCCAACCTGAGCGTCTCATTTGTATCGCTGAACACGACTTGGCTGGAAAACTCAATCCTGGGGATCGTGTCAAAGCCAACGGCGTTTTATTCATCCGCTCACAAAGAAAAGGCGGAAAAGACACTCCTGTCTTCGATATTTTCCTTCGCATCCATTCTCTCGAACGGCAAAACATACCTCTCGAAGAAATTGTCATTACCGAAGATGAAGAATTAGAAATCAAAGAATTAGCCCGCAGGCCGGATATTTACGAGCTTTTCACCAACAGTATCGCACCTTCGATTTTTGGAATGAACGAAGTAAAACAGTCGTTGGCGTTACAATTGTTCGGCGGTGTGGCCCGGCTCAATTCCGATGGAACTCGTAACCGTGGCGACATCCACATTTTGCTCATGGGTGATCCCGGTGTTGCGAAATCCCAATTGCTCAATTACATGTCAACCATCTCCCCACGTGGTCGTTTTACTTCAGGTCAATCTGCATCTGCTGCGGGTCTTACTGCAGCAGCAGTTCAGGATGCTGCTGCCGATGGGCGTTGGACTTTAGAGGCTGGAGCATTGGTTCTCGCCGACCTTGGATTAGCCGCAATTGACGAATTCGACAAAATGAATGAAGGCGACCGTTCGAGTATGCACGAGGCAATGGAACAACAGAAGATATCGATATCCAAGGCAGGAATTAATGCCAGTCTTCGAACCCGTTGTGCCGTATTGGCTGCTGCTAATCCTAAGAACGGCCGCTTTGAGCCAGTTTCAGAAGTTCCATTCACTGCCCAAATCAATCTCGCACCGCCTTTGGTTTCTCGATTCGATATCATTTGGTTGTTGACCGATTCCCCTGAAACTGAAAAGGATGCAAAGATTGCCCACCACATCATCAATAATCGTTTGCAGGGTATTAGTGAATTACTGGTCCATGAAGGCAGTGCCCCAGACCCAACCAAAACCTCAACCCGCACCGGTGTTGAAAAAACTTCAGAACATGACGAAGTGCTCTCTCGAGATTTGATTCGGAAATACATTGCGTATTCCAAGCGAACCGTCCATCCGCTCCTTGAGCAAGATGCGCGTGACGCCATCGTCAATTTTTACGTTGAAACGCGAAAGCAAATTGGCGACTCGAACGATAGCGTTGCCATCACAGCCCGTTCTCTCGAGGCTTTAGCACGTTTAGCGGAAGCCAGTGCACGTATTCGTTTATCTCAAGTGGCTACGCTTGATGACGCACAAAGGGCGATTCGAATGACACGACTGTGGCGAGAAGATCTTATGGGCGGTAATTTCGATGAAACGACGCTCGTTACCGGCAAGAAGGGGACCGTTCGTAATCGAGAGAAAGCCATTATGGAAATTGTTGCCTCCTTGGCTGCGAACAATGGCGGTGTGGCCCAATTGGTTGATGTATTCAATGAAGCAGAACGATACGACATCGACCGAGCAACTGCAGAAGACGTTATTGACAAACTTTGCCAACATGGAAGAATGCTTCGGCCATCGGGTTACGAGACCTTGCAAATTGCTTGAATGTGAAGGGTTGTAGTCTTGAAGGATGAACGACTCCGGCATAATATGGCCGACCCCATTCACACTGAGCCAATCGGCGACGTCGATGATGCTACTGCGCTTGACCCGCCTCAATTAGGCTTCATGTGCGGTATTGAAGTTCACCAACAACTCGCTACAGGGAAACTCCATTCTCGCCAACCAGGCGTCCTTTACGATGTCACTATTGACACTGTACCCGAGCAGTGGAACCGTTACCAACGCCGCCTAAGAGCTGCCAGAGGAGAAGGCGGAGCAATCGATGTTGCTGCTCGATTTGAAACCCGTCGTAATCGTTCTTTTGTCTATGTTCAATCACCAAACTCTGGCTTGATAGAATTGGATGAACAACCACCTCTTCCGCATGACGAAGAAGCCGTTTCGATCGCTTTAACGGTCTCTGCATTGCTTGATGCAAAGCCGGTCACCCTTCTTCAAACGATGAGAAAGACCGTCGTTGATGGTTCGAATACGAGTGGTTTTCAACGTACATCTTTAATTTCAATCGACGGTGTTCTCCAAACTGAAACTGGCCCTGTGGGCGTTGATGTGTTGTGTCTTGAAGAAGACAGTGCACGTAAACTTGATACCATTTCAACAGGTAATGGCGAACAAGTCATCTACAACTTAGACCGATTAGGTTTGCCATTGATTGAGATCGCAACTGCACCTGATGTACTGACCCCAGAACACGCAAAAGAAACTTCGATGGCGCTTGGAAGATGTTTGCGCCAAACACGAAAAGTTCGCAGAGGACTCGGAAGTATTCGTCAGGACCTCAATGTTTCTTTGGCCTGCGGCGACCGTGTTGAAATCAAGGGCTGCCAGGATTTATCTTGGATTCCTCGAATCATACGCCTTGAGATGTCCCGTCAATTACATTTCTACCGTCTTGCCAACGAGTTGCGGGCTCAACTTTCTTTGCCAGCCCTTCCTCCTGACCGTCGAAGTGACGATGCAGCACTCGAAGCAGAAGTCGCACAAGCGGTCGTACATCACCTTCCACTGGTTTTAGAAGATGTCAGTGAATGTTTCACTTCATGTGAATCCAAAATGGTCCAAACGGGTTTGAAACTAGGTTCAACCATGCTTGCACTCCCACTCCCAGGCCTTGCTGGGAAGTTTGGCGAAAAATCCTCCGACAAAGAAGGGGCCCAAATGCCTCGACTTGGCCGAGAATTAGCTGGGGCAGCAAAACTTGCAGGTGTTAAAGGAGTGTTTCATTCTGATGAACTACCCGCGTACGGCATTGAAACTGAGCATGTAGAAGCAGTTCGAATACAACTTTCCCTTGAGTTAAGCGACGGTTTTATTCTATGTTTAGCGCCACATTGGCAGGCTGAGTTGGCGCTTGAAAGCGTACTTACTCGAACACGCATGGCTTGGCATCGAATCGCCCAAGAAGTTCGAAATGTTGTCGTAAAGAAAGGTGCACCTGAAGATGGAACAACCACTCCAATGCGCCCTTTGCCAGGCGGTGCTCGTATGTATCCAGAAACCGATGTACCCGTGTTCATCCTCAGTCCTGAACGATGGCAAGAAACGCTTCAATCATTGCCAATGACCGATAATGAAAGAAGTGAACGTATTTCTAAATATGAAGTCTCCAATGACCAAGCAAGCCAATTGTTGGCACGAGAGTTAGATGATATCTTTGTCGAATATGCTTCTCAATTACCACACAAAGGTTGGGCGAGTGTGTTGTTGGAAAATGATACAGCAGACCCAGAACTTTGTGCGAACATCATGGCGGTTAAGGAAGCCGGCCTCATTACTCGAGAATCAATCAATGAAATTATCGAACATTTCAAAGGTATGACTCCAAACAGTGAACAGATTGCTGAATACGGTGAAGCAAACGGTTTCAAACCCGCAGATGAAGGAGATTTAGGTGCTATAATCGAAGGCATCGTTGCCGAACGGGCAGACTTTGTCAAAGAGCGGGGCATGGGGGCAATGGGTCCTTTGATGGGCGCTGTAATGCAAGCGGTTGGTGCTGCGGACGGTAAAGTCGTCAGCGCCCTTCTTCGACAAGCGATACAGAAAATATTGGAGTGATCATTGTGCTCCGACGCTTGATAGCGTTGTTGTTCGTCACCCTTCTTCTCGTTCCGCCAATCGCCGCCCAAGAAAATCCAACCACTTGGAATGAAACGAATTCGCTTTCTTGGGAGTATGATTTTGAAGCGGGTTATATTTCGACATCACCTTTGTTTGACGGTGAACGTATTCTCGTTCGAACATCAGGACAAAGTGAACCAGCAGTTACTGCTTTTGATGTATCTGGAAACAAAATCTGGCAGCATACCAACAACGCCTCGACCAATAATGATATGTCGCCACTTCTCTATGTTCAAGCAGGACAAGGGCAGTGCGGTTCATGGCCAGAGATGGTATTGGTTGGATGGACCAGCGGCCTTGTTGAAGCGCTCAACTCCTCAAATGGCGATGTGCTTTGGTCGACTCAATCCGAAGTTCTTGGATGGGGTGTGACTGGTCAGTTTGCTCTGGATGGTGAATTTGTTCTTGTCCCAACACGGCAAGGTATTGGCCAGTATTGCCTTGCTGACGGCCAACAACAATGGTGGACCCAAACAGGATTGGGTTGGAGAAATGGAGTCACAGTTGGAGAAACGGGTTATTTCTTGGGCGATGAATCCGGTCAACTTTGGCACGTTGACCGAACAGGTATTGCAACACCTCATGCCCTTGAACTTGGAAAAATCCGACATGCTCCTTTGCTTACAGATGCTGGAATACTCATTCACGGACAGGCGGATTCGGGCAGTACTCTAGCGATTTTCAATCCAGTAAATGCTACACTTCTCCAGCAGATCCCAGCCGGCCACTCACCTGCAATCCCTCTTTTGCGAGGCGATTACGTCGTTACAGGAGATTCTTCAGCGATTCGAATTCTTCAATGCTCAAGCCTGTGCGTTGTTGTTGACGAAATTCCATTTCATACGAATGGAGAAATTGGCTGGTTTGATGATGGGCAAATTTTAGCACCATCGAACACCCTTGAATCAAACTGGGGTCTTTTTACCTTCGATGGGCAAGAAAACTTGACGTATTCACCCATTGATGTGGGTCTTCATGGCTACGGTACTGCTGCACCGCTCCAATTTTCAGTAGGGACGACTACGTTCACGGTCTTCGGAAACGACCAGGGAGTCGTTCGAGCATACAGCAATCTTGGTGAAGAGCAAACTGTTCCTGCCGATGATTTTGATTGGGGCGTACAAGGGCTAATTTTTGTGATGTTTGTATTGTTGGGTTCATCCAGCGCTTTCCTGTTAAGTGGGAAACGAGAGTGGTTTTTACGAACTTCAAGTATGTTGCTTCTCATCTTAATGCTGCTTATTATCCCAGATTTGTCATCACAGTGGTCGAAAGCTTTCGATAAACAATTCCCCGAAACTTCATCTTCGGAGGAATGGAACGAACAGTGGCCCGATGCATGGCTCGGTACACAAATTGTCATTTTCGAACTCAACGGCGAAGAGCATTCAATTGGAGGTTTAGTCGGACATGATGACGTCCTTTCATTGACTCAATCAGCTTGTGAAAAATTAGATTTTGACCTTACGGGCGAATCGACAGAATTTGGATGGTATGTCGATTCAATAGATGGCATTGGGGGGGAAGGGTGGGAATTCTCAATCGATGGCTCGAAAGG
The DNA here is from genome assembly GCA_905182635.1 of uncultured Candidatus Poseidoniales archaeon. GTDB lineage: Archaea > Thermoplasmatota > Poseidoniia > Poseidoniales > Poseidoniaceae > MGIIa-L1. Next base: position 9,471 of record CAJJCM010000019.1, read on the forward strand.
CATCATATCTGCCGACCATTCAGATGTCACCACCACCTCAATAGTCCGTTGGACACCTGTGTAACTTAGGTAAGCCTCAAATCATCAACCCTCTTGGGTCGAATCATGTTCCAAGCAATGGGCGTACACGGCCCCACTCTCTCACCCCTTGCGAGCCTGTTACTGGATGTTGTTTTGCTTGGCTGTGCCTTTTGGTTATTGGCCAAACCAACCAAACGCCCAATTTTCGATTCATTGTTCATGCTGAGTTTGGTCCTTTCCGTCTCTTTACTTCGAGTTGTAATGCAACCGATTCCAAACGTTCAGCCCGTCACAGTTGCTGCACTTTTGGTAGGGGCGCAATTGGGTGCTCGTCGTGGTGCTGCCTTTGCCGTGCTTGTCGCGATGATTTCGAATATCTTCATCGGTGACGGCTGGTGGACTGTATTCCAAGCAGCAGGATGGGCAAGTATTGCAATTGCCGGTTCCCGATTATCACTGGTTACATCGACAGGTTTCAATCTTGGTCGAGCATGCATGGCATCACTTGTAGCCGCATTTTGGTTTGATTTCATCGTCTCGTTCTCGATACTTGATGGCACAATTGGTTTTACCGAATTTATCGTGTATCTTGGCCATGGACTACCGTTTGACTTCCTTCACATGGTTGGAAATCTGACCTTTGTCATCTGGATGGGTGGCTGGTTTACCCAGTTACTTGAAGAAGAATCAAGTATTGAAGAAATCAAATTTGCGGTGGTGAACAGCCATGGTATCGACGGTTGATGAGCCTTCGATGGTTTTTGTTGCACGTCACGATTTGAAAATGTCAGCAGGCAAACTTGCTGTTCAATGTTCTCATGCTGCGGTTTCTTGCACCCTGAATGCTCGGAAAACACACGCCCGCCTTGTCGAGCGCTGGACAAATGCCGGCGCTCGGAAGATTTGCTTACGCGCTGATGACTTAGCAACCTTACAACGCCTTGCTGGACAGGCCCAAGTCGCCGGTCTTGTCACTTATTTAGTGAAAGATGCCGGCCATACCGAAGTCCCGCCGGGAACAGTAACAGTACTCGGTATTGGTCCCGCACCGCGCCGAGCGATTGATGCACTGGTTTCTGAATTGAAACCGTACTAGGTGTTCGTATGGGTTTTCGTTCTTTCTTACATCGAATCACCGCACCGGCACCTTCTGGAGAAAGGCCCACCGGACCTTGTAAAATGGTCTGTGTTGTGAACCAAGGATTGAAAATGGGCAAGGGGAAAATTGCCGCTCAAGTAGGGCATGGAGCAGTCATGGCAACGATGAAAGCAGGGGCAGAGAAACCGATGAACCTCGAACAATGGTTCTCATCAGGGCAAAAGAAAGTCTGTCTCAAGGGACGTGATGCCGAACATCTTCTCGCACTCGAAAAACAAGCAAAAGCAGCAGGGATTCTGACGACCCTCGTCCACGATGCTGGCCATACCCAAATCCCGAGCGGCTCACTCACCGTATTGGCGCTTGGGCCAGAAACTGAAACGACCCTCGAAGAGATTACTGGTGAATTGAAATTACTCTAAGGCGACTCCATCGAATTGAAGCCGAGAGGCGCTTTGCGAGTGGTATGCGTGACTATCCATCAGACCGCGTTGACCTTCGTTCAGATACGGTAACCCAACCGACACCACCGATGCGTGAAGCAATGAATCGGGCTGTTGTAGGGGACGACGTACTTGGGGATGACCCGACTGTGACTCAATTGGAACAACGCCTTGCGGCACTGTGTGGTAAAGAGGCGGGTCTGTTCGTACCCTCGGGTACTATGTCGAATGCAATTGCACTTCGAGCGCACACCGCACCCGGTGATGAAATAATCACGGCAAAAAACAGCCATATCTATCTCTATGAAGGCGGCGGTTATGCAGCATTATGTGGAGCATCTATTGCTTTGGTTGATGTGTATGGCGGTTTGATGCGAGTCGAAGATGTCGAACTCGCCATTCGAAAGCAATCCGGTTCACTGTCCCACTACCCAGATGGTTCACTTGTCTGTGTTGAAAACACTTCCAACAGAGGTGGAGGTGCTTGCTATCCTCAAGACACCCTTGATGCGATCGCTGCTCTTGCCAAAGCCAACGATTGCGCCACTCACATGGACGGAGCCAGAATCTTCAACGCTGCTGTCGCAACACAGACTCCAGTTGACCGCATGGTTCGAGATTATGATTCAGTTTCAATTTGTTTTTCCAAAGGCTTAGGGGCGCCTGTGGGTTCAGTTCTCGTTGGTTCTACAGCCTTCATCGCACGTGCCCATCGCTGGAGGAAAATGTTCGGTGGCGGTATGCGTCAGGCAGGAATCCTTGCCGCAGCTTGTTTGTATGCACTCGACAACAATATTGACCGTCTTGAAGAAGACCACAGAAGAACGAAAGTATTGGCGGAAGCAATTAATGAAATCGAAGGGTTTGATGTGGATATGCAAACGGTAGAAACAAACATGGTTTATTTTGAATCCAAGGTTCCAGCTACCCAAGTGATGGAGCAATTGCGAGTATCTGGTATTGACGTCATGGATATTCAACCACACGCATGCCGTATTGTTGTTCATTTACATATTACCGATGAAGATATTCAGCGCATATTGGATACCTTTGCCGCTCTGTGATAGTTATATATTCTCGATTACGAATCATTGTGTGGCGAGTCATACTCACAACACCATCTGTTCAGTGTGTGAGCACCAATCATCCGTTAACCCGTGCCATCTTTGCGCCTCATTGATTGTGAGTAAAAAAGGTCAGAAATGGTCTCATAAAATCAATCCCTCGCTCCATGACCAATCCGAAGAACTTCTCGGAGGCCCGAACCAAACAGCTCAACAACGCTGGCGGAACTTGCAAAGAAATTCCAGCCACTTCAAAGATGTACAATGGGCAAGATTGCCAGACGAAACGCTTGACCCTGTTCTGACATCACCTTGCAGTGCCGGAGAATTGAACGATATTATCACACGAATATCTGATGGTGTTCGCCTTAGCACATTACAACGTCTCCATCTGCATGGGGGCTTCATGCTTCATGACGGCGTTCAAATTTCATTCATCGGAGGGCGCCTACTTGTCAACGGTCGAACCATGCCAGCAGAAATTCCAATCGTTTCATTTCTCAATGTACTTTCATCGAAATCGGCCCGTATAGGTTGGGATTTGACCAAATTATTGGTCGCATTCGGCTCGTTAAATACCACCAACATCGAAGCATTCGATCAGCGTCAAGTACCAAGACGTATCTTACGCCGTCACCACTTCCGTAACTCGCTTCAGAAACCAGGTGCTTCAGCACTGTTTACTTGGATTGAATGGATGGCCGAGGAACACCTCACCCCTCCTGAAAATTATTCCCTGAATCCAATCGGAGTATGGGCGCGTGATGTCCGCCAACGGCTCGGTACTCCGAAGAGTAAAAAGTTCGATGAGTATATTGTTGAAGCATTCAAACACCACCCCCACGGCCTCAACGAATTACATGCCTTTCCTTGGGTTGAGCGATGGAATACTTATTTGGCAACCACTCAACATGATTCTCAACGGTCGTGGCCATTTGCCATAGAGGGGGGGAGATTCAAGTTCATAGTCCGCACGAAGAACAACGCATCGAGGAAAACAGGTGTTCCCGATAAGCCAGGGGTTTGGGCCTTCCTACTTGCCAACGCACTCTCGCCAATCACTTCGACTGCGGGTGAACTGCTCTATGCTTTGCAGTACAATTGGACCTGTCAAAACCTCGCCGATCAACAAATCGGAGCGCCATTACGTCGTTCAATACAATTTTTACGAGAGGTGATTGATGGAAATTCAGACCGCGTTTTTATTCACGCTGAACACATATTGGTCATCGGCCGCCTTGGTCATTTTTATGAAGTTCGAGTTGGTAAAGGGGCGCACGGCGCCCCCTTTATCATACAATCAATCAATTCACTTGAAGCACGTCAAACCCATCCTCTCTGTATTCACGATGGTACTTTTCATTCTGCAGTTCCTTTGGGCGATACACTTGTCTCGGTACTGCTCGCCCTCCTTGATGATATCAATACCTCGGCTCAAGTCGAGAGCCTTTTACAACACATCGCATCCCATTCACCATTGGGTTTTCCGACGAGAATTACTGACAAGCATCTCTGTTTTTTCAATAATAAAGACCTTCAGCGGGTCAAAAAAATCGTTGCAAAGCACTCTTACCGAGGCGTAATTGGAATTGAATGGTTGCCTCAGAGCAACCCACCGAGTAGAGAAGCGCCACATGAAGGTAATAATCAAAACATGATGCATTTGTTTCGCAGAAACATCGTATATAATCGACGAAGATGGCAAAACAATGGTGATGAATCAAAACAAAGTTCTCGAACTGATTTATTGATTGAACACGCTCTGGCGGCCAATTCTGCTCTCCCTCACCCACAATTCATTGAATTATGGCACAAATCGTGTGATGAACTACCTGAAGAACGCGCAGGCGAAAACCTTCACCATCTCTACAATCATTTTCGTGGTCGAGATGAGTGGATGTATATTCGTAACTTTGGACATGAAGAGAACGAACTCCCCATCGGTGATATACGGAACGGAGAACGAAGATATTGCGAAGTATTTCCGCGGATATGGGATGCTCTCATGCAGCATCCAATTGGTGCAACTTTCAGAATGAGCGTTCTTGATAGAGGGGAACTCGCATTCGAAAACTGCCATCTTGCGGTAACGATACGAAATGCGCAAGAACGCAGAATAATCCGTAGGTTTTCGACCGTCTTGGGTTTTGTTGAGCAAGGCCGGCATGGCGATGCAATTGTCTTTGTCCGAAGAGACCATCCTCGCCCCCACGCTCGACGTGAACTTACACAACTCCTCAATAGAGCCCAAGAGACACTCGGGGCACGCGGCGCTCCACCTTGGTGGTGGCATTTTGGTGAAGTATGCGAAGCACCAAGAGAGGTGCCGGCCTTTCGGTGGGAACTTGAGCAAGACTTACGTGACCAGAATAACCGCAACGGACCCGATGAATACATTCCTTAGGCTCAATCTCTACGCACAAGAGCTGCCCCAAAAACAACACAGAGGCTGGCAATGAATGGGGCTGCAGGTAGTCCTTCTCTTACGCCTTCCTCTTTTTCACAGTCAGCATTCATGTCGCATTCTTCGTCTCCCAATATAATTGGCCCATCAACTTCTATTGGTAAATTGAATTGGTAGATGAGATGGATTGACAAATCATTTCCATCATATGCTGGAGGGAGTGTGATATTCAAACTCCCTGAGGTCACTTGTGGATTCGAAGTCATGTTGATTTCACCAAGTTCAATGATGCCTCGAACAACATGCGGGTAATCTCCAAGGCCGTTTGATCCTTCTTCGAAAGAGGCCGAATCTTCAACAATCCAAGCGTAGGCGGAAAGCGAAGCCCCAGCAGGAAATGTCAAATTAAGAGGTTCTATTGCCCATGTAACTCTCCCCGTCGAATCACTTGTCGAGTTCCAAGTAAAAGTTGAAGTGCCAGAAATATCCATATTTTCTTGAGCGAGTTCAGTAAATTCACTTTCCAGCGAGTCATATTCCGTCACACTTCCAATCTTGATGACTGAGCCATTAAACACAACGACTGGTGGCGGAGATACGCCGTATCGGTCATAGAACCGTTGGTCGAGTTCAATACTCCCGAGAGGGTCTTGTGGTTCATTGATCGCTCGATGAATGTGATATTGTTGCAGACCGGTTTCATTCATAATGGCATCAAGAGCGTGCTCGACATCTACACAGTTCGAACACCATGTGGCGGTATACACTTCCAGGATTGGAGGCATTTCGCTGAAGTTGACCGTCGATTCACCTGACTGATTGGCTTCAAACCACTGCCCACCAAACATGATCCCAGCATCGGTAGAAGTAGCTGGCGCAGCAACACTCGTCGCAGGGCCAAGTGCAGTCAAAACTAGGATTCCGAAGAGGAGAAACGCTTTCCGCATACTCTTCCGAGTCGGAACTTGGCTATCAAAGCATTCTGCTCTTGAGATTCATTCAACAAGTCGCCACAGAGTTGACTCATGTCGAAAGCACCGTTGTCTTGGAACTCACCTGAAGCGGATTCAGTTACCAATGCGTCATATCGAGAACGAATTCCGCTGCTGGTCGAACCAAAGACGCCAGCGAGGAGGTCAGCAGCACCAGATTGAAGTCCAAAGGCGGTGAGGCTGGCATACACGGAAACAGAAACAAGCATACGCTCTTCAACATTGATTGAGAGTGCTTCACTTGTGCCCTCTTTCAAGAGTGCAAGACGTGCTTCAGTCTCATACAGAATCCGGTTAAAGTCTCCCTCATCATGATGATCTCCAAGCATATCAAAGACATGTTCCATTGCTTGTACAATTGCATCTTCTCGCCGGTCGCCGGCACTTTTGCGAGGTGGCATTGCAGCCCAACCCATTGTAGCACGCGCTTTCCAATGATTGAAAATCCTGATGCGTGCGCTTGAGATTTGCTTTGGAACGATACCGGCCTGTTCCATTGTAGATCGTCGGTCGAACTTGGGCATGATGCCCAACTCTCCAGCAAGTTCAACGATGGCAGCTGCAATGATGACTGCATTCTGTTCATCAGAACTACCTTTGATTCCCTTTTTCTTTCGGCAAATTGATTGCTTCGGCATACCCAGGCGTTTGTTCATGGACTTATCTTGCTTCTTTCGAATCATCCCTTGCTCACCTGTCAAAGGTCGGCAGGACATCTCGACCAGGAACTCAAGGATATGCAGGGCATGGCGGCCGTACAATGTCTCGATGTTGCTCTTGACGCGTTGTGCAAAGGGGTGAGGGTTGCGTACAGAACTGCGGTCAATTTTCTCAAGCAAACGGTATTTACTTGCGTTTACTACGCCGCGTGAACCAAACTTCATCTTAGGGCCTGTTCCACCAAGTCGGCGGTTGACATCCTTGTCGTTTCGAACAGCTTGGTAGTGGGCACCTTCGCCAAACAGAGCGGCTCCGTTGTCGTTGGCTTCGATTTCTTGGTCCTTGTGAACAAGTCCGCATGGGATACACCAAGTTTCACCTTTCTCAGGGACGTGCTTGAGGTCCTTGCTGCTACATTCATCGCACTGTGTTAGTTCTCGCTTCTCTACATTCTTATTATCTATCATCTTAATTAACTCCTTTCTTGTTTTTCTTGTTGAGGGCGAATAGGGCGGCGACTCCAACTTCAGGCGAAGCGCCTAAATGTCGCAGTTTCCGCTTTTTTGCGCCAACATATCTATGAGGTAAGCCATACTATTTAAGTCCACCGGTCATCAAGAGCATTTTTTACAGAATAAGAATGCTTCATGTTTTTGCACAACACTAACTATTCCTTTCTACAGTATATAAGCAAAGTAAATTTGAAGCCAAAACCCACCCCTAAAAACACCTCGACCATATATGAATGGCACGACGGCTTTTCTGAGGATTCACCGAGAGGCTTCAAGAACAGTCGACGGATGTAGTGGCGTTGAGGCGGCGAAGATGAAGGAGGGAAACGTTGTATCACTTACGCTTGAAGCGATTGGTACGGGAGATAATATTCCGCCTTGGTTCTTTGCCGCACTTGAAAACGGTTCTGCTGAGAACATTTTAGTCCTCCATCCAAATGAAGCGAGCCGTAATCAAACATTGCTTCGACTTGCACAAACCAATTCGCCAATTGACACCACTCATCATTTGACCACAGTAAGGTTGCTCCAATTACTAACACTTGACCTTGGCTTACCACCGTTGTTTGGAAGCGATGCAGGCTTGTTTTCAGTGATCCATGCCCATACCAAACAAGCGGCTGAAAGTGGAGAGTTACCGTTGTTGTTCTCAGCCATCGAAGGGAGGAAGTGGTCACCCTATCAAACAGAGCGGATTCTTACTTTACATCGAACTTTACATCAATTAAAGAATCCTTGGTCGTGGGAAGGTGACCCGGGTGCTAAAGATTTTGACACGCTCCTCCTTGCTCTCGAAGAAAAATTAGGCGGCACCCACCCCCATCATGCGTTTACTCGTTTGATGAAGGCCCTTGAAACAAGTTCTGAGGTTCCATTTACACTGAATGATGTACGGGGTATCGTGATCCTCGATACTGCGCCTGATTACTCAGAAATCGAACGCTGTTTCTTTACAGCGCTTTCAAAAGCACGTCCTATACACCAACTTTGTTCAGCGGGTTCTTTCCGTCTTGGTTACCATGGCGCCTACCTCTTTGACGCTGAGTGGGACTATGTGACGCAGTCAAACCTCCCTGAGTGGGTTCCCGAGCATGAAGTGTGGTCTCCACCGAATGAAATCCACTGGCGTTCAGAACGAGGCGATGAGAATAACACTTCACTTCACCGCATCACGCTGGAACGGGGAGCACATTCGATGGATGCTGCAATTGAATTGTTACGTTCGTATGGACTCCACACGAAGGGGCGTGTACTCATTGTTGATGGGGCTGCAGATGCTAAGCAAGAACAATGGCTCAAGCGTCTTGAATCACTTGGCTATCAGTGTGGGATCGGACAGAAAAGTCTTGAAGAAATACCCGCAGTAGCTGGGTTGGCACGAGCGATGAAACTCGGCATTGGCATGGATGCATGGTCACTTGAGCATCTTCGGGGATTGTATGAGCATCAAAGCCTCCCTTTGGAGAACGGTGGAATAGAGGAACTCAGCCACCCAGATGAACCTTCATGGAAACCACGCCCACATTCGGATATCCTTGAAAAAATTGCCCGCTCATTCCACGTACGAGGGGGCCAAGGTTCACTCTTGCGTTGGCTTGCAACACTAGCGCAAGCAACCCCACAACTCGGAGAAAACAAAAAGCATGCACGCCAAGCCCTGGAAGAAACCCAATGGTGGCTGCACTGCGTTGCAGAAACATGGGCCCCGTTATTGGACCAAGACACGCTTTCCAAAATCCCAAAGCGACCATTCGGTTGTTCGACCCAAACTCCTCTCCCACTTCCATCACGTCCGGAATCAGGAATTGAATGGCTCGATACAATCTACAGCCGCATCAATTGGAGTGAACTCTCAACTCGAACAGCAAAGCATGACCGGTCTCTCGCAGGATTACAAATGGTCAGAGAATCTCATGAATCAACACAAGCATTGCTTGAAAAAGCGGGCTATTCGATTCCGGAAACAGGTACACATTTCATCGAGTATTTCGATCATATCCTTGCCTATACCTCTTTGCCGCGTTCACGTTCCCGCGGGAAGGATATTCAAGTTCTCACACCCGAACAAGCCCACGGCGTTCAAGCCGATTTGATTCTCTTAGCAGGTCTGGATGTCAATTCATGGCCAATGAAAACTTCGAAAGTACCATGGCTTGATGCACCTGCACAAATCCATCTTGGGTTATTTAATTCCGATATTGCCATCCGTCGAGGCAGACATCATCTCCGCCATCTACTCAATGCCGCACCAGAAGTCGTATTCTTTGACACCAGTGCCGAAGAAGGCGGTGGTCCAAGCGCGCCCTTATCTGAATGGTTAACAGAAACTCGCCATGAGGGTTCACTTGCATCATTCCAACCTGCTCCATCTTTTCTTGCGGACTTTGAACATCAAGAGGGCCGGCTTCATCGAAGTTGGCACTGGACAAAGGATGAACACGGCGGCGGTTTAGTTTGGCTTACGCCGCGCCCCTTTACGATGACAATGGTCGATGGAAAAGCAGTTGGAGAACGCGCAGGCCATCGAGGAAGAGATGAACGGCAACGACTCGGACTCGAATTACTTGATGGAGGTAGACCCGAAGGCACAGTGCTCTCACAAACCGCCTTAGCAATGGCACACGAACTCCCTATCCAAACAGACCGCCGCCTTCGACAACCTGTAATGAAAGACCTGGAAAACGGTGAATATTTCACTTGGGAGAGCCGGCAACATATGCTGAGTGCCGATGATCTTGTATTGCAACCCTCGAATTCCCAAGTGAGCATCGGCTCGAGTCAACAACAGCAGTGGCCCCATCTTGGTTTGAAACGTAATGGTAATTCCAAAGGTCCAGCCATTGACCCCCGCCCTCTTCCAGCGTTGAACCTGCAAAGTTCAGTGTTGAATGCAACAATTGGTTTCGTATCAACCGGCATGGAACGAGAGACTTGGTCGCAAAGCCGCCTCCAATCTTGGCTCAAATGCCCCCGAATGGCATGGATGGATAAACGATTGAAAGCGAAATCCGAAGACGTTCAAAGTGAAGATGTTGATTCTCGAGCTCGTGGTACAATGGTCCATGATGCAGAAGCAGCCATGTTGAACGCTCACGGGGTTATAACGGCTGGTGAAGCCGTTGAAAATCCCCTCCCACTCCACCGAGGACCGATGAAAACTATTCCAGAATTATGGGGCAGTGTTCTATCGTACATCGAAAGCGAAGTTCCTTGGATGGCACGAAACGATGCAGTAGCAGTACATCGCTGTAGAGAAATGCTTGGAGTCACACCAAATCAGTGGCGGATGCACATTGAAGGCGAGATTGATTTAGAACCCAGTGGCCGACTCGGGCGAATGATTTCGGCGGATATTGAGTTGACAGCATCAGCACCTATGGCCTGCGAATGGATGTTAAATGAAGGAAAGACAGGCCATGTCAAAATAAATGGCTTGGATGATTCAGGCAAACCAATTCAAATCAACCTTTCCGGTCGAATCGACCGAGTTGACGCTCTGATACTCAGCAAAGAGCACCAAGCTCAAGCGATAACCGATGGCGTCTTAGCCAACACACCCGTTTCGAAAGTGCTCCCACTCGATTTGAAACAACCCTTCCCAGCAAATCGACTTGTCATTATTCGTGACTTGAAAACTGTAAACGGGCCAAAGTCGAAAGACAAAGGCAACCGCCATCGAAAAGGTATGTTTGATGAAGTTCAACTTGGACTTTATGCACGAGCATGGGAACAGAGCCATCCTGGTGATCGTGTGGTTGGTGTTGGTGTAACTGAAATCGGAGAATCTACAACGCATTACGTTGAACTTGATGCATCAATTCTCAAATATCTCGACGACAGCAAACTCGGCGAGAGAACAACTTATTCTCAAACACATCATCGTAAACCAGGAGATTACTTTTCAGAACAAAACGGCTTTCGCGCCTGGATATCTGAACGTATTCGAACCGCAGGAAGAGCGATTCAAACTGCACGTCAAGGCCATGTGAATGCAACACCTGGTGCACATTGTTCCTTTTGCCCAGTAAGAAAAATTTGCCCATCAGCATCTTTGGGAGGTGACGAACAATGATACGCTTTAATCGAAGTCAACGCCTTGGCTTGGATCTTGACAAGCACATTGCTTTGGATGCTGGAGCGGGCACTGGTAAAACAACTGTCATGGCTGAACGCTATGTTCAGCATCTTCTTTCCTCTGAACAACGCGCAACACAAATTCTCCCACACGGTCCTCGTGAATCATCGAAGGGAAGTGGGCTTTTGCGAGCACCTCCACGGCAACGAACTTCTCCGAACGAATGGAAAGGTTTGCTTCCAAGCGAAGTGGTTGCCATCACCTTTACCAAAAAAGCAGCAGCAGAACTGAAAGCGCGAATACGCTATCGGGTCGGACAAAGTCGAGCATCTCCAGTGAAAACAGGTGACGATGAAGGAATATTCGACCCTCGACTCCGAGAAGGAGATATTGAGACCTTGATGTCAGCCCTCGATGAAGCCCCGATTTCGACCATCGATGCGTTCCTTTCTCAACTTGTGTCACCGCATTTGGATTTGGTCGCAGTTCACCCAAGCCGAGAACAAATTTCCGAGGAACGCTCACCGCTTTTAGTCCAAGAAACGCTCCATTCTGCATGGCGTATTCGAACCATTAATGACGCACATGAAGCAGGTGTCCGAGGAAATATTGGTGCGTTTATTGAAGCCCGAAACCGCCTAGCAGTTCTTCTTGGCGGGCAGCAACATTCCGCAGTAGTACTCAGTGGAATGTTAGGCAAATCATTGTTTGTCGAAGAAGCCCATCGTGCAATGCTCACCCGCGCCCAATCGATAGGTTCTGCATGGTCAGGAGTGGGGCCAATTCCCCACGAGGTCCTCATGGACATGTTCTTGGAACCCGTTCGAGATGAAGTTGTCGCATTTGCTCAAACTCTACAAGAACTTTTGTTCCAATGGACCAATTCATATTTGGCCCATACCACTCACTATGTGATGGCATGCGAAGCTGAAATCAATACCACACTCACTCGGTTTAATCATTTGACGGCTTTGGCTCGACAACCCTTGCCGATTGAGCCAAGTGTCTGTTTACAATGGGTTTGGCAAGTTGCAATTGCAGCAACTACGACCAACCAATTAGAAAATGAAGAACCAAACTACTTCCCGAAAGGTGGACTTCCCCAAGCCCGTTATTGCGCGGGTTGGCATCCCGGTTTACTTGGTAAATCTGCAACGAAAGGACTTTCAAAAACAGAAAAAGATAACGTAGAAATAGAGGCTTTGGAACTCACCAATTTACTCAATACTGAACTCAACGGCCGTCTTGGGCGCCTGGTTTGTTTATTGGGCAAGAGCGCTTTCTTACTCGACCCCATTTCCACCCTACCACATATGCCCGACGATTGCGAACTTCGTCACCGAGAAGTTTCAACGACGTTTAGTGACCTTGCTCCAGAAGGGCGGCTACGTATTTCGCATGAATTACAAACCAATGTTCTCAATGACTTGTTACTTGTTCATCGCGGCTGTCAAGATATTTTGACACTTCGAAAAGCCCACGAAGCGGTACATGATTACGATGACATCCAAAAACTGGTTGCTGATTTATTGCTTGCGCGGTGCCCCGATATTGTTCGCCATGTCTATCCTTCTGCAGTCGTTCATGCACTCGACCATCTCGGAGATGAACCTTGGTCGGACCAACACATTTCACGTGCTATGAGGCTGGCTGGAGAGGACCAAGTATGCTTCGAAGATCTCCAACGCCGCTTCTTTACACTCCAAACAATCCGACGTCAATATCGTGCTTTTATCATCGATGAATATCAAGATACCAACCCAGCCCATTTCCGCCTTCTCGCTCGCCTTTGGGGGCACCGTAGGCTTGAATCTGACGACCCTCAACGCCCACTTGGACCCTGGGACCCAACGGTCTGTATTGTCGGCGACATGAAGCAAAGTATCTACCGATTCCGTCAAGCAGAAGTCACCGTCATGCGACGTACTGTTGCTGCTATTAAACAAGCAAATCAACTGGAGCAAAGCGAACCTCGCTTGAGCCATTTACGAAGTGAGGGAGAAGGTCGAGACCCTCGGCCAGTTGGTGCTGGTGGGTCATTCACCAAAGGGACTGAGATTGAAGGAAAATCTGTCACATCCAAGTTATGGGAGCATGTAAGTTTCGCTTTTGAAGATGCCGAAGACGGCGAAGATGCCTTCAATCCTGTTGATTCTATCCGCCGAGAGCGTCGTACACTCGGGCATATTGACCTCACCTCAAATCACCGTTCACTGCATAATTTAGTGCGTACGATGAATGGCATGTTTGACGATGTATTCGATCCACGCCACTATGTCCTACCAGGAGACTGGCATGCTGAGCCTCAACAACTTCGACCAGCTCGCAACTCCGATGGCGTCGGGGTACTGGAATGGCTTGTTCCACTCCAAATTGGCGTAGCGGCTCCGAGCTATGATTTAGAAAAGCGAATCGATACCTTTGCTGACCCGAAAGCAAAACGCTCACATCTTGAAAATGAATTAATTGCAGCCCGTTTGCAAGCCCTCATCCAAAACGGAGACACTCAAGTTTGGAATGCTGATTCAGAGACCTATGTTAATCTGCCAAACGATGGACGAAACATACGGCCTGAAGATATCATTATTTTGGTTCATTCCCGAAAGCACATGCCTGATTTGATACAAAGATTGCAATCTCGTGGAATTCCAGTCATGGCCGACCGTCAAGGGGCATTACTTCAACGACCTGTTGTCGCCCCACTCCTTGCTTGCTTGGAATTGATTGCTTTCCCGAACTCCCGTCATGCCGCTTTATCCCTTGCCCGCTCACCTATACTGGGCTTCAATGATGCCCAAGCACATGCATTACTCACCTCCGAAGAAGAACTCTCATGGTGGAAGAAAATTCAGCAACATGCACCGAATAATTTAGTGAAGCAATTGGCAGCGCATATTGAACGCTTGGTTCTGCAAGGGGCAATCCATGATGTATTCGATACAGTTCTCGATTGTTCAGATTTACTCGTCGCCTATCCAGATGACGCTTCCCGGCAAAACGCAGAAGCATGGTGTGCACTTGCCACCTCAATTGGAAATGAATTAGGCCATGAAGCATCGGCTATTTTCAATCGAATGAAAGCCTTGAGCGGCCTTGGGAACAAAGGCCCTTCCGCGATTACGACCCCTTCAGGCGGTGCAATCCAAATCATGACCATTCACGGTGCAAAAGGACTTCAAGCACCGGTTGTTGTCGTTGCAGGAATATTCCATGCTGGTAAATCAGATGCATCGCTTGCCGTTCGAAACAACGTGTTGGTCACGCCCCAAGTTGTCGCCGGCCGAATCAATCCATGGACTTCACGGGAGCGACCTGACGATGGACTTTGGGAGTTTGCAAAACGAATAGATCACGCCCAACGCCAAGCCGAACGTCGCCGAGAATTTTACGTCGCTTTGACGCGTGTAAAGGACCGATTGATTGTCGTTGGGTCACCAAGCGATACCGCTGAAATCAATACCGATACACACCTCCTTGAATTCAAGAGTAAACCCTCTCTGAAGACGATGGGTGCGATGTGGTTGGATGGATTACGTAGCCTTTCTCATTCCAACAGCCAAGTAAATTCCCCATGGCTACTTGCAGGTGATACATTTAATGCACCACTTCCTCGATACGAAGAAACGAAACTATCACTCAACCCAAGTGCTTTGGTCGAAAATTCTTGTCTCGGAGGTGATGCAATTAAGTCTCTCTATCTGTATCATTCACCGGATTGCTTCCCCGATTTAGATGTCCAAACGCCATTACAAAAATGGCGTAGTCTTGAGACTCAACTCAAAAAAACTCCACCATCAATCCCTCTTCCAGAGGGATATGTACAGGTGAGTGACATCATGCGAATGACGGCGCATGGATTGGATACAAGCTTTGCTTGCCCACGCCGACATTGGTTGTCAGAAATACGAGGTTGGAACCCTGAGCCACTTGAACGGTTTTCAAAACCGCCATCGAGTGAAAAACCTGCGCCCCTCTTCCCTCCAGCAACTGTTTTTGGAACCCTTATGCATCGCTTGGTCGAAATTGGATTACAAAATCCTGCACAATTGAATTCACCACCGACGATACCACTTCCCTCTGCATGGACCTATGAAGGAAAAGACCTTCTCGATGATGAAGCCACCATCAAACGCGTACTTGCAGAAGAGGGCATTGGGGAGGGGGATTTAAGTTCTGAAATCCATCAAGCAACCCTAGAACGGCTAGCACATCTCGGGGCGTTGGTTCGAAACGGACTGCTTGGGAGATTTGCCGATGGTGAAAGTCATTCGGGATATAGTGTCGAAGGATTGAGAACAGAATTGCCCTTTTATTTCAGCCATAAAGTCGCCTTTGACAGTGTAGTTCGCACCACCTTCTCGATCGATGGGCCACGTCCACAGGCGCTTGTCGACCATGTGGATGTTGTTTTTGACGGCCGAGCCGATTTAGTATTGGCCTTGCGTGATGGTGAAGGAAAAGGTTGTCTGCAAGTTGTCGACTTGAAAACCAAAGGCTGTAGAGATCAATTTAATCCAGACAATCCGAATTCGGGCAGCCCTCTTCAGAAATTCAAAGGCGACCCACTCTCCCCTTTCCCTGCTTCCTATGCAGAACGGGCGCTCTTGGATGAGCACCGTTTACAGCTGACATTGTATTCATTGGCTCTTGAAGTCATCGAACAGCAAAAACCTGAGCATGAGCGTCGCCGAGTATTACCTCCTTCATTGCTTATCGGTGCATCTGGGCGCATGGTACAATTATCTGTAGAGGAATTCACCGAAGCAAAAATCACCCTTTCTGAACATCTCAACTGGATGGCTCAACTGACTGCAACTCCCGATGCGCTTGAAGAACCAGCACGTTTGCCTGCTGAATCAGCACACATTTGTTCTCAATGTCCGTTTTCAAGAGGAGAAATACGCCTCTGCGGCCCAGAAGGAGTCGAACTTGGACCAATCCATTCAGATGAGTAACTTATTTTTTCTTACCAATAAGAACCAGAGTTCCAATGAAGTTCTCTTTTTGACCAACTTGATGGACTTCAACATCGACAAATCCAGCATCCAACATTGCAGTTTTCCATTGTTCAATACCGAGTGTCGTCATATGGACATTCAAGGCATCAGGCCAACTTAAACTGTCTTCATTTTCGAGGTAGTGGTCGAGACCTGCAACAAGAATCCCGCCACTGTTTAGCCACTCATCATTGAACATTTTCAACATCGATTGTGGGTCGTGTAAATAATACAGAAATTCCATGGTATGGATCAAATCGAATGTTTGCTTAGGCGTCCAATCAGGAAGCATTGCAAGGTGGTATTCACCTTGTTCATCAATGGAGTGGGCCTTTTCAATCATACGTGCCGAACCATCGACTCCCACAACATGTGTACACATTTGGTCCTGTGCGATTCTGCGACAAACCCAGCCATTTCCACATCCAACATCAATGGCTGAATAGTGTGAATCTCGAGGGACTCCAGCCAATTCGAGCATGGCATGAACCGAACGGGCATGGCCTTTCTCCATTCCTCCATCCTTGCCTTTGTCGGCCCATTCACTGAACACTTCAGTCGCATCTCGCCGGCCCATAGATACAACCGAGCCGATGCATTCCAAGAAGATGTCCATTGCGAAAGGAACATGCGTGACCGACCTTTGGAAGGTTTATGCTCGATGTAACTACGACCCTTGAGGACGTCCTTTATTCACCGATTGAAGCGTATGATATGGGCATGTTGAAGGTATCGGAATTACACACGATTGCATGGGAGAAAAGTGGAAACCCAGACGGAATTCCAGTCATTGTTATTCACGGTGGACCTGGTGGTGGTGGGCAACCCTCATACCGTCAATACTTCGACTCCGAAGTCTACAATATCATACAATTCGATCAACGCGGATGTGGCAAATCTACTCCTTATGCTGAATTAGTTGAAAACAATACCCAAGCATCAGTTCGTGACATTGAACAACTCCGCCAATCATTTGGTATTGAGGAATGGCATGTTTTTGGTGGGTCATGGGGCTCAACTCTTGCCTTGGTCTATGCTCAAGAACATCCTGAACGTGCACTTAGTTTGATGCTTAGAGGTATTTTCATGTGCCGCAAGAGCGAATTACATTGGTTCTATCAAGATGGAGCAAGCCATATATTTCCAGATGCTTTTGAGGCTTACCGAGAACACATTCCAAAACGAGAACAGAATGACCTCATCAAGGCCTATCACATCCGTTTAACCAGTGAAGATGCCGACATCCGGCGCGCTGCTGCAAAGGAATGGACCCGTTGGGAAATGGCCACAAGTCGCCTCTTCCCCGACGATTCGTATCTTGAAAAAGCAGAAGACCTTGATTTTGCCGTCGCTTTTGCACGAATTGAATGCCATTACTTCATCAACGCCATTTTCCTTGAAGAAGCCCATATCCTCAATCACGTCGAATCAATCCAACACATACCGACCACTATCGTTCAAGGGCGTTATGATGTGGTTTGTCCAGCGCGCAGTGCTTGGGAATTACACAAAGCAATGCCAAACAGCACCCTCATACTCGTACCCGATGCTGGCCATTCTATGGGCGAGGTGAGTATTGCTCGAGAACTCGTTGCTCTTACCAACTCGTTCCGTTGATGAAATCGCGTTCAATGGAGGACTCTTCTCAGTCCTTTCAAGCGTCGGCTTGATAGGGTGGAGGCGTGTGGCTGTTCATGGAGGCTTGCCTCCGGGTGATACAATGACTGAAGAAGAAACCATCCCCCCTGTTGCAACTACACCGACTGAAACCGTTGAAGATTTAGAAGCAAAAATCAAAGTCCTCTACGGAGCATTTCAAGGCGCAGATAAAGATTTGACCGACGCCCTTGCAACAATTGAAGTTCTTGAAAAAGAAATAATTGAAGGTGCTGTCGAAAAAGATTCACTACGAAGTCTTCTCGATGAGAAAGATAACCGTGTTCGTGAACTTGAACTCCGGGCAGCAAAATCAAGCAAGACCGTTGAACGTCTTGAACCTGAACTCGAAAAGATGGAAGAAAAATACACCCGTGAAAAGGACCGACTTGGCCGAGTATACGGAATCGCAGAGGAACTCGATAACGATCTCCGTCACGCTGTTACGGAAATGAAAGCCCGTGACGATTGGTATGTCGGCCACATGCAAATTTTTGAAGACCTCAACAAAGCCATCAAGGTCCGCTATGAAATGATTGAGCGTGCTATTGAGGCAGAACGGAAATCTCAGCACATGGCTCGTGCCTTCACCGAACGTATCGATGACTTAGTCGATTCTCGTGCGGCTGAAATGACCATGGAAGAGGCTAAAGAAATCTCTACCGCAGAAAGCACAGACTCTGTTGAAGAAGCAACTGAAGAAGCAACTGAAGAAGCAACTGAAGAAGCAACCAAAGAACAAGCTGGCCCGGAAACGACCGGTGCTGCTACTTGGGCAGACGGCGAAGACCCTTGGGAAGAGTGAGGCGATTCTATGGCAGGCCTGGCCCACGGCGGTCACGCCCCCGTAATCATTCCAATATTGATGGGTGGTAGCGCCTTAATTATTGGAGCGACCATTGACTCCTTGTATGGATTAGTTCCCTTTTTCGGAATCTTTTGTTTCATGCTTTCGGCCTTTTTCGCAAATTTCTGGCGAGACCCCGACCGGCCAATCCCCCGAGATGAAGGAGTATTGGTCAGTCCTGCCGATGGCCATGTCATGTTTGTCCGTCGTGAACGCGCTGTTGGGCGGCGCCCCTCGAAAGATGAACTTGAATCCGGAGCATGCGAATCCGATCCGTTGACGGGTGACTGGTTTCCAACCCCTCTCGCCAATCCATTATTATTTGAAACAGAGCAACGTTTTGAAGCGGTTGCCAAAGGCCAAGAATCGAAGGATGATGTGTACCGAATTGCCATCTTCATGTCGCCATTGGACGTCCATGTAAATCGGGCCCCTTTCGCTGGAATTTTACATCAAATGGAACACCGAGCCGGAAAGGGACTTCGTCGTGGACCTTTTGTCGCTGCATACAAAAAAGAGAGCCAATACAATGAAAGAGTTCGAAGCGTGTTCAAAGGCGACAAAGATATCTTTGTTGAAGTGACACAAATATCTGGTGCACTTGCACGAACAATCGTCCCTTGGCTTCA
Source organism: uncultured Candidatus Poseidoniales archaeon (assembly GCA_905182635.1). Classification (GTDB taxonomy): domain Archaea; phylum Thermoplasmatota; class Poseidoniia; order Poseidoniales; family Poseidoniaceae; genus MGIIa-L1. The sequence goes on from CAJJCM010000019.1 coordinate 28,870, forward strand.
GGTCGATTCCGAAGTCCGCCGAGGGCAACGATACGGCATGATTCGACTTGGTTCTCGTGTCGACCTCCGTGTTCCAGCAGCGCTTTTTACACCGAATGTCTGTTCTGCAGAAGACCAAAATCCAACACACCCTAAGGGCGAATTTGTTCAGGCAGGTTCCACAATACTGTTCACTCCAGTGCGCGATTGAGTCGATTCTGTTGGGCGGTGGATTGAAACACCAAAGCCGAGCCACTTCACAAGGGGGAACACGATGCCGGGGCCAAAATCATTGACGTTAGTTGGAGAGGGAAACAAAGGTTCCCGTATCCACGATCTGGTTAAAGCACCTGCTAATACACCCTGGGCGCTTGCTCGCCAACAATCATGGGATGCTAGTGAGCCTGCAACTGTATACTACACTCCTGAAATGCTCGCGGATGGGACGCCATGTAGCGCAGTGACTGTTATCTTGCGCACCAAGGGTTGCCATTGGTGGTGGTCAAGCGGGTGTACTTTCTGCGGATATTTTAACGATACACGTGACGATGTTACCAATGATGATTTACATGCACAGTGGGCTTATGCAAAGGAGAAATTCAAAGATTTCAAAGATCATGCTATGGTCAAAGTCTACACGAGTGGCTCTTTGCTTGAAGACCGTGAGATTCCAGTTGAATTTCAAGAAACAGTTTTGAGAGATTGTCATGACCTCGGTAAAGAATTGATTGTAGAAAGCCGATGCGAGCAATTGACCGAAGAAAAACTTGCTTGGGCATCACAATTGAATCAAAGTTTTGCAGTAGCGATTGGGCTTGAAGCCTATGACGATGAAGTCCTTCGATTTCATGTCAACAAAGGTTTCACGACGAAATCGTGGGACCGAGCGGTTGAAAATTTGAAGAAGTTCGATATTCGTGTCAAGACCTACTTGATGTTTAAACCACCTTTCATGAGTGAAGCTGATGCATTGAACCATGGCGTAAAATGGATTGAAGACGTGGCGGAAAGAAGCGACGAAATCTCCGTCAATCCAATGAATATTCAGCGAGGGACGATCATTGACCGTCTTCACAGAAATAGCGAATATCGGCCTCCTTGGCTTTGGTCTTTGGTCGAAATGATTCGTCGTGCTCACCCAACCATCCATCCGAATGGTGGAAAGAACGGTGATGAAGATCAAGTTTGCCGACTCATCATCCATCCAACTGCAGGAGGAAGAGTTCGAGGTGCCCATAATTGTGGGGCTTGTGATTCAGTTGTTGTTGCTGCCATTGAACGGTATGCAGTTTCTGGTGATCTTGAAGAATTCAAAGGACTGTCCTGTTCGTGTGAACTTGCATGGAAAGAAGAGGTTCTTTTGGAACAAGCACTCCCCGTGCCATTGGGAATCTCAAAGCACCGCCGAGGTAATCTTCTCGACAGACTCCGCTCGCCTTAAGTCGATGTTTACAATCGAAGAAATGCTCCTTGGTCGGAGTGAATCTTTATCACCGCAATACGAGTGGGCGGAATGACCCCTATGGGGTCATGCAAAGGTGAAGGCCGATGACAAATACAACAACTCTACCTGATGTGACCGTTGGAACAGGCGAACCGTCGAGCAGTCGTGTATTCTTGACTCTTTTTTCGGTTGGGCTTCTTGGCATACTTGCGCTTTTCTCAAATGTTTTCGGGTGGGACAACCTTCCTTTGCTCGGTGAACTTGTCCCTTTGATTGGAAATCTTGGTGGCAGTGGAATTTGGTATTATCTTATTGGCATTTTGGTTGGAGTTGGAGCGATTATTGCTTCACTCATAAGCGAGGTCATTGTAGACTAAGGAGGTGTGGTGTATGGAAACAGTATTTATCTCTGCAGCACTTTTGCTTGCTTCACTTTTCCTTGTTTCGAACTCTATGGTTCAAGGAATAGGAGGAATGGCAAGTTCTCTTCGACAAGTTGGAATGTTTTTGTTAAACAAGGCTCCAGCCGGGTTGATCGATCTCTTTAGCGACAAACCAGGAAGCGGTACCAAAACATGGCTACGTTTCGGTATGGCTTGGTTCTTCATGGCTTGTCTCGGTATGTTCCTCGGCATCTGGCATCGTTATGACCCAACAGCCCTCAACTCTCTTTCCAGTATTGGCTGGAGTTATGATGATGGTTCAATGTTAACTGATTACACTGCAATCTTCTTCTCGACTGCATTAAATTATCTCTTAGTTGGTGCAGCACTGGTTGCGATCTCTCGTGCTTCGAAAGGCCGACTTGCAAGTGAAGCCAGCGCATCGATGGTGGCCGTTCTCCTGACGGTCTCGACCATTGTTGTGCTTCTTCTACCAGCAATATTTTCTTTCATCACTATCGGCAACGAAGCAAGTGTTCTCGAAACTTTACAAAACATCTCAATGCTTGTTGTTGGGGCAATGCTTCACTTCGCACTTCTCATCAATGTATTCATCACTTTAGGTGACCGAGAGCACAACGACATCCCACCAACGACTTGGTTCTTAGTGCTCGCTTTGGTTGCTAAAATCATGGCAATGTTATTCATTTTCTTCGGAGAACTTGTCGATGCGACACAAACAGTTTGGATGGCAGAACGAGTCTTGACCGGATGGGTTCCTTTGGCTTTGATTTTCGCAGTTGCCTACCACGTCATTCCATTTACGACTGGAAAACCAGTCTGGTCTGAATCGATGCAAAAAATAAGTATGTTGTTCCTTTTCATAACAATTCCACCTTTCTTCATTTCTTCAGCAGATGCTGGAGAATTATTGCAAAATGTTGGTGCTATTCTCATGACGCTCGGACTTCTCCCCTTGCTTGCGGGTTCGTTTAACATGGTTGCAACAGCGGCCTCAAACCCGGAAAAAATCATCAAGAGCCCTGGTGCTTTTGCAGCAACTGCAGCAATGTTGCTCATCCCAATATATGCCATCGGAGGTTTCTTCACAGGCATGGATACGTTTGTTGGAATGGATAAACTCGGTTCGATGGCTCATACGGTTGACACAGGCTTCATCTCCACTGTTGGAAGTTTGATGATGCTCGCAGCAATCTTCACATCTTATCCGCTGGCTGTTGGTAAGAAACTCGCTAAGGCAAGCAACGCTCAACTCGCAGTTTGGCTCACTTTGGTTGGCGGTGTTGCTTCAACCATTGCGGCTCTGATGGGGGATTTCACTGCTTACGCGGTCACAAACTCAGGTGTCGAAGACGCAGTTGCCTCAACGGAAGGATTCTTCTTGGTCTCTGCCGCTATGTTTTACATGGTAACTATGGCAAGTATTCTTGCAGCTTTATCCATGATTCACACAGGACGCCCAAACAATGCTTCCTATTCCGATATGTCTGTCCAGAGTGATATTGATTCGTACACTTTGGTCGATGGCTCAACAACTATTCGCACCTTGCTTGGCCGAGGTGTTGGCGTCGATACTACCCTTCACATTGGAGAAATTCAAGAAGACGAAGGTGGCTCTTCAATCATTCAAGTTTCAACTCAACTCCACAATGATGAAGTTACAGAATTCCCAGTTCCTGAAGAACTGGTCATGCTTGCTCAATTCTTGAAGCAGACGAAACAATCAATTTTCGAATTTTTCAATACCATTGATTTGGATGGCTCAGGCGAAATTGATGGATATGAATTCCAACAAGCATTAGCAAAATCAAACATTGCAAACCTTCCACCTTGGGAAATGAGCCGATTAGTTTCAGCAGTTGACCTTGATGGCGATGGCCGAATTAATCTCCCGGAGTTGGATATTATGCTGGCTAAGATTCGAACGGAAATCCTTGAATCGGAAGAAGAGTGAACGCGCTCACATGGCGGGATCACAGTGAAAATCGGATTGGTCGGTAAACCTAATGTCGGCAAATCTACCTTTTTTAGTGCAGCTACTTTAGCAAAAGTGGATATTGCAAATTATCCTTTTTGTACCATTGAACCGAACGTCGGTGTCGCTTTTGTAGCAGCCCGAATTCATTGCCCTTGCAAAGACATCCGTCAACGGCTGGAGGCCGAAGGACGAATTGAAGCCGTTACTGAGAGTGACCCACGCCAAGGAAGTTTATGTGAGCCGAGAACAGGCTCCTGTGTCGCACACCGCCGACTTGTGCCCTGCTTTTTGGTTGACATCGCAGGGCTTGTCCCTGGGGCCAGCGAAGGCAGAGGAAGGGGAAACGCTTTCCTTGCAGATTTGGCAAATTGTGATGCCCTTATCCAAGTCGTTGATGCAGCGGGAACTACTGATATTGAAGGAAACCCTCAAGGTGCAAATCAGAGTAAAGAGATTGCTCAACAGCGCATCGGTGAAGAAATTGATTTTCTCGGAAGAGAATTAGATGCTTGGATTGCAGGATTATTGAACGATGGTTGGATACGGGGCGTTCGTCGAGTCCAAGCGGAGGGAGAGAAAGGCTTGGTCGGCTATATACATGAGCAATTAACAGGACTTGGAGCCACTTCACAATTGATAGCAATTTCTTTTGAAGCATTCAAAAGTGACCAAGACTCACTTGGAAGTCCCTGGGAATGGGATCAGCAGACGATTACAGCACTCGCCGTCCATGTCAGAACCGCACTGTTCCCAATTCATATTGCTGCAAATAAGTTCGATATTGCACCATCAGGAGTTCTTCAAGGCATAACCGCAAACGGTAGCCTCATGCCCTGTATGGCAGATGTGGAATTAGGCCTTCGCCGTGCCGCTGCTGCTGAATTAATCTCTTATATTCCTGGTCAAAATACATTTGAATTTACCAATCAAGGCTCTCTTTCTGAACCTCAAATCAATGCATTGAATCACATGCTTGAACGCCTTTCAACCAACAATGGTACGGGCGTGTCAACGCTCCTCGACACGGTCTTATTTGACGAACTTGACCATATAGTCGTTTATCCAGTTCAAGACGAATCTCATTGGACAGATGGTGATGGAAAGATATTGCCAGATGCATTTGTGGTTCCTTCTGGAATTCAAGCCAAATTATTGGCATACAAAGTCCACAGCGATCTTGGTGATGGTTTTATTCGAGGCGTGGATGGAAGAACTCGGCGTGTTGTTGGAGCAGAGCACGAAATGAGTGACGGAGACGTCCTTAAAATTCACGCAAAATCGTAATCAGTGGCCTTTGGGGCGGTCGAAAGCAGGCGTCAAACGGGCCATGTCACCTGAGTATTGCCCACCACGATAAATGAACCAAACTGGTGCAAGTAGTGTCAAGACAATCAGTAAACCGAGAAAATACCAGCCCCAAGGGCTAACATCACTCAAGACCAAAATCCAAAGCGCCCATAAGAATGGGATATACATGAATACGCTGTATCGGCGAGCCATAATTTGTAATCGTGCACTGCTGAGGGAATCATCATACATGTTCGCAGCATCTTCTTTTGACACCAAACCTTTCTCAAGTCCGCATCGAACACAGACGAGTGATTTTGGTCCAACACCATGAATGAACTGTTCTCGGGAATAGGTGCTTGAACAATGTCGGCAGGTCGGCATACTATTCCCTCATCCCTCTCCACTCGCGCACGATTCTTCAAGCATCCGCTTCAAGCATGAGGAAATTCTTCAGCAGCTCGAGTCCTTCTTGGGAACCAACAGACTCTGGATGAAACTGAATTCCATGAATTTGTAAGTCAGGATGTTGAATCCCCATCACCATTTTTGTGTTGGCCTCATGTGCGGTTTCGATGTAGGGTCCATTCTCCATCGAGGCAATGCACAACGAGTTGTAACGAGTGAAAAGAGAGGGTGGCTGCAATGTAGAGAAAAGCCCTGTTTGATTATGCAAACACATACGTGGTGCACCATGAACGGGACCGTTTGGCGAACGTATCAATTCCATACCAGCAGCCAACCCAAGCGCTTGATGGCCCAAACAAATCCCCAGAATTGGAGTGGTGATTTTACCAGACAGAGCAGAACGAGCGAGTTCCATTGTCAAAGGTGAATCTGCCGGTTCCCCTGGCCCGGGTCCAAGCACAATATGCGTTGGCTGGAAGCGACGTGTGAATTCGACACACGCGTCAGCATCCCAAATGACCTCTGGAGCACCATCTCTTGCTTTGTAAATCAGTACCTCACGCCCTAAGCCAGCGATGGCATGAGCGATATTGAGTGTAAAGGAGTCGAGGTTGTCAATCAACAAGACGCAACCTTCAGCCACGGTATTCTTGTCGATGAACCGAACCTTCCCTTCAGCAGATGCTCTAGGAACTGCTTCCACTTCCAATTGATGAATCGTAAGTTCACCAACAGGCAGTTCTGAGTTCTCGCCATCAATCCAGCCGCAAGCCTTTCGAAGAGCAGCCGCTTTCCATTTTGCTTCTTCAACTTCGGTTTGTGGATGAGAGCCGATGGTAATTCCACCACCTGCAGCAACACTTCCATGCCATTGTCCGCCTTGTTTTCGAGCGATTAAAGTTCGAATCAGTATGTTCCATGAACAGGCACCAGATGTGAGGTCGACCCACCCAATGGAACCCGTCCAAAAAGAACGTGGACGTTGTTCTAATTCGTCGATTGCTGCACAAACTACAGTTCGTGGACAACCGGTGATGCTCCCACCGGGAAAGACGGCTTGTAATGCATCCAAACCATTTGATTCTTCTTTTAATACTCCGGAAAGATGAGAGACAAGGTGTTGTACCTGGGCATACGCTTCAACATCGAAACGTTCAACTTGGACACTTCCAACTTCCGAAATCATCGAAATATCATTTCGCATTAAGTCAACCAACATTCGATGTTCAGAGCGTTCTTTTTCATCATTGATCATTTCATTACGCAAGTCTTTCTCCTGCTCAGGATTGGAACCACGAGGACGAGTTCCCTTTATTGGAGATGTAAATACGGATTTCCCGTCACATCTGAGCAAAGATTCGGGTGATGAACAAACTAAAGAAAAACTCAGGTCGGGTGCTTCAAGATAGGCTGAGAACGGAGCAGGATTCGTTTCATTCAAGCGCTGGAATATCTGCCGGGGATGTTCAAGAAGTTTCCCATCCCACCATCGCCCGACATTCACTTGGTACATTTGACCTGCTCGAATACTTTCACGTATCGCTTCTATCGCCTGCTCGTGTTGCTCATCCGTCATTGAACTTGTTTCAGGAGAACGAGGTGGTTCTGCAAAAGTAGGCACAACAGAAACATATTCTGTATATTGTGAAGTTTCTTCATCCCAATTATCACCTTGGAGTGTATGACACCGAATCAAATCGGTTGCTTTTTCATGAATAATCATTCTCTCAACAAGCCATAAAAGAGTGAGTAATTCTCCTTCATCAGGTACATGTTGGAACTGAAGAGGACGTGTCCATTGTACCATGTCATAAGCCAAAGCCCCTGCCCAAAAAGGTCCTTGAGGTAAAGAGGAATCAGGAGTCGATTTGAACAATTCTGTTGGAGTAAGTGGGCGGAGTTTTTCGAGAAGTTCAGGTAATGAAGAAGCAAAAATCGATGTTGAATGATACCAACACCCATGCTTCCATTCTTCAACTTGAGCAACGAAGGGTAGTTTTTCCTTCATTAATCGTACTTCCCCCTTCAATGGGCTGTGTTGCTCGGCGGGCGATACATTCCTTTGATTTGGTTGACGTACCAAAACACGCTTCCGAGAAGGACCGCAGAGCATTGAAAATTGAGCAAGATGGGACTGTGGCCCGCCAGAGTGAAGAAGTAATTCATCAGGTGCACCAAAATAAACTGCTTTTTCTCCAAGCAATCCAATGTCACGTAAATGTGTTTGCAAGGAAAGAAAACGTTGACTCATAGTTCAGACCTCACATCAAACCATGTCGTTTCATTCTGGTAATGTGCCTCTAAAATGGATTGACACTGCTTTGTAAGGGCAACACCTTCGCCAAGCATTTCATCATCGAGGGAAAGAACATGGCATGCTCCAATACCACTTCCGATGGCTATGACTTCGGCAGCTCTGGCAACCAATCGTTCGTTTAATCGTCCAAACTGAACAGGAATTCCGGCAGCTTCAAGCCCTTTTGTAAGGATCATGAGTGTGATGCTTGCAACACCTCCTTCCGCTTGTGCAGCAACCCATGCTGTACCATCATCATCGAGGACAAGAGGCATTGCCCTGTCGGCATCGACGAGTGCATAGTCATGTACGAAGAATGCAAGGTCAGCCCCACGCTTTTCTGCAACTTCACATGCGTCACGATAAGGTTTCCAATCACCGTGTTTCGTTCCATTTACTTTCGAAGACCATCGAGGGGCTGGTAGTGTAATTGCATCGATATCTTCGTTACGGAAAGCGAGTTCACGAGATTCGATTGATACTTCGCCTGTGCGCAAGCACTCAACCCGAACCAGCCATGTCGGCTCGAAAGAAGGCGTTAATTCGTTTTTCAAATTTTCATGCTCAAAAAAGTCGAGCAGCTTTTGAGACAAATTAGAAGGGAGTTCAAGACGTAAACGCTTGGCGTGTTCAGTCAATCTTTGTACATGAAGTTCCCAATCAGCAAGAGCAAAAGCACCATTCCATAACGCAGTGGTAAAGACAGCATCACGAGGATTACCTGAATCGCCTTCACTCATTAACACGCCTCAAAGCAAGTCATCCAAGAATGATGTATCAATGCTCGCTTGAGGGAGTTGTGGGGAAGTTGACCCGGTAAGATCGTTCAACAATGCATTGTTCTGCGTAGGTTGCATGACCGGCTGTTGGGATTGATACACAGGTCGCCCATAGTTGTCCTGATTCTCAATCCGTTGCGCTGCAGCATAGACATCATTGCCTTGACTTTGCTCGATGTTTGGTACTGTCTTGCTTTCCATTGGAGGGGGGGCAGGGACGCCGACTGTACCCCAGCCATCGTCTTGAATGCCCCAAGTTGCTTCTTGTAATTCGATTGTTTGGTTACGGTTACGTTGTCCTCCACGTGAGCGGACAATAGCAACCAGTAAGAGAAGTGCAACGACCAACAGTCCTGCTGCCAGTATGTTCGGCGTAGTGAGAAGGGACGAGAAATCGTTTTCTTTGTTCGAATCTTGCCCATCATTTCCATTTGTGTTCTCTTTACCAAAGACATCGAGCATAACCGCATCGACTTCAGCTCTTTCAAAGAAGTCATCAAACGGTGTTACTGCGATATACCAAGCAGATGTATTGACCAGTGGGTCGTAATTGTTCGGTGTGATGAGGAACGAATTCGATGCCTTTACTTCTGCTACAAAATCAGCTTCAGAATTTGAAGAGAAATCAGTATTGGAGATGTAAACACGGTAGCCACGGACGCTCGAGTCTGATGAATGTCCCCATTCCACCAAAATGTTTGTCTCAGAATTCCACGTCAGAACAATATCTTCAATCTCGTCGAGGTATCCACCCAAGTCATCAATTCCATCGTCAACTGATTGAGCCGAAACACTCACTAAATCAATTTCTTGAGCATTTCCAGCGGTATCTCTGACGACGACAACCACCCAGATTTCTTGTCCAGCAATCACCGGTGTATCCCCCGCAACAATCTCAATGGTTAGTGGAAGTTGAGGGAGTCGAGAGAGAATGGTAACCGGTGTAGAAGGTCCTGTGCTCCCCATACCTACCGCATCGAATGCCCATGTTGCAGCATAGACTTCGTATGTTGCAACATCGCTTTCGTCACTCAACTCAAAGTCGAGCAGTAAAGCACTACCGTCATCATTCGGCCGGTCATAAAGTTCGATGGTTTCGAGTGGTGCAGGTGCGGTCACATCTTGCAGGTTGTTGATTGGCGTGACGGTTGCTTGTGGTAGGTCTGTGAGGTAGACATTTCCTGCAAGGTCATGAACGGTCACAACAACATAGAGTTCAATATCGGGTTTGATGAATTGCGGTAGAGAATCAACGATTGAATCACCACCATACAATGCTGTTGAAATCGATAATTCAATAGGATTGTAATCTTCATCAATCCATTGTTTGTTAATCTTCAAACATGCGCATTGCGTTTCATCATCGCCAAAGGCAGCCCAAGCAGCCGAAAGGTCCGAGATTGGTTGGTCGGCAGCCCAGACGATGTAATACGAGAAATCATCAGCATCAGAAATTGACCAAATGACATCGATTGCAGTTCCGTCATCATCAGGATGGTCAAAGGCGTTGACAGTGCCAACTCGGTCAGGAGCTATACTTCCAGCAGTGTTGCGCATCGGGATGACCGATAAAAGATCAACATCTTCCAAATTAACGTTCAACCAATCATCATAGGCTACAACGCCGACGTAGTACATCTGCCCATCTTGGAGGGCTACACCATCAAAACTTGTGACGACGGTCGAGGTCTCAGAACAATCGTCAATGATTTTGGCCTGCGTGAATCCATAATCTGAAAGCGGCTGCCCATTGGATGAAAGTTGCGTATCAGCATCTTCCCAGATTCGCATGAAGATGGCATAGAAGGTGCAGTCTTCTGCAGGATTAACATCCCATGAAACGGTGATTCTTCCACCGTCATCTTCTGGAGTATCGATGGCCGCAACATTTTCCATTTTCGGAGGAGCGGTGTTATCGTTCAATCCGCCTGTTGGGACGACTGGTCCAATGATGAGTGGATTCATCAAATCTTCTTGGCCTGATTCATCGGCACATGTGAGGGCAAGCCAGTATGGCTGACCGGCATCAAGTGACAAGACTGTTGTGTTTCCTTCTGTCCTCATGACTTCAGCTTCTGGTGTCAATCCCAAAACATCAGTCATTGAATTTGTAGAGGCATAGATAATGGTACTTGCCAAATCGATAGAAGTGCAGCGAGCCCATTCAACTTCCAGGTCACCATCAGCACCACCATCATGAGGTCCAGCATTCGCCCATATTGGTGATAGCGGGATTTCATTGGTCGGAGAAGCAGGACCCATGACTGGGGATGGAGTACCCAGATGTCCATCGTCGTATTCGACAACAACGACAGCGTAGTATTCTGTACCATCAACCAATGGAACTCCATTGGCTGTTGTGACTTCACTTGAGAGTCGACTGTGCAATGAGATTGTTTTGTCTATGGCTCGTCCAGATAGGTCAGCAGCGGTGAGGGTTAAGCCACCGGTCGTAACGAAAGGCCCTTCGTTGACATAGACCAAATACCGAGCGAAGTTCTCATCATGAATAAGACTCCAATCAGATAATAATGCTCCTCCTCCATCATCAGGTCGGTCAATGAGGTCGGTCATTGTAATCGGTGTTTCAGTTCGAACATAATCATAGATGAGGCGAACTTGTAACGAACCATTTGAAGGAGAACGTAGAGTCATTTGCAGGAATTGCGTTCCATTGATAATCATACCATTGTCAACGGCAAATTGCATTGTAGTTTCAAAACCAGGAGTATTTGCAAGTTCAATTGTAGCATTATATTTGAGGCTCTTGGATTGAGCCCATGTCGCTGCATTATTGACTGGAGAAGTAAAGGCCAATGGAACGGCTTGGAACAATATGCCATTGGTTCCAACAACCCCTTGAGTTGAGTCGAGGGCAACCGTTGAAGTGAGGTCTGCGAGGGTAATACTCATGCCGGGGTGAGTCCGATCAGTGATGTCTTTGGTCACCAAATTGAATCCAACGTTCAAGGGGTCTGCATATCGAATCGATACGCGTTCAAGTTCGGTATATTGCGGGTTATTCTCGTAGCCATATAGCCCCTCACCATCTGTAGTGAGCCAAATATAATCTGAAGAAATTGTTCCACCGGTGAGTGATGGCATTGAAATCATCTTGAGGTTTTGATGTGAACTTGTTCGGGCTTCAACGATTGAAACACCGTTTCCTCCAAACACTAGAATGTGGTCCCCATCACTGACCATTTTTTGTACAGGCCAACCAAAGATTTGGTAGGATGGGATTCCATTTTCAAAGAAAGTGGATGTACTGTTCCAGTGCGTCATTGGTCCAATGTCTGTAGCGATGTGAACGCCCCAGAAATCACTGGCTAAAGCATCGATGTTGTTGGAAGGTAATTGGTCAAACTCATGTCCAATAATTGTACCTGTGGTCAAACCAAGCGTGGTAACAGCAGGCCGTTCGCTCCCAGCACCATCGTGTCCAATGAACAGTGTAGTTTCAGCACCAGTTGTTGACGGCGTATAGGAAGTAAGTGACTTGGTGGAAGTCCCCATGAGGCCAGAGGCAGAGGTATAGAGGGTCGTAGCATTGGTTGTAATATTCATTCGAATTAAACCAGCAGTTGTGGCCATCCAGAGATAATTTCCTTCGACAAGAACGTCTTCAACAACATTGGTAGGGAGTCCGTCCGAAGTAGTCAGTGGATTAATCCAGTCCGAGGCAGCATAATCCCAACGACCGACTCCACCGTTGGTGGCAATGTAGAGAATATCGGTCGTTGCAGCGAAATTATTGATTGCGTTTGATGGTAATCCACCGATCAGTTTACCATTGCCGTAGCCAGTCTGAAGATCATACAATTGAACGCCAGGTGCTGAACCACCACTGCCCATCAGCCCGAGAACTAAGGTAGTGCCAACTCGAACCATTCCATCGAGGTTATTGTGCAAACCACCATTCAATCGTGTGACGATTCCAGTGGTCGTATCAAGTTTGTAAAGGCCAGTTGGTGAGGTTGTAATGTAAAGGTCGTTTCCAATAAGTTCAGTATCTTGGGCTTTACTATTTGCAGTCATAGTCCACCCATTTTGCCATAGAATTGTCCCATCAGTTTGGCGTTCACCTTGCAATAAACCTGCTCCGCTTGATTGACCAAACCCTTGATTCGAACCTATGGTTGTAATCCACAAATGTGTACTGTTGCCAGTCATTGTTGTGACTTGCCCACTTACCAAACCTGGTAGCGTAGCAATCGTATTTTGTCCGAGAGGGCTGATGGTTTCGACCTTACTAAATCCAGATGAACCACCAGCTTGTCCAACCAACCATTCGCTTCCGAGCCATTGGAATGAAGTGACTGAAGAGCCTGCGCCATTGACACTGGCTTGAGCATTCGAATTTCCAGATGTTGCGATGAGGGATAATCCTCCACCGATGATGTTGTTGCCCGATGTACCGATGCCATGTCCAAGAACAAGACCGCCGTTCGCGTATCCAATTGAATCCCACCAAACGCGATCGCTTGGTAAGCCATTGGTCGCGGAGGTGATTGGTGTAATCCAAGCACTGGTCGAGTAACTGTATTTCTTAATATCTGCTTCATCTTCGTAAAAAGCGATGTAAAGCGTATCGGTTGTATCACAGGCTACGCCTGAGACTTCGCCATAGTTTTCGTTCCAGTCAGCGCGAGTGAATGAACCAATCATTGTGCTATTGGCAAGGTCTAAGCGAGCGACACCGCCGTTATTTGCATAAATTCCAATATGTAATACGCCGCCACACATAGCCATTGAAATCGGGTAACCGTTTGGTGTACCGCTTTGTCCCAAATCGTATTGAGTCCAAGCGCTACCATCCCAATGAGAAACAGCACCGCCTTGGAATTGGCCAAAGCCACTGACATCTCCGCCACCGACAACAAGGTCAGTGCCATTCGTCCATAACTCATAGATATTGCTTCCAGCATTGGTTGGTAAACCAGAACCTTCTTCCCATGTAGTGAGCCATTGGTTGCTGGATTCATTGTATCGAGCAATACCATCTTCAGTAGCGAATAAGACTTCACCGTTGAATTCGACAATTTCTCGAATTGGGAACTCAAAGTCATCGCTGTCCCATGTACCAATGGTTGTACCATTCGGTGCAATCAGTTCAAGATTACTTTCGCCCCAAGAAATCCAGAGGTTTCCAGTCGTTGATTCGTATGCAGTGACTCGGTCAACTTGCCCGATTGGTAGGATGCTTTGGCCCCAAGAACCGTTGCTGATATTCCATTGAGCAATACCTCCTGAACCATCTGCCTGCCACCAGTTTGGTGAAGAAACACTCGCCATCAATATACCGTCGATAATACTGAGGCCATTGACATCACCGTTGTTTTCATCAACTTGTGCTCCAGCATCAAGTGAAGAAAGTGCGGTGTAATTTTGGGCATCAAACCGATAAATATTATCGCTGCTGGTGCCATCGTGGTAATACATCACATTTCCATCGAGAATCATATCCAATGGATCGCCGTTTCCGGCAAAGAGAGAACTTGACTTTTCAATATCATAGACTTCAGCACCGGTCGTAGCGTTGAGAAGTTGGAAGCCATCAGAACCGCCAATCCAAATGTTGTTTGGGTCCAAATCAACAGAAAGTGCAGTCGCATCTTCATTACCGTCATCTAAGAAATTATCTTCGGTCCAGAGAGTCAACCACTCGTTTTGCAGCATATCGTATCGCGCCACACCAATTCCGTCGAATCCAATGAAGGCAGTATCTCCAATGACGACAACAGGGGCGTTATTTGTCTGTTCACCAGCCTCCCAATCCCCTACGACTTCGTAAGGAGATGCGGTGATGATGCCAACTCCAGAGGTAGTCCCTGCAAAGATGTAGCCGTAACTATCAGCTTCAACAGAATACGCTGCCCAATTTGGCATACCATCTTGGACATTCAGACAATCAGGGTTGGTTGAAGAGATTTGACCTGTTGACCATGCACAGACGCCGATATTTGTTGCAGCGTATACAGTGCCTCCTGACACAGTGAAATCAAAGTATTGTTGAGGGCGAGTGTTCCAAGAACTGCCGGTTTGGAATGATGTAGAACTTGAGCCGTCCCACTCGATTGCTCCCCCACTGGTTCCGATGTAGAGATTGCTTCCATCGGCTTCCAACGCATAGATATTATCGTTTGGAAGCACTTCAGTTGCTGAGCCTTGACCTCCACCATTTTGTCCATTCGTTTCGGTCAATGGAAGAAGCAATTCACCTGTAGAAAGGTCCTTTCGAGCGACTCCATATCCTGGAATCCCAAAGTAAAGAATGTCGCCGGTAACGGCCACAGGGACATTATTTGCACCGTTCACGCCAGTAGAAATCCATGGGGTTTGCCATGAACCGTTTGACAGGTCATAGCGAAGAACACCGTTCCCATCTGTTGCGAGATGAACCGTATTGCTAAACAGCGTAAGGTCGACAGCAGCAGCATCATATTGAGGCGCAGAAACAGCAACGGCCCCAGAGAGGTCGATCAAAATCATTTGACCGAGGCCGGTGATTCCAACGGCAGTTGAACCATCAGAATCAACTCGAATGATACTGTCATCATTCAAATCCGTGTTTGAAGAATCCCATGTTTGCAAGAGTGTTCCGTTGTTGTGCATTTTATGCATTCCACTTTCTGAAGCGATGAATACATGCGAGCCATCGTTCATCAAATGATTGACCGTCGTACCAAGGTATACGGGTTGGAGCCAGCGAGATGCTTGGGTATCGAAACGATTCATCCAATCATCAGCGGCAACAAAGACAACGCCATTCAATTCAGTAGCGTCTTGCATACTGGAAGAAGTTGGACCACTTCCAATCAGCACTGTTCCAGTTTGAAGTGGTGTTGAGCCGGGACTTAATTCAGCAAACGAGCCAAACCCATTCCCGAGCAACAACATCTCTGACGCTGGTGCACGTGAACCAAGAGCTGGCCATACAATGAGGTCTTGACCATCTCCAGTTAATCCAAACGCCGAAATCTGTTGAGTGCCTGAAAAGACACCTACTGCGGTATCGTATTCATGAAGAGTATCGCCACTTAGAATGAACAAATCAG
>CAJJCM010000020.1 GCA_905182635.1 uncultured Candidatus Poseidoniales archaeon
CGCACAACAACAGTGCTACGCCAATTCCGTTAAAGACAGTTCTTTTATTTTTGTTCATTATTCCCAACATGTCATTCACCTCATACGGATTGTATGCAAAGCATCCCACGCCTTGTCCCCCTTATAGGAATTGGGGTGCGAATGGTTTGATTTCTCAGTTTGAATTAGCGCTTTGAATCGGCATACTGACTCGCATTCGCAACAATAATTGGTACGTACCGTTTGTAAAAATTACAAAACCGATACGATGCAATATTCAGAAACTTCATGAGGTACATTTTTGATCTGATATGTTTCGATTTGATGAAGATAACAACAACCGATAGTGTTCGAATGAAGAAACAAACGTGTCAATTTATTTACGTCATCTACAAAAGAGTATGAAGTGAAGAAGATATCAAGAACCTAAAGTGTTCAAATGAAGAAACAAACGTGTCAAATTATTTGTACCATCTGAAGAGAATAACAACCTAAAGTGTTCAATTGAATGACAAGCAAACGTGTTCAATTTATTTACATCATCTGCAAAAGAGAATGAAGCTGAAGAAGAGTATGAAATTAAAGTAAAAAGGGCTGAGAGGGCCGTCGAAACAGCCCCCTCAGCGGCTCTTCCCTCCCACCGGGAGGGATGATTGCTTATTGGTCAGGTCTAGAGATCAGTAGTCCCAGTCCTTTCCTTCGTCGCCAGATCCTCCTCGTGAGAGGATGAAAGCACCGGCGATGAAAGCGATAACAACGACACCACCAATGATGCCCCATGTCCATGTTGGGACACCGGATGAAACTTTATCTCCGGGAAGGACACCTTCACCAGGTTCGGTATCGCCATCACGTTGGTATTCCTGTGAGTTCATTGAACCAGCAGCAAAGGAGTTGCCTAAAGCATCAACTGGCACTGCAGTAAAGTGGTAGGTGTATGTACCAGCAGACCAACTTGCGGTGTCGATATCAATTGAGGTTCCTGTTAAGACAGGAAGACAAGTCGTCTCATCCATTTGAGCCGCAGTGAAGGTTCCACGAGTATAGCAGACCTTCCACGAATCAACATCACCTTGGTCGCCCGAAGCAGTCCAAGATACGGTCCATATGGTTCCATTACTGTCGAAGCCCAATCCAGTAGCTTCTGCTCCACCGTCAACTGCGCTGTCCGCAGTAACTGAGCCAGCACCAATAGGTGTGCTGCATCCCATCTCGTTACAAACTGCAACTGAAACATCATAGCTCGTTCCGTGAACAGTGTTTTGTCCAGAGTAAGTGTAATTTGTGTTTCCAGCAGGCAATCCAATTTCAAATGGAGTTGTGCAGTTAACAGATTCACAAATCGAAATATCAATACTGTCACCCGGAAGCATGGTTCCATCAACATTCCAGTTGAGTTTGATCGCACCTTTCTCGAGAGCAGCAGCGTTAAATCCGGTAATGCTCGCTGTCGGGATATCAGCCAAAGCTAAAGACCCGCCCATGAGCACAAAGGTTCCAGATGTTAGAACTGGGGAGTTGTCAGGGAATACGTAAGAGAATACTCCTGTTGTTGCATCGAAGTCAGTTGATGTATCACTCAGTAATGTCCAGATTGCGTTATTCACAAACCAAAGCGAAGTTGCACCGGTACTCTTGTCGAATTGAACACTCAAAGATTGGCTCAAGACATCGTTTGCCGAGTAAGTGGTCGAAGGTGAGTAGTCGATAACACCGACTGAATCATAGGTACCTGAGTAATCAGGAAGTGATTCGCCGGTAAGTGCTGCACCATCGGTTGCGGTGAGATTGAATGGAGAAGTTCCCCAATAGAACAAGGAATAGGTCACAGTCATACCGCTAGCAGTCGATGTAGTGTAACCGCCATCATTCCAAATTTCAATCATTAATTCTTGACTTGTTTCTCCACCGTGTGCGTCATAAACTGTAACAGAAACTGGGAAGTTCAAGAGATAGTCGCTTATGATACGAACTGAGCAAGTATTTTGCAAAGTCGCACGCTCACAGCCTGGGAGAGCAATTCCATTATACGCCCATTCAATTTCAATGCCGGTTGAAGATGGGTCGTCGACATCGAACACTTGGACCGACATTGAGAGCAAGTCTGATTGTCCGAAGTAGAGGTCACCTTCATTCAACAAATCAAGAGAAGTAATGATTGGAGCATTGTTTCGAACATTCAAAGTCATGCTTCGATCGTTGTTTGAAGGCTTTGCATCGTTCATCTTGGAGTCATTGACAAGGTCAGCGGTGAAGGTGTATTCACCATCCATGTTCAAGTCAACCATCATGCAAGCATAGGCTTCCAGAGTAGCACCTGGGCCAACACCGAGAGGGCCGTACATTGGATAAGAAGGCTGAACAGCCTCACAAGTCGTAACACTCGGCGAGGTAATTACCCCTCCAGCAGAATCTGTAACCGTGAAGTCGACGGACCAGTTATAGGTTGAGTCCGATTCACTACCACGGTGTTCAACTTCTACATGGAAGTAGGAAGTTCCAACGTTAAGATCGCCACCAGTGAGGTCGGTGACCACAGAAGTTCCTTGGCCGGTTCCATCGGAATTGTAACCTTGGACAACGGACATTTGAGAGATACGGATGTCGTTAAAGATGGAGGCGAATCCTTCAATTGTAGAAGAATCCGTCGAAGGGTATGCGTCCTCCGACAATGCATCACTTTCACAGAAGTTATTGACAGTTTCGTTGGTGGCGTTGTCGGTGTAACTACAACTCTGCCATTGGCCGTATTGTATGTAATCTACCAAGGATGCCTTCAGTCCATAGGATGCATCAGCAGTGTTTGCCACATCAACAGTAAGTTGACCGGTAAGTGTCCAGTTTGAAAGGACATTACGGAGACCTGTTGTGATGGTTGGAGGTTCGGTGGAGGTGTTTTCATAAGTATCGACGGTTGTTGAAGTTCCAGCAGTCCAGATGTTTGTGGTTCCGGCATCAATAAGTGTACCATCAGTAGATTGTGCTGCGGAGACATCGCCAACAGTTTGGAGGCGGACTCGGACTTCACGAGGGTCAAAGGTATCTGAACCCTCAGCAGTCACTGTAAGTGTCCAATCTTTGGTTCCAGCACCGTTTTCTATCTCGAGGGTTGAATCCCAAACGAGATCGAGTTCGATGTCATACCAGTCTTCAACAGTCACATAAATTTGTTGTGCATCGTTACCAGCATCTACATCCTCATCTGCCGTTACAATTATTTCAACAATATACAATCCCTTTACAGGATTCCATGCGAATGGAACGAGACTTGCTGGAGATGCGCCACCTGACATGACCTGTTTTCCACCGCCGAGAACATCGCCGGCAAGAAGTGTTTGATAGGGACAGAAAGCCGCGTTGCTGCAGATGACGTTGGAATTGGTCCAAGTCAACTCATTTCCGGCTGCATCCTTGGCAACCATACTTGGGTTACCTGCTGCATCGGAAAGATATACAGTAACACTGTATCCCATTTCAGTAATGTCTGCATCGCCACTGTTTTGGATGTAAGCGGAGAATGTAGTTTCATCTCCGACTTTCATGACGTTACGGCATGCTGCCTGGAATGGGCAAATTGTTTCTTTCGGGTTTGTGATAGCAATCAGTTCTGCATCGGCACCCGAACGGGCACCTGTGTCTTCAATTACTTCAATTTCTTCTAGCTCGGCAAAATCGAAACTTGAGAGGGCACTCACAAGCAACAAGGTGACGAGAATCATAGGGGTTATTTTTCGCATATCTATACCTCCGATGGTTCGGTATTCCGCTCCATGAAATGCGTCGTATTTATACTATAGGAGTGCCAAAAATGGACTTTTATTAGAAAAAACAGATAATATTGAAGAATATATGCCTCGCAGCCCCCCTTTATGAGTGCCAAGTAGAGTAAAGGGTTTGTAGGAATGTATCCCAAGATGGGTAACTCGTAACCAAATATTCAAAGACAACTAAAACTTTGAACCGTTTCTAAAAGTTACACTTCACTCAAGATTCACGTAATGCCGCCGAAGCAGGAATTTTTGCAGCCCTTTGAATTGGAACAACGGTTGCCAATACTACGAGCATCCAGCCTCCGAAGAACACCAAAAGTATCGATTCTATTGGAAGACTAAAACTTGCCCCTTGGTCTTTCCAAAATGCAGTATAGAGTGCTCGGTGGAAGCCTATAGCGACTAAAATCCCATTGAGCATTCCCAAGACGCTGACCCATGATACTTCAATTAAAAAGGAAAGGATGACCATGTTCTTTCGGTAACCCAGCGCTCGTAAAATACCAATCGATTTCGTACGCTCTGAGACCGAGCGTACCGTAACCACCCCAATTCCAGCGATTCCAACGATCAGTCCTAACGCCAGGTATCCTTCGAAAATACCGAGTAATGCCAGTACCAACGATTGAAGCAACATAACTTCGTCTGAAATGACCGAGACCTGGACCCCCTTGGCATTGAGTAATGGAGAAAGTTCTGATTCCAATTCAGCAGCAGCCAGGCGGACATCTTTGCTCTTACCAGTTGGAGAAAAGTCATTGACAGATTCATCCTGGTATGTGACCGATGGTTGGGCGTCATTCGAGACACTTACATACATCCGTGTGAGACGTCCATCAAACTGTTCGATGACCAAATCATCATTCATCCAAACGCCTGCAGAGAACAAATATGATGATTGTTCTAGGAAGCCTGCAACCGTTACAGAACGGGTGTTTCCTGGGTTTGAAATATCAATTAGCGAAATTGATTCTCCAATTGAAAAACTCAAGGTTGAAATACCACTTCCATCGGTTATAGATTCAAGTCCAAATGATGCATCCAAGATGACCAAATCATCGCGGGAAGACACGGTATTCCAGACATCGGATTCATCAGTACCCAATGAGGAGTCCCATGCGTAAAGGGGCAACCCACCATGCTGTGCAAAAGCGTCATCGAAACCTCGAATCACATAGGGCATTCGCTCCCCCTCTGCATCCTCAAGAAACACTTCCCCGCGGTGAATCCGTGCTACGGAATCAATGTTACTTTCAAGGCTTGAAGAGAGGTTCCATTCCGATATGTTTTCAGATAACTCGATTGGACTGGAGCGTGAACCGGTCAATAACAATTCATAATCTCCTTCAGCGTCTTCGACAAAGGAACTTGTATAATTATCAAATTGTTCGGCATAGCCACCCAAGACAATAACTGAAAAAACAGTGATGGAAAACATACCCATTACCACTGCAGTACGAACAGGCGTTGCCAGTGGGTAGGCAAGTGACACGGGGAGCACTGGGCCCCAGCGTCGCGTCAATAATTTCGATTTACCCAAGCGTTTAACGACGAGTGGGGCGGCACTGGTCAATAACAGAACACCCGCAAATACTTCCACTAAACCAAGTACGATGAATGAAAGTTCATCCGCCTCCATGCCTTTCCGAACCGGGTCAAGAGAAGAAAGACCGACCGTCCAAATCAACAGTGCAGTGCCAATCACTGCCAGTGTATTTCGGCTTGCATTTCTCCAAAGGCCTTTCCAAAACTTATTCTTTGAACGTAAGAACACCGGCAATTCCCACATGAAGAACGGGACGATGGTGAATATGGCACAAACGCCTGATATCATCCATAGGAAATAGGCAACACCCGAATCGAATCCAAGAACAAACAAGAGGAGAAGGGAAAGAGAACCGCCACCAAAAGCAACGATCTGAAGGAGAAGAAGAAACCATGGAACCCCTTCGGAGCGTGCCATTCGCCCACCCTTAAGCGCCAAAATAATGTTCAATTTCGAAGTCCAAAAAGCGGAACACCACAGGGTAATTACTGCAAGAAGGAAGCCCCAAACTGCACCTGAGAACAAAGATGTCCATTCCCATGCAAAAGTAAATTGATTCGAACCGATGGATGAAAACATATTATCGAATCCAATACTGATGAACCATGCAAGAATCAATCCGGCAATGGCACCAAGCATACTCGCCAAGGCTGAGAGGATGATTCCCTCCTGGACAGCAAGCGCTCGGGCATCTGATTGTGTGACGCCTAAAGCACGCATTGTACCGAGTTCTGAGCGTCTTGCTTCGGCCAACATCATGACAATCGTGAGCACAAGCAGTATTCCGGCCGCGATGGTAAACGTTCCGAAAACTAAAAACATCGCTGCAAGAATACCTGAAGACTCCTCGGCGATTGCCGCAGCCTCAACCTTCACAGCCCGAATATTCAAACTTGCATGAGAGGCGTTCGAATGATTGTCTAACCAAGAAGTGAGTGATGTTCGAACCGTATCATCCCATGCTCCGGAAACTGAAAGAACAACCATTGAGCGTTCATCTTCACCCGCAGAGGCCAAAACCTCTCCATCACTCAATGAGACAAGACCGAGAATGACTGCATCAAGTTCTGACAAACTTTCCATCCCTTCAAGGTCAGCATAGGTCCCAGAGAAGTTCAAACGGTAGGCTGTATTGTCGCCAAAAGCGTAGGGGATGAGCCCCTTTACCCACACTTCGCCTTCATCTTCAGACAAATTTAGCTCATTGAGGCGTTGACTGAAGAGCACCTCGCCTTCATCAACAACAACAGGTGATTGTTCGCCTCCAAACGCCAAGAATAATTGCGGCAGGATACCTAAGCCACCTGCGGTTGAAACGATTGGTATGCGCAGTGATTCGATCTGTTCGGTTTCCGAGTCCCATCGAATAAGCCCATTCGCAACAGTGCACCAATGCTGACTCTCCTGTGGTAAAGTCACCGAGGCATGACCATCACAGGATGAATGAAGAGGAACCGTTGCAGAGGTCGCTGGGGTCAAAGGCCATTGAGATGTGTTTTCCAACTCGGAGAAGGAAAGATCTAAAATTGACGAACGATAATGAGTCGAGGACAGAAGACTTTCTATTTCCAAATAAAGGTACTCATCGAAATATAATTGGGTCGAAAGTACGGTAGATGGTATGGGAAGTGAGAGGTTGGTTGTGGTATGCTGTTCCAAATCCAAAGAAAACGAATGTAAAATGAAAGAAGAAGAAGTTTGCTCAAGTGCCCACCACCGATTCATATCAGCCGTTACAGAGAGCATTTCACCCTCGCTGTCATACGAAGCCCATTCATCGGCTTCGACATCGCCCTCAAAGCCGACAATGAGACCGGAATCGGTTGCAATCAAACCATAGGCGCCTGAGGCATCAAGAGTGAAGTCATTCGCGATTCCGCCCTCATCAACCCTCCAAACCCAAGCATCTCCATCACCACCGATTTGGAAACCGACACCGCTGGGCGAAAAATGCCAAAGCCCACGTTCACCATCTCTCAGTTGTGTGATGTCGGAATCAGCAAGAGTGAGAATTTGTTGGTCGTCCTCCATAAGTTCAATCATCGGGACCTGCAAGACTTCCATCATGCTTGAGCCAGGAGAAATCTGACTCAAATTACCCCTCAACCCCCGAACGAGTTCCCCTGAAAGACGGCCTAATCCTTGACTTGATGTCAATGTTAACGATTTTGTATTTTCATCAGAATCGACCTTTAACCCTACATCTGTTGCCCGAATCAATCGGTCGAGGAGTTGTTCGATGTCATCGACGATTGATTCGATGTGTTCTGCATCATCATGGGCATCATCGACTGCGTAGTACAGCGAATTGATGCTTCCATTGAGTTGTTGAAGCGATTGTGCGGTCGACAAATCAGTGAACAAGGCTGGTGCTTGTGTCCCAGCTGATGCACCTTGGCCTTCATTGGCGATAATATCGAAGACTTTCACCGAGGATTCCAGACGTATTCTTTTGTTATCCTGTGAGACATACCAGCCAATTTCAAGTTCATCACCGACAGAAACTTCCAACTCATCGGCTAAGACTTCATTCACCGCAACGTATTTTTGAGTCGCGAAAAGATTCGCTTCATACAAATCAGCATAGCGTATTCCTTGAGACTTTGAACCAATATTCGGCCATAATGCTTCGGCATCAATCGTACTGTTCATCGCCATCCATGTAACGCCGGTGAGTGATGCATCATCTGAAGCAACACTTGTCGATGCAACCAAGCCCTGTTGTTGCCCCTCAATGACGCTTCGCATTTCAGAATCATCTTGAATTCCATTCCACATATCATTGGCAAGAGATTCGGAAAGGGTGACTCGTTGTCCAACCGAAAGGTCAAACCCAGAAATGGTGATGTCGGTCTCGCCCCATGCCCCTTCGACTTCATGACGAACAGTGGCATCCAATGAGTCTCCAACAACCATCGATGAGGTAATGATTGCTGATGCGATGAATAATCCGACCATGAGCAGTGCTGCTTGACGTTTACGGCGGAGGATGTTTTGCTTTGCCAAGCGCCAGACGACGAGTCGTTGCGGAACAAGAAGCGGTTGCATCAACACATGACTTATGATGCCGATAGCAAAGGCACCCGCCCATAGGGTCAATCCTGACACTGAGAGCCAATCAAGAATAAGATAACCGAGTACGGCATCGGCGACAGGGCCAAGAAGAAGTAAGGTGACTTTCCAGATACCAAGTTGCTTCCACCGACCAATTCCATACGTGGATGCTGCACTCAAGAGGGCAACCATTATCGAAAGAATGGTCAATTGAATCAGCAGTGTCACTCCTCCTCTGATTTCCTTTGGTCTTCGATGATCACGCCATCTGACATTCGCAGTGTCCGAGTACAATGTTCGGCAATGTTCGAATCATGTGTGACAATGAGAAAGGTCGTGTTACGTTCATCATTCAAGCGAAGAAGGAGTTCGAGCACTTCAGCAGAAGTTGCGGAATCAAGATTCCCTGTAGGCTCGTCACAGAAAATGATGGCTGGATTATGAACTAAAGCTCGTGCGACTGCAACTCGTTGTTGTTGACCGCCTGATAACTCGGCAGGACGATGTTCTGCTCGGTTCTCTAATCCAACTGATTTGAGAGCCACAAGTGCACCGTTACGCGCTTCAGATGCAGAGTTCCCGAGCAACAATA
>CAJJCM010000021.1 GCA_905182635.1 uncultured Candidatus Poseidoniales archaeon
TCCCGCAGCGATACTGTTCGATGTAAAAATCATTGAACCTGCAAAAAGAAGGAGTCCCATTGCAATGTATTGAGATGGGTGTCGTCGACGACCTAAGAACATCCCACTACCCCGCATAAGTTTTCGATTCAAGGTCATCTTTTGACTATTTCCCAAAGAATGGATGATTAACGCCAAAGAACGCCGACATTACCTCGCGCCAATACGAGAACTGAATTGGTTTGTTCGGCCAATTGAGCCCATAGTTCCGAAATAGCCTTTCGTTCGAATAAACCACGATTTAATTTGATTTTAACCAAACTACGTTTCTGTAATTGGGTATCAATTTCGGAAATCAAAGTGTCTGTCACACCTGACTTACCGATTCGAATACTCACTTGGAATTCACGAGACATAGCCTCTCGCCTAATTGATTCTGGGATGGTGCTCGTCATGAATCTCAACCCTCCGAGCAAACACTTGTTCAAGTATGTACCGTAGACCACTCTACTCAGTTGATGAGCGTTGTGTTCGATGAAACTTAGGTCCGCCACCGTATCTTCGAATATTTGAGCATTCCAAACAAGTCACAATACGTTGGCCCGCCAAAATTCGAACTCGCACATTTTCACCATACCGATGTGGAACAAGACAGCGACGGCAAAACAAATGGCGTGCCGTCGAGGGAATCGGAAGTCTGTGGCGTTGTGAAATGCGAACCAAATGCCGAGAACTTGAATGCACAATTTGATCATCGTATTGTGAAGGATTTTCGAGTATTTTAATCAAACGCATTTGGCTTGTTCGTGCAACTTCTCGACGGTTGATTTTACCTCTTCGTCGACGGTTGTTTCGGGAATTCAAGTCCTCACCTCATTTGTTTAAGACAACCAATATATCTTCGGTGATATCATCGATTGCTCGGTCACCATCAACGGCATGGAATATCCCTTTGGAACGGTACCAGTCTGCGAGTGGAGAAGTTTGTTCATGGTAAGCACCCAAACGTGAATGGACGGTCTCTTCGTTATCATCTGCTCGACGTTTCTCTTGCCATTGTCCACAACTGCAACCATCACTTGCAACCGGATTGAAGGTGTCGTGATAGACGCTACCACAACCAGCACACGAGTAACGCCCGCAAATCCGTTCAACAATTCGTCCATCAGGCACTTCGATCGCAATAACATGTGTTACTAGGGTGATTTCGGCCAAGGCTTCCGCTTGAGGTATGGTGCGAGGAAAGCCATCAAACATAACGCCGTTCTTTGCATCAGGTTGTAAAATACGGTCTTTGATGAGGTCGATGATTACTCCATCCGGCACTAATTGCCCGGATTCCATGTATCCTTTTGCAACCATGCCAGTTTCCGTTCCTGCCTTGACTGCAGCACGTAACATGTCACCCGTTGAAATTTGAGGCAATCCCGTTGCTTCCATGATTCGTTCAGCTTGTGTGCCCTTTCCAGCACCGGGTGGTCCAAACAATACAATACTGCTCATAGCACGCCCTCGCGGTGCATCATATTAGAGATACGCCTTGAGAAGTTACTGGCGGTCCAACCACTGTTGTCCATAATGTTGCCACTGTTCACTTGTCCAACCATCAGGCAATCCAGTGGCAGGTAAAGGTGGTCCAAGTGCAGGAAGTGCAGCGATTGGTGCTGGGAATGGCATCGGCATAGGTTGTGGAATTGGGAGAGATGGCAAAGCTTTGGGAGGTAATCCAGCAGGTAGCAATCCACCTGGAAGAGGCATTGGTAGACCTTGAGGTATTGCTCCCGGTGGAAGTCCTAAAGGAACTGCAGTCGGAACAACCGGTAATGGCATCTGTAGGGATTGAGCCAATGCCGCAGCGATTTCATCAGAGGATACTTCTCCACTGGCAATTTCATCAATCGCATGTCCAATATCCAAGGCGTCATCCCTTCGTGTACCAAGGTGATCTGGATTTACGAATGCATCAGGGGCTACGAGTTCTTCACCAGAATTCGTTAGTTGCCCACTCTTTTTCATACGAAGAGCAGAAACTATCGCACCAATGAGTACAACACCCACAAGCGGCAAGGACAGATACAAAGGTAAGAAACTAAACAATCCCTCTGACCCTTCAGCTGATTCAATCGATGATTCAATACCCAATCCCCCCAGAACAGTGTCACCTGAATTCAAGGTTATGGTCGTTATTACTTTCCCTTTCTGAGCACTTTCACTCGGTGTGAGTTCAACACGAAGTACGAGTTGTTCTCCGACTGCTATTGATTCAATACTGTTTGGAGTGCAAGAAACGGTCCATGCAGAAGTAATATTCCCGTCACCATCGAAGACATTACCCAATACATCACCACTTAATGGAACATTACCATCGTTACGAATCACAATGTTTTGACCGACGGTGTCACCACGTGAAACTAGAATAAATGGAGTGATGCTGGAATCTTCGACTGTAATATTCGCATAGTGAGAGGCAAGAACAGATACCTCGGTCGTTATAGAATTTTGAATCATTCGCCCATCATTGAAGCCTAACACTGTGACGACCAATTCGAATACATTCTCTGAGGCTGGAGTATTCGCAGGAGGGATAAATCCGAGACGAACGGTTCGTTCTTCTCTTGGTTCAATGTACGTACTTGGGTTTGCGAAACCAACGATCCATCCATCTGGTGCCAGTCCATGACTCCAATTGAGGGTTAATGGAGCATTACCCGTGTTCGTGACTTGAAATTCTCCAAATGAAAAGTCAGAGGAAATAATGGTCTCAACAACCCCGGTTGAAGGACCGGTTAGTTCCAATGAAAGGTCGTCACTCACTTTCAAAATGGTGGTGTTCGAAACAAATGCTTGAGCATTGAGTTCGGTACGGATTTCAAAAATATTTGCTTCGCCTTCTTCGGCAACTGGAGGGACACCTAAGACAAAATTAACCGTTGTAACTTCACCACCTTGCAAAGACAAGGAAATTTGTCGACTGTCGGATTGATTTTGATATAAGACTTGAAGAGGCCACAATGGATTCGATGGTTGTATTTTCACATCTAAATCAATTGCTAAGTTCCCAGTGTTTTCAATGGTCAAATTAAGACTGACTTGTTCACCGGTATCAACCATGACATTCCGATTGATAGCTGAGGGGCCGATTGGCCCGAGGTCATCATACAAATCACTGGTAAATGATTCCTGTGAAAGAACCAATACATCCACTGACTGAGTGAAATTCATCTCAGCATCGTTGAGTGAATTGACCCAGCATGTCACCGTATCGGTTGAGCCGGCAATTGGGACTCCGTTCGAAACAGGCGGAACAAAGATTTGAATATACATCGGAAGTGATTCTCTGATGTTCAACGGTTCGAATTCCAAAGTCGAAGAATTGGAAGAGCCCAACATAACTTGCCAGCGGTTTTCAGATGAGCAAGAAACGATGTATTGGCCTGGGGTGTTACCAATGTTCATGACCGATATAACGAATCCAGTCGAGTCACCAGGAGCGGCTGAAAGACCGGAAATTCCTGCGGCGCCAATGTTGACTGCATTCACTTCGGGTACTATGATTGTAATGCGCTGAGTGTGGGATACGGTCGGTTGTGATTGGTAGCGTGCGGTGATATCAATCACGAATGTTCCAGCACGTGCATAACGTGGGCTAGATGAATCAGAGAGGTCAGAATACTCATTCTCTATATGGACTGTGAGGTTTTTGAAATCGCCAATTTCACCTTGACCTTCAACCACATAAGGGCCGTCTTCAGAGACTGACTTTGTCCATAAATCTTCAGGTGCAAGTAAAAAGTTCGGTCGACCAGGTTGTGGCATTTGCACATTGGTCACCGAAATGGTGACCGTTTGTTGCCCAGTACCTTCGTGAAGAATATGAATTGGAATATCCATGCCTGTATCGTTGAGAACATCAAATGTATTTATCGCAGAAGTGGCTCTATCTTCGGGGGATGTGGGTGCTAAACCCTCAGCATCCAAGGCGACAACTCGTACACCGAGGGCAGTGACTTCAATTTCTTGAGTCCAGATATTATTGTTTACACCGTTAGTACCGTCATTCATCTCAGAAACTTGATTTAGAGTATCGAGACTAAGGCGAATCGAATGTGTCCCTGTGGTCGTGAATTGATGTTGAAGCAAGAACGAATCAACGAGACCTGCACCAAGCCCTGAACGATCTGCATCGAACAAGGTCTCGTTTGTAGTAAGGTCTTCAAGAGTGACATGGAATGAATTTGAAGCCAATGTGCCTTGATTTATCCAACTTAATTGAAGCGTAATGATATCATTATTCAATGGTTCATCGGAAGAAGGAACGATGCTACCGTTGTATGCTGCCAAATCGGATTGAGGAGTTGAAGTTGCGTCTGCAACCATAACCAATCCAAAAGATTGAGTTGTACCACCTCGATGAACGACTTTTACCTGCCATTGTCCAGAAGTCGTGAGGACACCAGGGGCTACTTTAATCCGTTCAACATTGTTTACGGAATCTGCAGTTCCACCCGTCGTCGAAAATCCAGATGAGAAATCATTCCCAAGCCATTCATTTCCCGATGAGTCGATAAGAATTAAATCAAGATCATTTACCAAACGTCGACTCGATTGAGCAGCGTTTGCGCTTCCCTCCTCATCTGACCAAACGAGGGTCATATCAATGCCATGGCTTGGGTCGAGTGTGAATGAATAGAGCAACCCAAATCCTGCATTTAGTTGCTTGTTGTGGTCGAAAAAGGTATTGAGTGGTGTGGAGCCATCCATCGGCAAGACTGTTCGCTCGAGGTCAATTTGACCCCAGCCCTCTTGAGCATTCGGGATATCTGGGGTCCCCAAATCTATTGCTCCATTGATGATGGTCGCTTTAATGAGGGCAGCTGAGGGAGAATTCAAGCCCATCTCTTCACGCAAGAATTCTCGAATTAATGCGGTAGTACCGCCGGCGATTGCTGTAGCATGTGATGATCCAGAGAGTGAGATATAGAGACTACTCCCATCTGTATGTGTACCTGTTGCACATCCCAAACCTGCTGGTGATTTTGCTTCTTCAGCCAATCCCGAACAGATGTTCATTCCAGGTGCTACAATATCTGGCTTTATTCGGCCATCAAGGCTTGGGCCCTGGCTCGAGATGTTTGCAACACTACCGGCTAATGCACCCGTTTGAGAGGTTCCAACAGCAAGCACATTTTTGGCAGTAGCCGGAGCAGAAACTTGTGATGCACCTTGGTTACCTCGGTCGCCAACTGAAAATAAAGGCAGTACGGTATTTTTATCATTTACAAGAAGGTCGACAGACCTAGAGTCTGCGGTATAGTGTCCATAGTTTCCATTTGACCCCCATGCATTGATGGCGATACGTGCAGTTTTTTGTTCTGCATCGTTGAGCAAGTCATAGATTGAACCAAGCCGTCCAAATACACCCGTTGGGTCATGCTCAAGAGCATACATGACAAGGCTTGCACCTGGTGCAATCCCTTGTGCTGAAGCATCCCCGGTGCCATCACCAAGTGCCGAAAGAACCACGTGTGTCCCATGGCCAGTATTGGAATCAGAAGGCGAAGGGTCGAGTCCAAAATTTGTGTAGACTCCTGCAACACGACCAATGATATCGGGATGGTCTTGATCCAATCCAGTATCGGAAATTGCGATTGTCTCGCCAGAGCCATCAAGGGTAAAGGATGCATTGGCTGCAACGTCATTCAAACCGATAATCGCACCGGCAACAGCGTTGTGCAAAATA
This sequence comes from uncultured Candidatus Poseidoniales archaeon, assembly GCA_905182635.1. Classification (GTDB taxonomy): domain Archaea; phylum Thermoplasmatota; class Poseidoniia; order Poseidoniales; family Poseidoniaceae; genus MGIIa-L1. The sequence goes on from CAJJCM010000021.1 coordinate 5,720, forward strand.
AATCCAGTCGTAGGTTCGGTCCAGATAATACGTCCATCATGCATGATGTTGTTGAGGAGAACAGATTGGAAATCTGCATCATAGTGTACTTCACACAACCCGATACCACACCATGCTTCTTTCGCTCCCATTTGGACCAAATCGAGACTGAGTGAATCCAAACCGCCAATTGCGAGGTCAGACGAAGGAACAAGTGCAAGATGAGTCATCGATGCCGGTTCAAGGAGCGAGGAATGCATTCGCCATCCAGGATGTTGAACGCCAGCCCAACGAACTCGTTCATCGCTCTGTAGTGCTTCAAGAGATGAGACTGGAGGTGAAGGGAGGCGAATCAACCAACCTTCGTCAGCGATAAAGTCCAAAGGGGTTATGGAATAATCCTTCACCAATTGTTCGAGTATGTTACCATCATGCTCATGCAACTGAAGAATGGCAAAAGCAGTTTGAACAGGATCTTTGAAATCAATGAAATGGGCATCCAAGGCGGGGCCATCTGAGAGCAAGGGGTCGAATTCACCGGACTGAATGCGAATCATTCCTGTCGATGAGCTAAGTTCCACATTCGCAAACGGAATTGGTTCAGTAGCCTCCCAAAGCGTTGATGCCAGTTCAAGACGTTCGGATTGTGAAGGTTCGACACCCTCGTCAAGCGGCGTTAGCATTGGTGTTGAAGTGTCGGTTTGGAGCACTGGACCCAGAGAAGTCAAGAGAAGCAAGAAGAGCATGATGACCGGTCGTCGGATGTCTTGCATGAGCAATCGTAATCAATTACCCTTTTCAAAACGCCCCTTGCCTGTGCCCCAAAGGGGCACACAAATCAAAGATTGTTGTACTTTGAAATAGCAGCATCAGTTTTGGCAACAGAGACAAGCCAATCCTCTTCGACACCCATCAATGCTCGTATGGCATCGACGTTTTCTGGAATGACATTTGATTCTTGATGAATTGCCTGGAAATAGTAGAGCGTATTTCCTTCGAGTTTGACACCATCTTCCCAGATGAAAATCTCATGTAAATCACCCCATTTCCGCCCGATATCTCGTGCGAACTCCATCACTTCAGCAGTCGTTGCAATACCAGTTTCAGCACCATTCATGATGACCAAACGAGGACTATTCGACCACATCTCTAAAATCGAAGCGGTTGTTAAACCATGGCCTTCAGGCAAAGTTGCAGTGACGACGTGAACATGCATAATGGTGGTTGGAACTGCAACAGCCATCGAATTGATTTGGATTTCTGGTTTGACGGTCATGACGTCGGGTCCATGGTGCGATGGCACTTTTAACACAGGTTTGATGGCGTTAATTGGGCCTTTATTTGATTCACCAGGGTCTGCTGCTCTTCGAATCATGGTGCATTCGACTTTCAATTCACCACAGTGGTTATACAAAGGAACTAATGTTCGTGAAAGACCAGTGGTATTACATGAAACTACACGAGTGCCCGGGACATTCATATTTTCCATGTGGTTGGCTGATGATGTATAGGACATGCCAGTCATTTCATGTTTCTCACCACCCTGGAAGATCCACTTCACACCGGCTTGCTCGTAGGTTGCTTTGTTAGAAGCACCAACTTTCCCAGGAGAACAGTCGATCACAACATCGGCAAGTGCAAGTAAATCAGATAAGCCTCCATGGCAAGTATAGCCTGCATCCGCAAAGGATGCAATACGCTCAGCATCATCAAAAGTACAGAAAAGCGGGTAACCTTTTCGAACGGCTAAGTCGCAACCAAACGCAGGCCGTGTCTTCGTCACACCTACAATTTCCATATCATCTTGGGCGTCGACTGCATCCGCAACACGCTTTCCGATTGTACCGTATCCATTGATGGCCACCTTAATTGTCATGGTTCTCATTATACCTGCCTTTGAAGACCCTCTATTAACACATCGTTGAAATTGTGAAAAAATCGCTTCGGTTCTTTTAACTCATAACTCAAACATGAAAAATTGAACTTTTGTCACGGGAGGCTATTTGGATATGGAGCAACAGGCAATCATCATGGCCGAACCACGAGAGGTTGTTGAACGCTCTTTCAATATCAACAAGAAACTCGGCCCGAGGTTGATTGAGGCTGCCAAACAAGATGCAATACTTCGCATTGGCTGGACCAGTGCAGGCGACCCAGTTCCAAAAAACGGTGAACTTGGACTCTGCCCAAACTTACCCACCGGTTCAAAAATGCGAGCCCTCGGAGTTCTTGGCTCATGGATTGCTGCTTTTGGTAGCGGCGGTAATTTCACAATCCAGGGAGATACTGGCGCATTTCTCGGTGCTGCTAACCGTGGCAATACGATTGTCTGTGAACAGATGGCTGGTGATTTTTCGGGATATGCAATGCGCAGCGGAAAAATCAGCGTCATGGATGGAGTCGGTGACGATGCCGGTGCTTTAATGCAAGGCGGACTTTTGGTGATCCGCGGTTCAGCAGGTGCACGTATTGGCGGTGGAATGAAAGATGGACTCATCGTCATCCATGGAGATGTTGGCATAGACCCTGGCGCTGGCATGACCGGTGGTAAAATCGTCATAAATGGGCGATATCCAAGTCGGCTTCCCACTGGTGTAACACAAAGACTGCTTACTGCTGCAGAAGTCAAATCCATCAATGCCGAACTCGATAATGCCGGATTGGATATTCCAAAGGACGCCGCTTGTTTGGTGCCTTCGGAAATGCTTCAGGTCGAAGCACCGGAACCTCCAGTCTCAACATCGGATTTGTCAAGCATTGGTTTAGTTGCTGGCGATTTGCATCACACTGCTGCCTACCAAACTTGCGATACAGTCGTCTTGGTAGCAGATGGTGAAGGTGAAAAATCACCAATTGCTCTCCCTTTACCACTTCTCCCAGTTGTTTCGAGTGGCGAGTTCCTCATAATGCCGGATGAAAGTGACCCTCTTGCCTCACAGATTTTGGCAAAGCAACCGTTTATCACTCGAGAACAACCTCGCCCAATCGATTTTGTTTTCATTGATGCATCAAATTTAGCAGATGCCCCTGAACTCTTGGAACACTGCAGTGGAATGGTCGTTGACCTTGATGACCTACCTGCAATGAATTCGGAAGAAATCGATGGATTTATCGTTGCAACACGTACAATGCTTAGTATGGATAAGCCGATCTCCTTCCTCAACGCAATTTCCCGTGTCGAATCACTGCATGTTCGCTCAGCTCACCATGATATTGATTTGGCAATCAGCCGGATTGAAGACGGTTCTGGAATGGCTGAAGCCGCTGCACTCCCCATGATTGGCCGTTCAACTACATCCCACTTATCGGACACAGGAATACAAACTGGAATATTACTTGGACTCTCGGCCAGTGGACAGGATTTGGCAATCCTCTGCGCCTCTGGAATCAGTGTAGTTTGCTGCGAAGTTCCAATGCAAGACCCACATGACCTAGCACACTGGTTACAAAGTATATCGACTGAACTCACGGACATTCTTAAACGACTTGGACTTGATTCTATTGAACTCCTCCAACGCCAACATTTGCGTGCTCTTGATTATGAAACAGCAGCCATCAGTGGACTGCGACTCGTCGGTTATGACCGACCGCTACCACATTGGTTTGCACGTTGAGGTGAAAGTATGCCAACAATCTCTATTGAACAAAAACTCCTGAGCCGACTCTTGGCTCAACATGGATTGCAGCATGATGTTGAACAAATGGCGATTCAATTGCCGTTACTGGGCACCGATATTGATACATGTGATGAGAACACCCTCGATATCGAAATATTTCCTGACCGTCCCGACCTTTTGTCAGGAGAAACACTTGCGAAAGCGATTCGACCATTTTTACATGGTGCCAAAAGCGAACCGAGTCTTGATGTAATCACCGGCTCGATTCGGATGACGGTCGATGCGGAACTTGAACACATTCGTCCGGTCATTTTAGGAGCAGTTGTGCGAAATGTTGAGACTGGTAGAACCGAACAAGAAAAAGATGAGTTCATCAAGGCGCTCATGGACCACCAAGAGAAGTTACATTTTGCTTTGGGCAGAGGTCGAAGAAGAGCGTCGATTGGCGTTCATGACCTTGCTAAAATCGCTCCTCCTTTCCGCGTTCAAGCGGTACCAAGTTCAACGGCTTTTTGCCCCTTGGCAATGACTGAAGCTATGACGCTTGATGACATTCTAACAACACACCCAAAAGGAATCGACTATGCTCATTTACTCGAAGGCATGACCTCTTATCCAATTATTTTTGACTCGAACAACGATGTTCTTTCATTTCCTCCAATTATCAATGGAAGCCACACAACGGTAAGTCACACAACGAAAGACTTCTTCATTGATGTTACTGGATGGGACCGGCGTGCTTGTGAATCAAGTTTAACGCTCATTGCACTGCAACTGCAAGAACGTGGGGGCATCATTGAATCAGTCGAAGTAACGGGATATGATGGGACGGTTGAACACCTGCCTCACCCCGAACCGATTGTTCATCAAGTGACTCAGCGGCTCCTTGATGGGTTGCTTGGCCGCAAACTTACGGATGAAGAGATTTCTTCGGCCATCAACAGAATGGGTGGAGAATATTTGGGTCGAAAGCCTGCAACTGAATTCACATCGCTCAAAATTACAAAAATGTCAGATGTGGTCGAAGGTGACACGATTCTTACCATTGCAATGCCGCGATGGAGATTTGACATCCTCCACCCGATTGATTTAGTCGAGGATGTTGCGATTGGGCATGGCTATGAAGATCTAGGAAGCGATGTTCCAAAGGCACCCCTCACTGCAATACCTCGACAAGATAGCCAAATACGCCGCCGCCTGAGAGAATCTCTCCAAGGCCTTGGATTGATGCAAATTCAATCGCTTACTTTGTCAAATGACGTTGACCAATTTGAAGCGATGCGATGGCCTCCGATGGGAGAAGTCACTCGTATTACCAATCCGATTACCATCGACCATACGTTACTACGACACTATCTCCTCCCAGGCCTCTTCCGCTTGATGGCATCAAACCGCCATCACGACTTACCCCAAGCAGTCTATGAATTGGGAACTGTGATTCGAGACCATAAAAACAGTGAACGCTTTGCTTTCTTAATCGCAGAACAAGGCGGTGGCTTTGCCGCAATACGAGGGCGAGTCCAAGCACTTTTGAGGGACCTTGGTGCAAAAGAATACACCATTGAACCATTGAAAGGTACAATGGGACCCTGGCTTACTGGACGGTGTGCAAAAGTGATCATCGACAATGTCCACATCGGTTGCTTTGGTGAAATGGACCCTGCTGTCGGCGCACACTACGAATTACGTGTGCCTTTGAATGGAGCAGAGTTCGATATTGGAGCATTACAGTCTGTACTTCCAGACCCAGTTTAAGACTGGTAAGGTGTATACGTGCCTTCTGTGCTTTTTTGATGGGCAACTGAATCAAAGGTACCACTGGCAAATTGTTTATAGTGATAGCCATCGGTATGATGAACCCATTTGAATTCTTCAGTAGCCACAGGTAATGAAGAAGAATCAACAATGCCTTCATAGAATTGAGATTGCTCTTCGGCGCGTTTTACCGTCGTATCACCGTTGCCAAATAAGGATACTGCTGCCTTGTAATCGGCTGATTCGCGATGAGTATTATCGGTTAAAACTTCCTCGGAGGCTTCTTCATTTCTACGATACATAATCGGTTGTGGTTCAGGTTCATCAAGCATATGAGGTTGTTTCTTTTTCCCAAAGGGCCAAAGTGGTGCCATAGTGTGCCGAGATGCATCTGCTTCATGAAGACTACGAATCATTGTGAGGCATGAATTGAGTGACGTTGAAGTGCTCGACCACTTGGACAGGCTATGCGCAGAGTGGTCATTGTGATGCTCATCCTGATGCATTCAATCGTTTCTTTCGCCATTACTGGAGCCGATGCTACACCATCCCATGCACGAAACAGTGAACTTGATGTGGTTGGGCTCAATCAATTGACTCTCCATCAAAATGAACGTGTTGAAGTTCTGTTTACGCTCCATAATACAGGTGACAACGACGACACCTATTCTTTTCAACTGGAATCGGAAGTCGATGGCCTCGTAGCAACCGGTTTACCGCACTCGAAATTTGTCGAAAGTGGCTATCTGCGACAGGTTAAATTCAATCTCACTGCCGATGCAAGTGCCCCTTTTGGGTTGTATAACTTCACATTGAATTTTACTTCTGAAAACGATCCGACCTGGTATCAACTTGAAAACTTTCAAGCTCAAGTTGCACCGTATTCAAATCTAAACTTTGGTGTAACGGGAATTTCCACCTTCATTGTCACGCCTGGAACCAGAACTGCAGTTGCTATGAACATCACAAATAATGCCACTTTGGCAGATGATATCATGTTCAACTTGTATTCTCAAACGGGATGGAATTGGGGATGGACAATGGATTCAACTCAAGGAGTAAATGCTTTTGAAACCCTTCAGCCAGACTCACTGACCTATGTATTCCTCTGGATTGATGTGCCCCCAATTATTGATGGGGCACCGCTTGTAAATACCGGACCTCGTTTTCAATTAAAGGCTGTATCAGGGATTGATGGTGGAATTTCACAATGGTCTTTTGATTTGTTGATGAATGGTTTTAACAATGTCACCATCGATGGTATCGCCGATGATTTACTGCTTAAACCGGGAGGAACTGACCGAATTCCAATTGTGGTCCGAAACAATGGAAATGCGCTGAATCGCCTCAACATTGAACTTCAAGCAATTTCTCAAAACGGTGAGCCAATTGGAGGGATTTCTATCGATGACCGAATCACAGTTGATGATTGGACAGTTGCTCTTTTCGGTGGATTAGAGGACCAGACTCTCCAACCGAATGAATCACGAACCATCGAAATTGGATTCCAAGCACCACTTGAATACTCAGGTGAAGTCGACATTCGAGTACGGGTATTTGCCGACGGTGCGTTGGCCAGAATGCAGACCATTGATGTCGGTGCCTCAATCGATTGGATTCGGAGTGGGTCGGTTCAATTGTTGACGAATTCGTGTCAGAATTTACTGCCGAATACATCATGTGATGCTCGAGTATCCCTTGAGAATACAGGGAATGCGGTCGATAGTTACGAGTTTTCAATCACTCAAATTCCAGATTTTGTCGACGCTGAACTCCTTGTATCAACCACCGAACTTGGACCGAATAGTTTGCTCGAAATCGACCTACTCAATATAACAGCAAACTCAACTGCAACCGCCTTTGAATTGGGAGACGTCGTTGTTGAAATCCGGTTGCTCAACACGGATACACTCGTTGGTAGTGCAAGTGTACCCGTGAAAATAGCTCCTGTCATCAAATGGGTATTCACCGACATCATCGAAGAAATTGACAGTCAAGGTAGGCTTTCAATCGCCATGACACTCCGAAATGAGGGGAACACTGCTGACGGGCTATTGGTGCAATTGCAATCATCACACTCAACTGATCTGTCGTTCATACCTCCAATCTTCGCCATCTATGAAGAAGATATAGAGTTCCCTCGCTCTTTTGAAGTGAGTGGCATACCAATTGGTTACAATTTTACAGTTCGTGCTTGGGTTGATTTACCCACAGACCAACAAAGTAACGGTACTGTATGGGTCAATACAACCGTTCGTTCTCAATTTGACCCGGGCACCCTCTTTGTCCATACCAGTAAAGGCGACTACAAAGGAATCCCTTGGCAAGAAACTGAGGTCGATGATTCCTTTGATTTTGGTGCAGCGTTCAATACGGGCGTGGAAATTCTCAAGGCTTGGTTTTTGATGATTTGTGCCGTCATATTTTCCGGAGTAATCATCTCCAAATCAATTTCATCGCGGAAACAAAGAACACTTGAACAGCAACAGCAAGATGAAATGTATCAGAAAGAAAGTCCGGAAGATGTTGGTGACTGGATGGCGAAATTTAATGAGACCAAAAAAGAAGTCCCGGAAGACACAGCATTG
>CAJJCM010000022.1 GCA_905182635.1 uncultured Candidatus Poseidoniales archaeon
GATCTTCTGGGCCAGAATCTTATTTTTCTGCATGAAATTACATAATTCGATTCGGATATAAAGCAGTGTATCAAACCTTGAACTATCAAAAACACTTCTTTATAACTTCAATCTCAAAACACTCGTCAATGCACACCGTAGAATGTGATGTTGGAGTTGCGGCCCTTGTTCGCAAAGCTCGCAGCATTCTACTGGTCAAAGAAGCACATGGCCGTTACAAAGGTTGTTGGGGGCTTCCTAAGGGATACGTCAATGAAAATGAGTTGCCAAGTCATGCTGCATTACGGGAACTCTCCGAGGAATGTTCAGTTGAAGGTCGAATCATTGGGGTGCAAGCCATTCGTGAACGGTTAATAGAAGGAACTCCCGCTATTTTTATCGCCTATTTGGTCGAATTACTTGAGGACCAAACTCCAGTTCCTGGAGAAGAAGTTTTGGAAACACGATACATACATGTTGATGAATTCGAGGATTTGAATTGGATCAGTGATGCTATGCATTCAATGGCGAGTTCTGCTGTGAATTCAAATCAGACATTGCAAACTATTGATTATCAGCCGAGTCAAGGTCACCCTTACATGTTGCATACGCTTCCAAAAACTTGGGGAGGGAGAGCATGAATTCAAGATTGGTAGACCGTGTTCGTTCCTGCAACAACAAACCCATGAATTCTGAAGGACAATACATTCTGTATTGGATGATTGCAAATCGGAGATTTAACTGTAATGCTGCATTAGAGTACGCGGCTGATATGGCTGTTCAACATAATGTTCCTTTGCTGGTACTGGAGGAAATTTCAACCAGTCATGAGTATTCAAACGACAGAATTTGTACCTTTATGGTACAAGGTATGCTCGAAAACATTCAAATCTTCAAAGACAATAATATTCGTTACATCCCATGGGTTGAAACTCCATTAAGTGGACAAAAAGGAAAACTTCACGACCTCTCTCAAAAGGCTGTCATGATTATTACCGATGATTTCCCAACCTATTATCCATTGAAGGCCGTTTACCATGCCAGCCGTACGACCAATCGTCGAATGGTTGCTGTCGATTCAAATGGTGTATTCCCCATGTCCTGGACTGACCGTGCTTATCCAACTGCACATGGGTTCCGTCGTTTTGTTCATCTACGTTTTGTTGAATGCATGGACACATGGCCACAATTCAATCCGATTCCAAAAGACCAAGATTTGTGGCTAAATGATGAATTATTCGAACAACTTTCCTCGCAATGGGGTGTTCATGTCACTCCGTACGAATGGTTGTGGCGGGTTGGAGAAAATGGAAGTGCTGGCCGTGAAGCATTATCGACAATAGAAATTGACCATTCCATACCCGCTGTATCTCATGCTCAAGGTGGGCGCAGTACGAGTGTTCGGATGTTACAGGAATTCCTAGCAAACCGTTTGATCCGTTATGCTGATGACCGTAATGCTGTCAGTAAACCCGCAACCAGTGGACTTTCACCATGGTTCCATTTCGGTCATATTTCGACCATCGAAGTGGTCCAGCAAATACTCCAATCAAACGGCTGGGACCCTGAAACGATTCAAATGCCTCGAAAAGGTTCCCGTGAAGGGTGGTGGAATCTCGAACCTGCTGTCGAAAGTTTCCTTGACCAAATCATAACATGGCGTGAACTTGGATTCAATAATGCCTATCATAATCCTCAACATAACAAATACGAATCACTCCCAAATTGGGCGAAAACAACCTTGATGGAACATGCAAGTGATGAACGAGTTCACTACACACTCAAACAAATCGAAGAAGCCGATACACATGATGAAATTTGGAATGCAGCGCAGCGGCAATTGGTCCGGAATGGAATAATTCACAACTACTTACGCATGCTTTGGGGTAAGCGCATTCTCGAATGGGCACCAACCCCACAAGATGCTGCTGATTGGATGATTGAACTCAACGACCGCTATGCGCTGGATGGTCGTGACCCGAATTCCTACTCAGGTATATTCTGGGTTCTTGGTCGACATGACCGTGCATGGGGCCCTGAACGAGCGATATTTGGAAAAATACGCTATATGTCTTCTGCAAATACACGTCGTAAGTTCGACCTTAAACCGTACTTACAAGAATTTCGATAATGAGGTGAATCCATGGAATATAATCATTCGACCAAAGTAGTTACCAATGTAGAAGAAACATTTGCCTGGCATGAGCGAAAAGGTGCTTTTCGACGATTAATGCCCCCGTGGGAAACTGCAGAACAGGTCGGAGAAAGCTCCTCGCTTGAAAACGGCTCACGGCTCACTTTCAAATTTCCAATGGGCCCAATTAAGATGAAATGGATCGCCGAACATTCAGGCTACAATCCTCCTCATGCCTTCGAAGATACAATGGTCAGTGGACCGTTCAAGACATGGCACCATGTTCACTCTTTTGTGGAAACTGAAGACGGTACATGTCGAGTCGATGACCATGTCGAGTATACTCTCCCGATGGGTGTTTTGGGTCGAATCTTTGGAGGTGGCAGTATCAAACGTCGTCTCACCCGTATGTTTCGTGCACGCGAAATACGACTCACGAAAGATGCCAAGCGCTACAAGGATTTCGCGCACATGGAACGCAAACGTATCCTTATCGCAGGCTCTTCCGGCCTTATTGGCCGACAATTAATTGCCTTTTTTGACACTGCAGATCATGAGGTCTGGCGCTTAGTTCGCGGCACACCTGGTAAGAATCAAATTCAATGGAAGCCAAGTGAAGGTGAAATAAATCCACAAGACCTCGAAGGTTTTGATGCAGTTATTCATCTTGGAGGGGCAGGGATTGGTGACAAACGTTGGACAAAGAAACGTATGGAACTTCTTCGCGAAAGTCGAACACAGAGTACAGAACTCTTAGCCAAAACCATCGCTCAACTGGAAAAGAAACCTGAGGTGTTCATCGTTTCGAGCGCTATTGGCTTCTACGGTAACCGAGGAGACGAAGAACTCACCGAAGAATCTCCAAGAGGTGAAGGTTTCCTTCCTGATATTTGTGACGCATGGGAACAATCTGCACAACCGGCACGCGATGCAGGGATTCGTACAATCCACTGCCGCACAAGTCTTGTGCTGGATGCAACCGGTGGTGCGTTGAAGAAAATGCTCCTTCCTGCCCAATTGGGTGCAGGTGGGCCAATCGGTTGGGGTAAGCAATGGTATTCGTGGATGGCCATGGACGACCAAGTCTATGCTATTGATCACGTCATGATGACAAAAGAATGCAATGGTGCCTACAATTTCAGTTCGCCTAATCCAGTTCGACAAAAAATATTTGCCAAAATATTAGGCAAGGTGTTATGGAGGCCTTCATTCATTCCGGTTCCAACGTTTGGAATCTGGTTCTTACTCGGTAAGATGGGTGTGACGCTTGCAACTGATAGTTCCAAGGTTCTTCCAAACCGATTGGTGGAGAGTGGCTATGAGTTCCAGTATGCCACACTTGAGCCGGCTCTTCGTGATGCCTTGGGCAAGTGGAATGATTGATCACTTTTCAGCGTCTTTCTTTCCCATTTGATAGGCTTCGATGGCTGCTTTGGCTATTGCAGCAGGGTCATTCACGATTTGTTGGTCAATTTTTGTAGAACCAAACAATGCATCACCAACCAAAACTGAATCAGCCATTGTAAGGCTTTTACCGTCACCTTGCGATTGCTCTTCAAGCACATGTTCCATGTTTTTCTTCACCACACGCATATCTTCAAGTTCAGATGATTTTTCATCGAGTTCAGAGTTCAATGTCACAACTTTCTCATTCGCTACGTTCAACTCTCCTTTGAGACGTTGAGTTTCTTGACGGGCACGAAGCATTTCCAACTCCAGAATTTGTATCACTGCATCAATACGAGCAGGTTCATTTGATTCAATTACCGGCTCTTCGATAACAGACTTTAGATTTTGGTTTGAATCAATACCCGTCATTTGAGGGGAAAGAAGAGAGAATGAATCCCCGTATATGGGTCGGTCAAAATACGGGAATAATGTATAGCAGACATACACAACCATACAAGCATACCATGCCAAAAACGTCGTTAAAACATACTCATCAAAAATTGGTAAATCAAACAAGTCAGTGGAGATTTTATAATTATCTTTGAAACCACCATCAAATAATTCATACGCAACAGCAGCCAGTGTCCCCAAAGTCACTAAAACTGAGGTAAACAAGAGTAATGGAGATGTAAATTGTTCTATAATGGTTGGGTAAAGGGGTTCAATCGGCATAGGTAAATCAACTCGACCTTCTGAAACGCATTTCGGGTCGAGAGCGAGCATTGGTATAAGGGCAGTTTCGGCTTTCCTTTTATTGAATTGTAATTTAAGCGAACGTATTTCTCGATAGCCTCTGCCCAAAAGACCGAGTGATAACAAAGATGCAACAGCAAAAAAGCCGAACCAAATCCAAGGTCCATCGGCCATGAATGGATGGTCAGATGAATATCCATCGAACATTGTGGGACCATCTGTATCAAAATACATTCCATTTACATTGTATTCACAATCACTTGCTTGGTGTGATGAA
>CAJJCM010000023.1 GCA_905182635.1 uncultured Candidatus Poseidoniales archaeon
ACACTGAGTTTGGTTGTTCTCATCATTTTAGGCAGCATCGTTGTTTTTCTTCGGAAAGGGACGAATGCCGCTTCCGAATTACCGGTTGTTGAGGTCAAGGAAGAAGTAGAAATAGAATTATCTAAGACGTCGAGGAGCGGCGGTTTATTGTCCCGTGCAACACAAAAGAAGTGATTCAAAGTGGAATATTTCCATGCTTTTTAGGCGGGCTCCATTCCCTTTTGGATTGAAGGATGTCGAGGGCACGACACAGACGAAGGCGACTCTCACTTGGTTCGATAACATCGTCCAACCAACCGTTACGGGCGGCGACATAAGGGTCTCCGAATTTAGCCTTATACTCGGCAATCAATCGTTGTCGCGTTGCTTCCTTTTGGTCGTCTGGTGCTTTAGCAATTTCACTGCGATGAATGACGTTAACCGCCCCTTCGGCACCCATGACTGCTAATTCTGCGGTCGGCCAAGCGATGTTGTAGTCACTTTGCAAGTGCTTGCAGGACATGGCTAAATACGCTCCACCGTATGCCTTTCGTGTCACAAGTGTGAGTTTTGGAACCGTCGCTTCAGCATATGCAAACAACAGTTTGGCGCCGTGACGAATAATCCCACCCCATTCTTGAACAACACCGGGCAAAAACCCAGGCACATCTTCAAAGGTAACCAATGGGATGTTGAATGAATCACAGGTGCGGATGAAGCGTGCAGCCTTGATTGATGCGTCAATGTCAAGGCATCCTGCCAATACTTTCGGCTGATTTCCAACAACGCCAATCGTTTTTCCTTCCAAGCGTGCAAAACCAATGATGATGTTATCCGCATATGCTTCAAACAGTTCGACAAAGATACCATCGTCGACAATTTCTTCAACCACTTTGACCATGTCATAGGGTTTGTTCGGATTTTCTGGAACCAGCGTTTGTAAGTCCAGATTTAATCTTCCGGCGGGGTCTGCAGTTTCCTCTCGAGGTGGATCAGCCATATTGTGGTCTGGTAAATACGAGAGGATTTCAGTTGCCAAAGTGCAAGCATCTTCTTCATCTTCAGCAATCATACAAGCAATTCCAGAGCGTGAAGCGTGGAGAGATGCACCTCCAAGACCAGCGGCATCGATTTCACCTTCAAGAACTTCTGGAGTCTCCAGCGGGGATGAAAGGAACAATTGCCCGTGTTCTTCTCCTAAGATGGTAAAGTCTGCTAAACTTGCAGCAAGTGCAGATACTCCGACAACCGGTCCAAGAACTAAACTAATAATCGGTACTCGGCCACTGCATTGGACTAATCTGTCGAGCAATTCCCCTGTTCCTGCCAAGGCAGAGATTCCGTCATGGGCTCGTTGGCCACCACCATCCCACATGCCGATAATTGGAGCCTTTACACGTTCTGCCATTTCGATAATTTTAGCGATCTTCTTGGCATGCATTTCACCCATACTTCCGCCATGTACGCTGAAATCTTGCGCGAAACAGTAGATGCGTCGACCATTTACTGTGCCATGTCCTGCAACAACCCCATCTCCCAGCGTATGATGGAGGAACATGCCGTTCTCCGTTGAACGGTGGGTGGCGAATGAGTCGATTTCAATGAAAGAGTTCTCATCGAGAAGTAAGGCAATTCGGTCACGGGCGGTGCCTCTGCCACTGGTACGAATCGCTTCTTGACGTTTCAATCCGCCGCCGAGACGAGCTTGTTCTCGCTTGTACTGGAGTTCCTCGAGACGTTCACTCGAATTCCCTGCCATATCTTCTCCACCCCTTCTCGGTTTTTCATTCAAGCGCTCATGAACGAAGTAAATTGCTCCCTTCTCCACAAAGGTTTGCAACTACCGCGTCTTCGATTTTCATCCTGTTTGAAAGTGCCCAGTGAACTTTGACAACAACAGTGTCTGGTGCTGCAACAATGCCATGTCCTAGAATCCCCATCTCCATTTGTTTTCGACCCTTTGAGTAGACATTCATGTCAACCGGTCCATGGATGCATTGATTGGTTACAACGATTGGAATTTCTCGATTAATACATCGGGTAAGAGCACGCCACAATTTGGTATTTTCTGGTGCATCTTTACCAGGGTCCTCGATCGGTAGGTGGCCAAGACCAGTACCCTGAATGATGATTGCTTGGACACCAGTTAGCACAATCGCTTCGATTTCCTCTGAATGAAGCCAAGGCCCAGCAACAAATTGTGCGATTCGAACACTTGTCTCATACATCGTCGGTTGTTGACAGATTGGGCGAGAATCCGTTTTAGCGAGAGATTCTTCGTATCTCTTTTCCAATATATGTGAACATGTACCATTGTCGATAGTAATCATAGCAAGTGCTTCACAATTGACTGGCTGGAATGCATCTCTACGCGAGGAGTGTAATTTGCGAACACCAACCCCTGGATAGACTGCACAGACTCCATCGTTGTTGGATGCATGCATGACGACTACGACTCCATCGCCCGCGTCTCCACAAGGTGCAGGGCCATGAGCAGCCCAATGCACAGCGGAAAGTAAATTTTCACTTGCGTCTGAAGAACCTCGGTCCGACGAACGCTGTGAGCCAACAAAAGCAATTCGACCAGGAGGAGTTTCGCCTTTACCTGCCCAAGCAAAACTCAAAGCCGCTGATGAAATATGCAATGTATCGGTACCATGCGTGACGACAACCCCATCGCATCCATCTTCAAAGGCTTGCTTTGATGCCTGAATAATGGAATTCCAATGCTGTGGACGGATATCATCACTGAACATGTTGCCAAGTTTGACCGCTTCAATATTGGCAAGCGTGGTGAGTTCTGGTAAACTCGCAATCAGTTCTTCAGGCTCAAAACGAGCCACGACCGCTCCGGTTGCATAGTCTACTTTCGAAGCAATAGTGCCTCCAGTGTGGAGGATTCGAACGCGAGGTAGTGAATCATTTGTGCCGACTGCCACGGGTGACGCAACAGTCGGCGTGGTGGTTGAACCAAGGATTTCGATCGACTGAACATCCTCAAGTGGGTAACTTGCATTATAGCCATTTACAAGTTTTACAGTCACATGGTTTTTTGCTGCAGGGTGAAGAGCAACCCCTTCAACAGTCGTTGGGCCATTGTGGCTGTCGACCTCAACTTTCACTCGTTGACCTACGGCGGGAGCATCAACCATGTATTCCCCACATGCCGAGAGCACATCAACAGTTCGCAGGACTAAATACGGAAAATGAATATTCTCCCCTTGCAAAAATAGAATGGTGCCGGGAGCGGGGCTTGAACCCGCGACCTTCGGATGTCTCAGACACCGCAAGGGGTATGCACGTCATACGATTGCCTGTCAAGGCTGCCCTATGAGTCCGACGCGCCACCAACTACGCCACCCCGGCTTATCTCTCGCCTGTCGCGTTCCCCATTTCAACCATACGGCTGAAAAGTGATGTAACTTCACCGTAGCCTTCATGCACTCGACTCCTTAGGGACCGATATGGTTGACCTCAACACTGCTATGTCCGCCGCCTCGGTGGACCGTCAAAAGCGAGTGGCAGATGAGGGCAAAGAGCGGATGAAACGCCGCAGTGGGCGGGACCTTGGAATCGAGGCTTTCGACCCTGTCAAACACGTAGCCAAAGAAAAGGCAGAAACTGCTTCAATGTGGCTCGTCCTCTCCTTCTCTGTCATCGTCTCTTTGTTGATGCGATACGTTTTGATGCCAAGAACAACGGTTGAGAAATCCGACATACTCTATCTTGCGCCATTGGCGGCAATCTTCCTTATTCCACAGGTCCATCGCATGGTCCTACCTGCAGGGTACAATGAATTGTATACGAAAGGGACATGGTTCAAAGCGAGTTTTCTTCATACCTTCACTTTCTTGGCTATGGCATTCCTGTTGGTGAATCCACCGTTGGGTGACATTGTTGCGCCTCAATTAGCCGAGAAATGGGTTTTAGTTCAAAATGAAGGCGATGAATTCAATTTCTCAGAAGGTGTTGGCGAATCAGGTACACTCACTTGGGAAGTCCAACAAGGTGGCCAATTAACGGGGGATATCTGGCTCTTGTTCGGATTGGCTGATAACGTGAATGTCGAAGGGGCAAATGTCACGGTCGAATTAACAAATAATGCTGGTTTAGCCGAATTGGAAAGTGATTCGGAGTTTTGGAAAAATAATTCAGAAGTGATCATCAATAATACAGGGCGAATCTCGAATACTCAATCCTCTTCAATCCTCATGCCACACGGCGATTTGGACCAGGACTTTGCAATACTTCTTGGAACCAACCTCCTCGTAGGCGACCACACCATTACGGTGACTATTGTTGAACAAGGCTCCCCTTGGGTGAATAGCCGTGTGTATGAGTGGACCTTGAAGGTCGTTGAACTCCTTCCTGAAGTATCAGCTTCATGAAAGTAAGTCGCTGTGGGCTAACAAAATAGTGTTGAGTAGACGACTAATCCGATGAACATCGCGTTGCTCTTGCGTTTGCTTTTGTAATTGCCTTTTTCGAAATACATGAATCAAAGGTGCAACAGCAGTCCAGCACATTAAATCGAGGCATCGATTGACAAAGGTCGTCATATTCTTGCCGAGGTCGTCAGCAAGGAGTTGTTTTCTAACGCCCCGTGGGTGAAAGTGAAAGTGAATCTATGACCGCAAGTGAGTCACAAGACGAGCGGTTAGTGCATCCAACTGAATTTGCTCGCCACCACCTTCAACTAAGCGATAATCGACTTCAGCCATCCATTCAGTCATGTCCAATTTCGCCTCTTCAGTGAGGAAATCGGCTGTGTACAACTCGCGATGCAATTGATTCACGAAATCGGTTCCAGCAAGGCCATACTTATCCAGCAATTCTCTCAACCGACGTCGTGCTGCATGGAAGCCATCATCGCGGCAGGCCATGAGAAATTGATGCAACGCCTCCGGTGGTGCAGTCGCCGAAGTTTCGTAAATCATTTCACGTGTGACCTTCATGTCCAGTGCTGCGGCCACTTGAAGTCCAGTGAGTGCCTTACGGAGGTCTCCTTGTGAAATACGGGTCAAAGCGTCTCCAGCATCCTCTGCTAATTCCACGCCTTCAGCTTTTGCAACATAGTGGACTTGGGCATTGACATCGGCATCAGCCAGTGGCCGGAATCGGAACACAGCGCAACGGGATTGAATCGGTTCAATTATTTTCGAAGAATAATTACAGGACAATATAAATCTGCATGTTTCAGCATATTGTTCCATAATTCGACGTAGTGCACCTTGAGCATCATTGGTTAACGCATCCGCTTCATCGAGGAAGATAATCTTGAACGAAGCACCACCATATGGGGCTGTACGGGCAAATTGTTTGACTTTGGTACGAATACTTTCCAGTTTTCGCTCGTCCGATGCGTTCATCTCCAGCAAATTTCTGCGATACTCGGCTCCAAATACATCTTTTGTCAAAGCCATTGCTGCAGTTGTTTTGCCGGTACCCGGCGGGCCAGCAAACAACAAATGAGGGAATTCTTTCTTTTCAGAATAGATGGTTAAACGCTGTACAACCGCAGTCTGGCCGCGTATTTGATCGACGGACTGAGGGCGGTGTCTTTCAACCCAAAGTTCGCTCATGGTATGGATGTCGTTGCCGAGCCTCCTTGAACATTCTCCTTTTAATCGAAGAAAAACACAGGTGAAACTCTTCTTTTCAAGAATTAATTTAAACATTCTTGAATTGAATTCATTGCCATGGAAGGGAAAAGACAGTATATGGCGCAGGGCTTGAACGCATTGAGCCCCATGCTACGCGAGACAGCCCCCCGACGGACCACGTTGACCATCTTCCTCGTTTTGATGTTCTTATTTGCTGATTTATTATTGCCACAAGCAATAGATTACGAAGTAGAACTTGCGGAGCAGCACAGCGTTTCGCTGGTCACTTCGACGGTTTCAGTTTCTGCCGACACCTCTCTTGATGAGTTCAATCCCAACACAAATCATAATCAAAGTACGACCGGACTCCTTGGCGTTTCCGACTCAATATTTGAGAGTCGACTTTTGTTTGAATTCCCGATGAATTTTTCCTCCGCCGATTCAATACATTCAGCCACGTTGAACATTGTCTGTGACGAGAACTCTCTTTCGTCCTCCGATATATCCATCTATACTGCAACACCTTCGGCATGGAACGCTAGTACTGCCACTTGGATTCAATCTGATACTGGTCTTCCATGGAGCACCTCCGGTGCTGACGGTTCCAGTGATCGAAGTGCGTGGGAACCTCCATTCCGTTCAACAACCAACGGAACTTTTTCACTCAATGTCACGGGAATTGCACAGGATGCTGCCTCAACCAACCAGTCATCTGTAAGCATTCTCGTTTCTGCGATTGGTTCTGAATACGAATGCTATCTTTCCGATACAATGAATCCCATCGAACGACCTGAACTTATTCTTGTTACTTCGGCTTCGGCTGCCGGCAACGGTGGTTCAGTTACCTCCGATTTCGCAGTCGACGGTATGGCATTGATGACTGGAGATTTGATCTTGACTGCAGACACGACCCCTACACTCTCCTACACATCCTTGGTTGGGTCTCATGTGGAATACCAACTCTCCCTCGATAATGAATTCAAGACTACAACTGACCTTGAGTGGCATTATTCTACAATTTGGAATTCCTTCGCTAGCACATTAACCAGCGGTTCGTTTACGATTCCAACCAATCAACAATTCTCGAATGGGACTCAAGTCTATTATAGAGTTCGAAGTATCGATTCTACAGATACATTGAGTAGTTGGTCTGCAACCAAAAACTTCCTCCTCCCTACCCATGCTGTGACCGACAACGGCGATGGCACGGCAAGTATCGAAGTTGATACCGATGATTTAGGTTCAATCGGTGCCTTTATCGAAGACTCATATTCAAATGAATTGAGCAAGAATACAAAATATGGCTCAGCGGACCTCATGGAAACCAGTGTCACTTCGAATAAAGAATCGCTCATTCATATCCGCTTCAATCTTGGCTTACTTGGCCTTCCTTTGAATGCGACAATTCTTGATGCTCAAGTGAATTTAACCCGAGACTCATCATCGAACAATGCCCTTCTTTCGATGCACGAAATGACGCCAAATGAATGGGTTGAAGGTGAAGTGACTTGGAATCGAGGTTCGAACGCCGACCTTTGGTCAAACGGCGGGCGTGTGTATTCGTCAACTGCTTCCGATACCGGTATCAATGGTTCTCAAACCAGTTCTAAATTTAGTTTTGAATTCACCGATGTTCTACAATCTTGGGTCGAGAGTGGTTCGACAGACAGTGCAGATTTCATGATCACAGCACGAGGACAAAACGAAGCATACTCTTCATCAGGAACTAAAAACGCCGTGTTCTTTACATCTGAAACTCTTGATGATATCAAAAAACCTATCGTTTTGATTACCTATGCGTGGGGCCCTTCTTCACCTTTGACAAACGTCAGTTTAACCGCGCCTCTCCCAGGTGCAGCAGTTTGGAATCAGTCCGGTCACAATTTCACTGCGAATTTGACGCCCTCTGTATCATGGACTCCAAGTTCAGTTTCGTATGACATGATACTTCAACTTGCAACCGATGAACAATTCCGTAACCGTGTTTGGGTTTCGAACACAGCGGTGGACAACGATTTCACTCCAACTGATGGCATCCTCAACATGACTGGAAACCTT
Source organism: uncultured Candidatus Poseidoniales archaeon (assembly GCA_905182635.1). Lineage (GTDB taxonomy): Archaea > Thermoplasmatota > Poseidoniia > Poseidoniales > Poseidoniaceae > MGIIa-L1. Next base: position 7,641 of record CAJJCM010000023.1, read on the forward strand.
GCTTTAACTGCTGGCAACATGTACTTTTGGAGAATGGCATATCAGGATTCTGATGGGCGGTTTGGTCCATGGTCAACATCGAGTTTCCTCGTAAGTTCACTCGAAAGTACATGGTTAGGTGCAGACCGGTATGAATTCCGAATGATGCATGGTAATGGAACGACAGACGGCCTTTATCCCGAATGCCTCGATACATATGTCGACAGTGGTACTCCTTCACAAAATTACAATGATGAATCGAAACTCCTCATTGCTTACAACACCTATCCGATTGAAGCCTTGGGTCTCTTGAGTTGTAATTTACGCTCGAACCTTTTACCCGTTGGCTACGCCGTTGAATCTGCGCACCTCTCGATGGTGATTGGAAGTTCCCCCTCCAATTCACCGAAAGTGGCAATATGGGAAAGCCGACAACAGAATTGGACTGATGATGGTGCAACATGGACATCTTATGATGGCTCAAACAACTGGGGAATGTCTGGTGCCAAGGGCTGGGAGCGTTCTTCTTTGCTTGACTCAGTTCAATTGAACACTTCGTTTGTTAACGGTGACCGTATCGATTGGGACGTCACCTTGGGCGTTCAAAACGCAATGCGGGAAAACCGCAGTGTTGATTTCTTGATTGGAATACTCGGAGCTGGAACCGGACAAAGTCGTGAAGTTCAATTGTATCCTGGCTTATCAGCAAATGCACAAAAACCAGAATTGAGTTTCGTTTATGTGCCGGGTTCAAACGTCGTACCAAACGACCCAGTGCCTCTTACGCCTCTGAACAGTGCTTGGACGATGGGAACTGGCGTCGACCAAACTCCGGACAAGCGTCCATCACTCACCTGGTCATTTGGAAACAATCTTGCCATCGGTGGTTGGGCTGTTCAATTTGACACAACTCCTACCTTTGATTCAACCTCGCTCCAAACTAAGACTTCATGGAACGACGGTGGATTTGATAGCTTAAATCTCTCATACATGCCCACTTCGGATTTAGATGATGGTGTTACATGGCATTGGAGAGTTCGTGCTATTTCCTCTACAAATCAAATTGGAAATTGGTCAAATGCCTTCACCTTCACAATTCCAGATTTGACCACTTGGCAAACTTGTTCAGATGGCTCATGCGCTTCAGTTGAACTTCACCATAGAGAAGCGATGCCAAGTTTGAATCTCCCTAATTTCATCGATACATATGTGATTGAATCGGGAACCAGTGCGCCGTATACATACAACGCTTCATCGCAATTGAAAGTCGGCGCTGTTGCGTATGACCGACAAGCAATATCTCTCATTCGAATACCTCTAAACTCAATACCACAACCAATCAATGCCCGAGTCACCTCTGCTCAGATGAATCTCTATTCGGAATCTTCATCCTCGACAGGAGAACCTATTGCCGTCCGCCCAGTCTATCAAAATTGGACCACAAATGCAAACGGTACAACATATGATGGAACCAATAATTGGTCACAATACGGAGGTCGAGGCCTCGGCGTCGATCTTGGTCCGTATGTTGATTTGCAAGATTCAGTCAGCTCCGACTGGATGACTTGGGATGTGAGTGAAGCAGTCCAAGCAGCATTGGATGCGGGTTCTTCGACTCTCTCGTTGGCACTGTATGCTTCCAATGAAATCACGGCATATTCGAACGGTCCGAATGTTGTAAGTTTTACTTCAACAGAAGGATTTTCTTCTCAACATCCATGGCTTAATTTGACTTGGTCCAATGGTACAAGTCCAGTTCCGACTACGGCGGGTACCAATATTGGCCCCGCAAATAATTCACTCTCTTGGGACCTCAACTCACATGCATTGTTGCCAAATGATACGCCTGAGTTCAGTTGGTCTCACAGTTCTCCAAATTCAGTCGATGCTTGGCGAATCCACATATTTGAGAGTGCGAGCGACGATATGGCTGGCCGGTACACGTATGATTCCCGTGTTGATTCAAGCTTGTTCGATTTGCCAAACCTTACCTTTACGCCTTCGAGTTCGTTAACTCATGCACAAACTATTCGTTGGACTGTTCAGCCAATACAATCTGGAATGATTGGTCCACAAAGTGTCTCTACTTTCTTCCATCTCCCTGATGCGGACTCCGGCGAAATTGATTCAACACATGCTTGGGTTTCACTTCAAGAAGGCTCAATTGTTGAGGGTCAATTCTATCCTATGATCACTCAAGACACAACTCTAGACGGCGGAAACTTGTATGGCAATAATGGTGCAGCATCGTATCTTGCGGTTGGACAAAGCCCAACCAACAGTATCTTGCGCTCTTCGAGCCTAATTGAAATTGATTTCTCAACACTGCCTCTTCCTTCATCGTATGAAATTAATAATGCTACACTCGAACTGACCGTTACCTCTGGTTCTGACGAAATATTCGTCACCATCTCAGAAATGCTAACTGGTTGGGATGAGGCATCGAGTTGGGCTTATCCAGGAAATAACACAACCTCATGGGCTGGAACTGGTGCTTACCACTCTGCCGACTCCCAGATTCCAGATACTGAAGGATTTTGGATTAACGGCACCAGTGTGTTTGAAATCAACATCACTTCAATGCTCCAACACGCTCTTGAACGAGGGCAAGAGAGCTTGAATATTATCATTCAACCTGAAGAAGTCGATGGCACAGTTGATGGCACATATTACATTGCGAGCAGTGAATACGTTGGTATTTCTGACCGGCCGAAATTGTCAATGACCTATGAATTGACGACACCGTGGTCTCCTTTGAGTCCAACAAACGTCGGCCCGATTGATGGTTCCACACTTTGGAACCTCTCCGCTCCAAGCCCAAGTGGTGCCGATACAGTCAGTGTCAACTGGTCAAGTTCATCTTCGAACCAAACGCAATGGGTTCTTTGTGTTGCAGGCGAACCTCGTATGGTTGAAGGTTTGGAATGTGTAGATACTGGCGAAATTATTGCAGGAAATATCAGTAATACTACTTGGGATGGCCTCAACCTCACCGTAACACACACCGATGCGACGAAGGGTGATGAATGGCAATACTGGCGTGTACGTGGCGATCAAGATGGTCGAATCGGACACTGGTCGAATGTCAATACATTCCGTATCCCTGAGGATCAAGGCTTTACAGACGGTTTGGGTAACTATACTGTAGGTATAAGCCGTGGGTCAATTTTCTCACTCACTGGACTCCTCCCTCATGTCCCAGATGCTGAAGTGTCCTCTTCAGCCACTGGTAACCTTGGTTCATCAACTCAACTTAATATTGGAACCTCGGCATCCGGGACGGGTGAAAGTCAGATCTATCTCGAATTCGATTTGAGTTCAATGCCTTGGCCATCAACCATGACCCCAACCTCGATGCTCCTTGGATTGTATCGTACCGGAGTTACAGGAACGACTTCAACAACCATTTCTGCACATGCCTGTTCATCATTCACTGAATCTTCTGTAACTTGGAATTCGAATGTAGCCTGCATGTCAAGTGAAATCACACGTTCGACGCTTACGCTTACTCCGGCTTCGGGTTGGGTTGAATGGGACCTCACCAGTCTTGCCCAAGATAATGTCGCCAATGGTAATTTCACCATGACTGTTTTGTTGAAAACCGTGGGTACACCATCAACCAACCATGCATTCTATTCCTCGGAAGAAAGCAATGAATCACTCCGCCCACGAGTGACACTGAATTATGTCGATAACGTCAATGGCATTCAACCTCCTGCTCAACCAGTTTTGATTTCACCTCAAGACGGTCAAGTACTCTACAATCTCACCGAACCGACCCTGCAGCCAGATGACAAACCAATTCTTTCATGGTCTCCTGTGACCGGTGCTACCGGATACGTCGTTACGATTGCAAATGAAACTGGAGTCTACAAATTCAACTCTTGGGAGGCGAATGAAATCACTGGGACATCATTCAGATTTGCCACATCACTGGCGACAGGTGAAGTGATTACATGGTGGGTGCAAGGCATCAACCAATCTATTCCGGGCCCCTCGTCATCTCGTTGGAGTTTTGCTATCGGCGCTCCACATCACACGGATAACAACGATTTAACCTACACCTATACCTTCCAAACAGGCAACGAGGTAGCTCAATTCGGACACACGAATCTCCGTGAAACCCATCTTAGTGAAGCCTCTCCTTCAACAAATTATGGCGATGCAACACTTGCAGAGTTAGGTACATACTTCGGAGCGAATGCGGGTATGGAGGCGCGATTAACCTTTGCCTTAGACAACAGTCAAGTTCCTCTACCAGCCTATGCAAATATCCATTCTGCAAGTCTTGGGCTTTACCTTGATTCTTGGGTTTCCACAGGTGGAGCGAATGAAATGACCTTCAGCGTTCACCGTATTCTCAATAGTCAATGGGCACAATCGTCCTCTACTTGGAATTCTTCTTCCACTGCTTCTACCGGGGCATGGGGTGCGGCAGGTATGCAAGCAGGCGTCGATTATGATGCAACGCCAATTTCTACTTTTGTTGAATTAGATATGAGTGAACAGCGTTGGATTTGGTTTGACATCGGTGTGAATGGAATGTTAATTGATAACAATAATGCTTGGATCATTCTTGCAACTCCAAACCGAGGAACATTACTTGCAAACTTCGTATCCAGTGAAAATGGCCTCGAGAGCAATCGTCCACAAATTCTGTTAAATCACACCAATGTGACTTCGATTGATTTGACTCCGACAGCTCCAACGACGGATGCTGATACTTCGGTGACCTTCTCCTATGTGGCATTCGACCATTTGGTGATGCCTATTAGCGCACCAGTCATTTGGAGTGCGAGCAATGGAAGCATTTCTCAGACCGGCGTCTTTACACCATATACATCAGGCCAACAGACGGTCTCAGCATGCTTTGGTATCATTTGTAAAACTGAAATTGTCACAGTGACTCCAGGTGCTCCAGCGGTATTGATCGTTCTGCCTGAATCAGCAACGCTCTCAGCCGATGCCTCTTTACAAATCACGGCATATGTTGTCGACCAATATGACAACTTAGTTTCTGGTCAATCGATTATCTATCTACCGAGTAATGGTAGTATGGATACGAATACTGAAGGTCTGTTTATTCCTTATGCCAGTGGACCCCAAACCGTTGAAGTTTCGTGGGTCGACCCGACAAGTACCACGCAAACGACTGTTGTTTCAATAACGGTAGAAACAGGAATCTCCTCCTATTTTGTATTAGACGGTTGCCAAGGAACAGTTCCAGCAGGAATTTGGTGTGCAGTTACGCATACATTGTATGACCAATTTGGTAATGAAATCATAGATGTATCTGAAGCAGGTGACCTCACTTGGACGACAACCAATGGAAACTACAGTGAAGTTCCAGGTGACTATTTCCCTGATCATATCGGAATGTGGCATTTGAATCTCACCTCGACATCAGGTGCTGAAGGTTCTTTGATGCTTACTGTTGGCCATGGTGAAATGGAGAGTCTCGAACTCGATGCCTCTTCGACTTCCATTACTGCTGATGAGCGTGTATGGATTAACACGACCCGTATCGATGTCCGTGGAAACCGATTGCCAGTTCTTCTCCTCAGCGAAAACTGGACCCAGACTCAAGATGGAGAATTGATGATTGGAGCGCCTGCAATATGGAATCCAGTGTCACGGGGTGCCAAGATTATCGAAGCACATTATGAAACAATTTCTTCGCAAATAACCATCACGGTTCAAGAAGGTGCAATTGTTTCCTTAATTCTCATCGTCGACAATAACATGTCGACTTGGGAATCGTTTGATATTACTACCGATGACATTCTTGATGTCAAAGTAAAGGCATACGACCAAAAAGATAACCGATGGATTATCTCTGCAAACTGGTCCCTCGGCCATTCTGAATGGACTTCACAATCCGCACTCGAGCAACTCTCCGGTGATGAAACGACCTTTGTTCCATACTATTCCTCAACTGAACCTTATTCGATTACTGCAACATACGACGATGGTTCCTTTGTTCACCTCGTAGCGATTAACGTCACTGTGTCTCATGGTAATTTAAATTCTGTTGTTGTGACTGCCGTGGATTCAGATGGTGCGTCAAACACAGCCTTTGATATCACTGCAGATGAATACATCGACTTTTCATCAGACCTTTCTGATTTGGATGGCAATCCTATTGATTCCAGTATTTTAGCTTGGTATTTGACCAACCTTGATTCCGGTGAAGTTATAGCCATTACCGATGCACTGCTGGATAAAAATATGCGATGGAATGCCGAAAGAGTTGGTAATTGGAGTATTTCTGCTTCTGCGATTGCTAATAATAATTTCAACGTCACTGACGCTGTCGATATTGTTGTCCATCATGGTGAAGCGGTCATCATCTCTGCTGTCCTTGATACTTATGCTCAAACTGCTGGCGGTGAAATTAAAATGACTGTTACAGGGGAAGATGACGATGGAAATCAATTCCCACAACTTGTTGAATGGTCCGAAAATGGTGTTCGTGTTGAGAATATTTCTGCAGGCGAAGATGAAGGCTCATATGTCTATACTGCAACAATTGCTGGCCCGCATACTTTGTACTTCTCAACCGGAACTGTAGACAGTTGGTCGGATATTTCTGTCGACCCACTCAATGTCGTCGATTCACTCACAATTGAGTTATCTTCAGAGTCCATAGACCAATTAGGCAATTTCACTGTAACTGTCAAGGCATTCGACGTCTATCACAACCCGATCCCTATTCCATCGAGTGCAAATGTCGATGCAACTGGGCGTGCAGAAGTTTTGAATCAAGGGCAAGGAGTTTGGAACATCATCACCCTTGATGATGGAGAACAGACCGTTACAATCACCGCAGGAAAAGTTTCCGAAGAACGAACGATTGAAATCACAGGAAATATCGGTGGCTTCTTCAAAGCAGGCGGGGCTCTCTACTATGTTGGTGCAGTTCTTATCGCTCTTGTGGGTCTTGTTATTGTTGGATTGCTTGTTGCAACGTTACGTGGTGGTGAATCTGACTACGATGATGAAGATGATGACGATTCATACGACGATAACGATGATACGCCATCTGGACCAGCCCCTGGACCAAGTGGCCCAGCGCCTGGCGTAAAGCCGGTTCCGGAACTTGAGCCCGTCGCTGAGGACACATCGTGGCAAGTTGAACATCGTGTTGATGATGATGGTACTGAATGGGCTGAAGATGAAAATGGCACATGGTGGTATCGCCAAGAAGGCGAAGGCGAATGGGGCGAATGGACGGAATAATCCGCCCTATCTTTGATAGATGTTGAAGGTCAAGGTGATATTATGGGAACCTTTAGTGAACATAGGACAAGCATGTTATGCATGCTGTGCATTCTTCTGTTTACTTTACACGGACTCAATCCAGCAGTCACCTCATCTACGCTCAACGACGATGAACGTGTTGCTCATGCAGGAACCCCAGTTCGAGTTGAAGTCATTGCTGATGTCTCCACGCTTTCGGCTGATGAAGTCACCATGTTTACGGCTGAACTGTATGATTCTGTCAACAACCTTGCAACGGGCGAAGTCGTCTGGAGTTGCTCAAACGGTTCAATCTCTTCAGATGGAATGTTTTATCCTTGGAGTTCAGGACTCATCACCATAGAAGCAACTCATGATGGCTTGGTTGGCTCACTCAATGTTTCAGTGACAGCAGGTGTTGGGCAATCTCTTGAGATCACAAGTTTGAATGCTCATGCATTGGTTCCGCTCTCTCTTTCTGCAAATCTTCTTGATGCTCGTGGTAATGCTCAAGTCTCTCAGGATTCCGTATGGACAGTTGATGGGGCCTATGCTGGTGTTGGTAGCCCTTCATGGACACCTCAAGACGTCGGTAGCTACATTATTCGTGCTCGTCTTCATCAGATGGAACATGTTTCAACTATTGCGGTGACCGCAGGAACTCCATTTGAATTTGTTTTCGAAGAAGGGTTACAAGTTCGAAGTGGACATTCTATCTCCATCGTCCCTCAACTTCTCGACATCAATGGTTTTGAAATGAATATAACTGAAGCTGGTAACCGAATCTGGACTGTTGAAAACGGTAGTATTCTTCCTTCAGGTTGGTTCACAGCATCTCATCCGGGATATTGGAACCTGACTATAGCAGCAGGTAATGTCACCGGCTCAGGAAATATACGGGTGGTGCCGGCTGATGCAGCCCTTTCACAAGTTGTGGTTGTGTCCGATGACCAAACGTTCACTGCAGGAACTTCGTATGAACTGGCTGCAATGCGAACCGATTCACAAGGGTATACAGGAGTTATTACCCCACCTCTTGAAAATTTTAGTGTGAGCAGTGGAGGATTAGCCTCGATGAATGATGCAGTCTATTGGACACCGGGTGCAATGGGGATGCATCAACTTCGTGTTGTTGACGATGGTGTCATTTCTACGCTCATGGTGGAAGTGGTTCATGGAAATGCAGTTGGCACATCTCTTCAACTTACGCCTGCGACCTTGGTTGCTGGGGAACAGAGCACAGTTACATTCACTGCAGTAGATGTTGTCGGCAACGAGTGGATGGTGGATGGTACCTTGTCTATGGTGAACGGAAACAACTCTCAATTTCTTGCATACGATGGCTATGCAACAATCAATCCACAACAAATATTGACATGGAGAATTGAAGGCTCTTGGTTTGATTTATCGACAGATACTCGATTTGAATCAATATTCCAAATGCAGTCTCAACCTGGTCGATTGGCCTTCATTCAATTAAATGGTGAAGGTGCAATTTTACCATCAGATACTTCCTTATCTCTTGAACCGTTGTTTTTCGATGCGTATTCGAATCCTCTTGCTGAAATTGGATTGAATTGGACAGTTGATGGTTTAGATGCAACCGTAGATATTCTTCTTTCCGACCTTCAGTGGAACCCAATAGAGGTTGGAGGACATGAAATCAGAGCAAATGCGGATGGTGTATTTGCTACGATTCGACTCACAGTCGTCGCAGGTAATGCTCGAAATTTAATCACCAATATGGAAGATGGTTTGACCGTCCAAGCCGGAGTCGCCAGTGAATTGTTTATTCAAACAATTGATGCCCATGGAAACCTTGCTCCTTCAACCAATGTCACCTCGACATTACCAAGTCAATACGGCACCTTACAAGCCTCTTCATCTGGAAATGGTTATTGGGATTTGATTGGTCAAACTTCTGGAAAATATATACTTCAACTCGTACAAGATGGGGCAACACACAGTATACTGCTTACAGTGGAGCCTGGTGACGCAGTTAGACTTGAGTCTTTTATTGAAGACCAAAGTATCGCTCAAGGTGATACTGTACTTCTAAGAGTTCAAGGTGTTGATATCTTTGATAACATCGTTGCAGTAGATGCGGAAAATACGACCGTAAGTTGCACTTCAGGTTCTGCAGAATATGTGACATCAGGCACTTGGGAATTGGATGTTTCTACAGCGGGAAATGACCGCTCATGCAACGTTCTTTGGAATGGTCTCATCTCTCAAAAGTACTTCGATGTCGAAGCGGTTCTTCTTGGTGGAGCCGTTGGTTCGACCAACACCGCTATGGGCCTTGGAATCTTTTTACTAACTCTGATTCTTGTCACATTAGTCGTTTTGGTTCGTCGTGCGAATCAACAAGAAGAGGAATGGGTCGAAGATGCCTTTGATGATGATGAGTATGAAGAAGAATCAGACGCTGAAGAAGAATCGGACGATGAAGAAGATACGAGAGAAGTCACATCCGAAGAAGTGAATGATACTGAATCTTCAGATTCAGCGGGGGTCTTGACAGATGAATTACGTGCATCTCTTGCTCAACAGGCTAAAGAAGTCGGCGTTATGCAAGCTGCTCCAGGGACTGAACAGGGTTCAAGCGGCTGGTATGTGGACATTAGCAGTGAAGTCCAATATTGGAACGTCGGTGCTGATGGTTCTTGGACACGAGGCGAATAGAGTGTCAAACTCAACGCCCCTTATGGATTCAGATGACTTGAAGCAAACTTTATGGCTTCTTCCAATTGTTGCTTGCTGGCAAGGTCATAACCTTCTTTCGCTTTTCACAAGTGAAATCGTTTACCCACTGAAGAATCTAAGTCTTCTAATCAGCCCGTTTTTGAACTGATCATTCTTCTTCAAGGATATCATTTTCAAACGTTGTGATAAACTCATCAATATCTACAAAGCCGTCCCCATTAATGTCCGACTTATGAAATATCAATCTTGATTCATCGCTGTTAAATTTAAAGTCCAGTGCAGCCAGTGCATGTTGGAACTCACGAAGTGTAAGGTGGTTCTTACCACCAAGATCTGCTGCATGGAATACCGATATCCGTCGATTATGCTCTGATTTACTTGGGTTTGTGAATTGTTTACGGAACGTCTCAAATGGCGTTTCTCGAGGGTGAGCGTGCTTTTTCCCATATCCAAAGTAAGTGATCATACCAACAAGAATTGCAACACCAGCACCAATAAATGCTTTTTCACCCATCAATACAATCAGTACGACTCCTGCAACAATTCCCCAGATTTGGATGAATGGATAGAATGGACCTTTGTATGTAGGCTCATACCAGTCCAAGTTTGTTTTGAGTTGACGTAACACAATGACGCATGAGTTGATGACGATGAAGACCATGATTTGGAACCCAGATGCGAGTTTTGCTACATCATAGACTGGTAAAAACAGAATAGCAAATGCCATCATCATACCTGTAATGATAATCGCCCAATGCGGAGTCTCCCATTTTGGATTCAGGTCTTCAAGGAATTGGGGCAATAAACTATCTCGGGACATAGCGAAAAGATATCGAGATGAGGCTAAAATACCGGCTAAGGCCATTGAAGCCATCGTGAATATTGCAAGAAGGGCAGCGATGAGTCCAACCGTTTGGCCACCGACGTGCGTTGCAAAAATATAGATCGGGTCTTGAGCAGTATTACCGTCTTGAATCCACCATTGGTCTGGTAGTGCAGCCATCAATACATAGGCGACACCTGCATACAGCACCGTCGCAAAAAGAAGAGACAAATACATTCCGTTTGGAAGGTTTTGTCCAGGATTTTTTATTTCTCCAGCAATGGCTGCCACCTTGGTGACTCCTGCATAAGCAACAAATACCAGTGCTGCAGTTTCTGCTAAGAGTAATGAATCCGTATTAAATGCTGCCTTGCCAGGGCGAGATAAATCTGTAGAGTCCATGAATAATGCGGCAATCGAAAGTAACAACAGGAACACAACAGCTGAAGCAACAATAGGTGTTTGAATTGATTTTATTTTTTTGACACCAAGAATATTAATCACGACAACCAGAACTAAAACTGAGAGTGAAACATTGATGGTATTAAATTCCATATCAAAAAAGGAGGTAAACGCATACATGTATGCCGATAATCCAATCAATGCAAATGCAGCCTTCAGTAGGAAAGATGCCCATAAGCCGAGTCCAGTAACGGTTCCAATCAAAGGTCCATAGGTTCGCTCAACATACACATAGGTGCCCCCAGATACCGGTAAGGCGGATGCCATTTCCGATTTGGAAATCGCTCCAGGGAGTACGACTGTTGCGGCAAGCACATAGGCTAACCACATTCCATCTCCCATCAAATCTGCAGCCATTGATGGTAACACAAAGAGTCCAGAACCGAGCATTGCAGAAAGTGAAATAATGATGACCCCAGATAATCCGAGAGTGCGCTCAATTCCTTTTCCAACATTCCCCATGGCGCCCTTCAAGTCACCTTTCAGTAATTTTTCGGCTGTATCAATTGGCATACTCACTCCCCGAAATACGACATAGAATGCCTATTGATTTGAGTCGATACGCGTCAAGCATATATTTTCTTGTGTTAAATGGCTTCACAAGGTGTCGGAATACGGGGTTTACATTTTCGGCGGTGCTTTGGCAATGACCTTCATTTCAACGGCAATCGGAGTAGGGAGGGCACGAATGGCGAGGGTTGTACGGGTGGGTCCTACTTGGCCGAGAGTCTCAGCCCAAACTTCATTGTAACCTTGGAAGTCTCGGTCCATGTCAACTAAGAATGAAGTGACATCGAGAACATCGTCAATCGAACCGCCCGCTTCTTCAAGAATTCGTGTAATGTTGTCGACGACAGCTTGAGTTTGTGCTTTAATATCATAATCTAAAGCCTTTCCACTTTCATCATGTATTGGACCACCCGGTATGGCATTGGTCCCTGGTTGACGTGGACCTACACCGGAAAGATAGAGTAAATCTCCAACACGCCGGGCATGCGGATAAGCACCGACTGGTTTTGGAGCAGCCTCACTGTTGACCGAATCTTCGCCCTCAGTTGGCTCCCAAAGGGCTGGACCCTTGTTCAGGTCTTCTTTTGGAAGGGATTCAGCATTCGAGGATTGTTCGTTCTCTTCAGTCTCAAGTTGATCTGCGTCCAATACATTCCTCTCACCTGCAAAGTATTCAACATCATCTTCATCGTATTCAATGTCGCCAGTACCTGAAGGCGTCGGGTCAAGGTGGACAACTGCTCCTCCAGCACCGTGTAGGGCTTCGTAAGCAAGAACTTCTCCAGTGAGGTCATTCCGGTTCGTATTCATTCCAGAGAGCCACCACATCGGTTTGAACGCAACCACTTTGTTGACACGAATTTGTTGATGAATCGTTCGAGACAATTGACCGACATCTTCGAGACGCCCTTCTCCCAATAATTCGAGAATCTTCCTGTTCCATTCATCATCTTTGAGTGAATGAATTCGGTCATCCCTTGGTTCAATCGGCTTGGTAAACATTCGATTTGAAAGCGACATTGCAGTAACTGCGATGGCTTTTCTTCCGGTTGCTTTGACAACATCCATGCATGCTTTGGCTAAAACAGTCGTTTCAGAACGATTTGCATAGACATTTGAAGAAACGATAACAGCAGGAATGGCATTGTCTGGATTCAAGAGTTTCAATGCAACAACAGAGCCGACGTCGATGGGGAATCCATGATAGGCAACCGTTCTACTTTTGAGGCCGCGCTTTTCATTCGCTTCATTCCAAGCATGGGCGAATTTTTCATCGATGTTGAAGGAATACGGAATGGAGCCCAAATCATGAAAATCATGGTCGACCATGACCCATTCCGGATTTGGGTCTGCAATAATTTGATGTCCAATGATACTTGGCCAAGTCGTCGAATAGATGATGAGAAGGTCAGCACCGCTGTCCTTGATACGCTGTGCTGCGACATCATAGGCATCGCGTAAACGACCCCATCCTTCGTTTTGCTCTGGGGCCAACACCGTATGTGGATGAACTGGGACGATGAACGAACCGATTAATTCTCCATCACTCATAGCCCCGCCTCCTTATGGTCTCGAACTGGCCATTCGACAATGGCATTACCAGTACCGATGATGGTTCCGTAGCCATGAAGAATCCCTGGGTATGTCGGGACATCAAGCGTTGAAAGGAGCCATGAAAGGCCTCCGCCGTCACTTTCTGCAATGGCTTGTTCGGTGAACTCTGGCATTTCATCAAGGATTCGTTGGGCTTGACCGGTCCGGAAATATTCAATCATTCGCATGTCCCACAGGTGCATTGCGTGGCTGGTAATGTGTTCTTTACTCATGTCTTCAGGGAGTGCTGATTCTGTAGTGAAATGACGATGTGAGAGCGAGTTACTCGCTATAACAACCACTTTCTTTCCACTCGCAAGAATTGCTTCACGGGTTACTCGTCCCAATTCAATCATCATTTCCTGCATCACTTCGACAGAATAGTAGTCTCGAGAACGGTTACTGGAAACAACAACCAATGGCTTGTCCCATGCCGGATTAAACATATGGCCGGTGGTAATAGTACCATAATCGACTCGGAAATCAGGATTTGTCATCATTTTAACAGCCAATCCTGCATCAGCAGCTCGGTCGTGAATTTGTTGAGCAAGTTCGACATCAATCTCGAGATCGTAATGGTAGCGGAACAGGTTCGGGAACACAGGGTCAACTGAGAGATTTTTGAACTTCGGCAGACCAAGGAAATGGGTTCCAACATATGTTTGCCAGTGCGGTGAGAGCAAAACAATCGCATCATAGTCGACTCCAGCAAGTGATTCACGCAGTCGCTCATAACCCCAACGTAACTGTTCCCAGCCACCTTCCGCAGTTGGCTCATTTTGCGGAGGATTCTCTGCATAGACCAAGTGAGGGGGGTGAGGGGCTAAACAACCTGCGACAATTTCACCCTTCGACATGGATGAACCCAAGCATTGGGGGATTATATCGGCATCGGAGAATATGTCTTCACAACGCTTCTCGCCCGAACCCTCAAACAACTCCACAACTTGGCATGTGTATGGACGAGGAAAAGGGCAGCCTTGAAGTTCCAATGGATGCACCATTCCTGATGCGTGCAGTCGATCTGGAAACGGGATTGAAACACATCTTAGCCCCCGCATTTTTGGGAGCCATTCTTGGAGGGATTTGGCAATGGAAGGTCATGCCGGGCATTGGTGATATCAACTTGCCAAACCCCATACACGGTGCTTTCATTGTCAGTATTCTTTTGTCACCGTTGTTGTATCGAATTCTCCTTGACAATGAATCATCTCGGTGGTACGAATACACGCTTGGACTTTCAGCACTTGGACTGGTGTTCTCAATAATTTGGTTATCTGGCTGGGGTGCAATGTTTTGTGGTGGTTACGGTGCTTTACTGGTTTGGGTCTGGATCAGTACGGATTGGGGTCGTTATGAGTTCCCCCCGTTTCGATATGGTTTATGGCATGCCTTTGGAATCAATTTAGGTGCCCTTGCAGGCAGCGTATTGGCTTACCAATTGCTTTGATTACGAAGTATAACTTTCTTCATCGTTCGGGAAATTACCTGTGCGTACATCTTCACAGTAGTGTTTGATAGCACCGTCGATTTCTTCAGCCAAATTAAGATAGCGTCGAAGGAAACGAGGGGAGAAATCCATCGTAATACCGAGTAAATCATGCAACACCAATACCTGACCGTCACAGTCAGGACCTGCACCAATGCCAATGGTTGGAATGGTAATGGCTCGACTGACTTTCAATGCCAATTCACGTGGTATTTTTTCGAGGACAATGGCAAAGCAGCCAGACTTTTCAAGAAGCTTTGCATCCTCAATTAACTTTTCAGCCTCATCGTGTTCCTTCGCACGCACCGTATAGGTTCCGAATTTGTAAATGGATTGAGGGGTGAGTCCTAAGTGGCCCATGACAGGGATTCCAGCAGTGAGAATACGTTCGACGGATTGAAGAATTTCTGCACCACCTTCAAGTTTCACTGCATGACCTTCCGATTCCTTCATAATTCGAATTGCCGATTCCAATGCGATTGCAGAATTTCCTTGGTAGGTTCCGAACGGCATATCGACGACAATCAATGCTCTGTCAACTGCGCGTTGGACACATTGAGCATGGTAAATCATATGGTCAAGGGTAATTGGGACCGTCGTTACTTGACCGGCCATCACATTTGATGCTGAATCGCCAACCAAAATCACATCGACACCGGCTTGGTCAACAAGTTTAGCCAACGAGTAATCATACGCCGTTAACATGGTGATTTTTTCACCTGTGCGCTTCATTTCTTGAAGCGTGTGTGTGGTGACTTTTCTCGCCTCGCTGTGAACCGACATGGTTGTGCGACGGGCATGTTTGCTTTGAAACCCTCGCCGGTGAAAAATCACTCTTCTTCTTGAATCATCGAGACATGATGAACGAGTTCTTCAACGGCTTCTTCAATCGTATCACAAGCGAGAATTTGCTGCTTTGCTTCTAATTCATTGAGCACCAACACCGAGACCGCATATACTGAATTGGGGTTTTCATCAACTGATTTGCCGATACGCTCTGTGATCCATTGTTCCAGCACATCCTCTTCAATTCGAAGCACGTCCCCGATTCGAGTAAGTACATGATTCAAGATTTCCTTGAGAATCTCTTGCTGTTCAATTGTAGTCGTTTCATTCTGAGAATTGTATTCGACTTCAGCACTGATGTAGAGTTTTGAGTGACCTCTCTCTTCTGGAATCAATTCGAGAAGAGTTTGAAGGTCGGGGAACAGCCCATCTTGTTCAACATGAGTTTCAAACATAGGGTCACTCATCGGTGGTAAAGCGGGAGCAACGACGCTGCGGATTGTAAACTTCCGACGGCCAATAATCTGAATAAAATGGTTACTCCCTTTCGTTTCATGATGCAATATTTCAACTTCACATCCATGTTGGCGTGGCCCATCCCATGAGTTGAGAGGTTCAAAGGGGTCATTCATGACTAAACCGAAATTTTTCTCATCCAGCAAGCAATCATCGAGCATTTGCCGATATCGAGGCTCAAAAATACGTAATTCTTGAATTTCTCCAGGCAAGAGTACCATGGGTAAAACAAACAAAGGCAGTGCTTCCATATCTAAGAATCACCCCTTCTCCTTTTGAAGATATGTTTGTTAATTCGAATCAGGATTTTTGATACACACATTGGTCATCTCAGAAAAGAAATCCAAAGACCATTGGCCACCTTCTCGACCTACGCCTGAATTTTTGACGCCACCAAAGGGTGTGCGTAAATCACGATGGAGCCAAGTATTGACCCAAACAATCCCTGTATCCATTTTTTCTGAAAACATTCGTCCTCGTTCTAAATCAGTGGTCCAAACTGAACCGGCAAGGCCATATTCGGAGGAATTTACCATTTCAAGCGCCTCGGTTTCAGTTGTGAATGAATGCAAGGTCACCATGGGTCCAAAAATCTCCTCGGTAGCACAGCGAGATGTATGTGGTAAGTTTTCGACAACGGTTGGTCGCAAAAAAGCACCAACGCCTTGCGGTCCATTGAATCCAGTCATTTCTCGGGTACCACCGGTCAAAACAGTACCTCCTTCTTCAATTGCTAAATCAATATACGATTCAACTTTTAGTAAATGCTCAGGCGAGATAACTGAGCCCATGGTTGTGCGCTCATCCATTGGGTCACCGATTTGGATTGCATTGACCTTCTCGACAAAGCGTTGTGTAAACTGTTCTGCGATACTTGAATCAATAAAGATTCGAGAGCCGCAGAGACAGACTTGCCCCGAATTGCTAAATGCCGCACGAACAGCACCATCAACCGCATTGTCAAGATCTGCATCCTTCAATATAATAGTTGCATTTTTACCACCTAATTCAAGTGATAATTTCTTGAACATTGGAGCAGCAGTACGAGCAACTATTCTCCCCGTTTCGGTCCCACCAGTAAATGAAATCGCCTTGACCTTTGGATGCTCAAGAAGTGCTTGACCTACTTCTGGACCTAAGCCGTGAACGAGATTAAATACCCCATTGGGCAGTTCGAGTTCGAGTAAAGTTTCAGCCAAGAGATTGGCGGTAAGCGGTGTGATTTCACTCGGTTTGGCGATGATGGTATTGCCCATGAGGAGTGCAGGGGCTACTTTCCAAGTCAACAAGTAGAGCGGGAGATTCCATGGTGTAATCAGGCCTACGGTTCCAACCGGTGTGCGATGAACATAATTCATAGCATCTTCCATTTCGAATGTCATCTCAGTCTGTTGTCGGCCAAACGATGCGAAAAATCGGAAATTACTCACTGAACGTGCAGCATCAACCCGCCGAGCTAATTCGATTGGTTTGCCAGTATCCATCGATTCAGTGCGGGCAATATCTTCCGTTTTTTCTTCAAGTGCATCTGCGATTCGGTCTAGCCACTGTGCTCGTTGTTCGAATGTCAAAGCAGACCAAGTAGATTGTGCGGATTGTGCAGCAGTCACAGCAAGTTCAACATCAGCAAATTTCGAACGAGGAATCGTGGCAATACGTTGAGCGGTTGCAGGATTGTAGTCGTCGATCGATTCGCCATCCAGCGCATGGGTAAATGCCCCATCGATGAAATTCTGAATGTCAAGCATGTTCAGACCTCTACATCATACAACCAACGGTCTTGGTCCGGGTCCCATTCATCCCATGTCGGTAATGTTTCAAGTTGTGGTAAGTAGTGTTCAGGAACGATGCCTGGGACAATGAATGCTTTTTGGCGATGCAAAGGATAGGGGTTACGCAAATCAATACCTAAGACGCCGAGAACAGCACGGGCAACATACCACATCGCTTGTGAATTCCATCCGTGAGCAATTTTGACAACAATTCCCAAGCCTTTGGGGTAATCTGGATGTTCAATCGCAAGTCCGAGGAGTCCATCAGCTCCCTCCTTTGCAATGACCTTACCACCTCCAGCCTTGAGAACGGTCGAATCAAGTCGATTGAAACCGCCAACCAAGTCTGGATTTCGAACCATTGCTTCCCAAATCCAATCTTTATCTTTATCACGAACTAAGCCAGCATAAATTTGTGCCAGTTCTGCAACAGTATTGGATACAGTAGGGAGTCCACATCCATCCTTTGCAATACGCAATGGTTTCCAATCCTTGCCAAGATAGGTGCGTAATTCGACCATGTAGGCATCGAATACTTCGTGGGTCGGCAATGTGTATCCTGCGCGATTCCATCCCTTCTTGCGGCATCCATGTAGAATGGCTGCATGTTCTCCAGAGCATGTATGAAACCACCGGCGAGGCCTGCGAACTTGGCGTCCAAATTGAATCAGTGGCACATCCAAAGGTGTGAGCATGAGCGGCCATTCTTCCTCCAAAAGGAGCGATTGAGCAGCAGCAACGTGCTCTGTATCACCATTATGGGATGCAACGGCAATCGCCTTTTGTTCCCAAGAAGTATGCTCCAGTTCTTCAGTAAATGCCTTGAGCATAAATGGTTTCATCATTGAGCGACCATAACACAATACATTTCCACCAAAGGAATGAATCACTTCATCCCCATGTGACCAAGCGATTGCACCGTGAATGGTGGTTTCTGAAACTCCGTTTCTACGGTAATCAACCAAGGGCTCCCACGCAACTTCACGCCCTGTTGGTATCCCTTCGACTTTTTCACCGAGTGGTGAATCAGGAAACAGTGAACTTCCAGGCTTTCCTGGTTCAACTGCTGATGGAGTATCGTGTTCAATCGCCATAATCTCACCTCGTTTCAAGCAATTGTTCTACGCGAGGCACAACGCGTTTCATGTACGTCGTCATGTCTCTACAGACTCGGTCGGAGTCGTGATTGAAGAAATCAAACCAAGCCATAATACGGTCTTCGGGATGGAAACGCTCAACAATTTGTTGGGCGACTTCCTCGACGTTTCCGATTAAGGCGTTTTGGGCTGCGTTTTCAACTTTTGAAGGGTCTATGGTACCCTCCAAAGCATTCCAATAGGCGCCAAGTGCTTCTTTTGCTTCTTTCTTTGCAGATGCACTTTGCTGTTCAGGTGAAAATCCTTCCTCAGCATTGAGGAACACGAACGATGTTCGTGGCATATCACTTCGTTTCCATGCACCGCCAGCGGGATGGAATGCTTCACGCATACGTTCATGGGTTGCATCAATAAGTTCTGGTTTCGTAATGGACAAGTTGAACACTTTGACGGGCAAGATTGTATTGAGGAATATCTGTGCTTTCGGGTCATGGGTTCCTGCAACCATGACGAGCAAGTCACGGCGGAAATTTTGTGGAATGATTTTCAGGTCTTCGAAGACATAGCGTTTAGGGATTT
>CAJJCM010000024.1 GCA_905182635.1 uncultured Candidatus Poseidoniales archaeon
ATAACGGTAATGTTTAGACCAATAAGAGTGTCCCCGAGACATGAACCAAACGCAGTGGTCCGCTTTTATCGAAGGGGATGGGAAAATCCACATTGTCGAACTCATAGCAGGGGTTCGTAAAATCAAAGGCTTAGGGGTTTTGGATGCTATCGATACTTTTTCAAAAGCAAATATCGGTGAAGAGGTCTTAGTTGGTCAGAAAATTTTGACTCGCGTTCCATTACGATTACCTGAGTTGAGCAAAGGTATGCTTCGACGAGCACAGACCATCAGTGCGAAAGACGCTGGATTCATGACCTCACGATTAGGAATTGGGCCGGACGATCGGATTTTAGAAGCCGGAATTGGAAGCGGTGGACTTTCGATGTATATCGCCCGTGTGCTCGGAAATTCAGGTGTACATGTCACCGTCGAGCCTCGAAAAGAACATGCTGAAGTTGCACTTGAAAACCTCAGACGTGCTCAAGAAGGATGGACTGAATTTCCGTCTCACCATCATATTGAAGGCGCTATTGAAGAGGTCGTTGACCAAATACAACTCATATCTTCAGAGTTTGATGGTATCATTCTGGATTTGCCAGAACACACAAGTGCAATCAATGCAGTGGCACCACTCCTCAGCATCGGTGGGCGCATCGCTTGCTACTGTCCAGTCACAAGTCAGCTCGAAGCCGCATGGGTTGCATGTGAAGAAGCAGGGTTTGAAATCGAATGGGCTGGAGAACTCATTGAACGTCAGTGGGGCAAGGCATCAAAGGGTGGTGTGCGACCTGTGAATGGACCATTTGGTCATACTGCATTCTTACTTGTAGCCTATCGCCGAAATTGAATCATTCGACGACTCGAATCATCGTCGAACATTTTGGGCAAGTGAATCTGAACGGAGGCTCACTTCCACGAGGGACGCCTAATCGAGCATCACACGAAGGACAGGATACTTTGCCATCTTCCATTTGGCATTCATTAAATCCGAGTGGAGTTTCTTTCTCTTCTTCATCCTCTTCTTCCTCTTCTTCGATGAGGGTGTCCTGCTTCTTTCCTCGAACCAAATACAGGACGACTATGAGAAGCAATGAGACTCCCCAACCTCCGAACAATGCATTCAATGAATCCGATTGACTCAGTTCCATTCCAAACGGCAAACGAACGCCGTTAGGAGGGACGGCTGGCCCTTCAATTTCGACATCAAAATCATCTGAAACATCGGACGTACTTATGTCTCCGATTTGGTAAGCAGCACGAACTCGTAATGTCGCTGATTGTGAAGTTGAGACCAATGAGGTAAGGGTGAGGGAAAATTCGACCGATGAGCCCGGTGTGAGGGTCAATTCATTGCTTGAAGTGTTATCGGAAAAGCGTAACCATTCGGTTGCCAATAAACCGTCACCAAAACCTTCGATGCCTAGATGCCCCGTCACTCGTGCATTGGCAAGGTTCGTCACGGTAACCATGACGCTCGAGCCACCTGATGAAGGGAGCGAAAGAGACGGTTCCGAAAAAGTAATTTCTAAGACTCCCGAACTTCCCCAAACTGGCTCAATTGTATAGATCTCACTGCTTGTAGCAGAGAATGAGGTTCGAGTCGAACTGGTCACTCGGAACTTCAATTCCGATAATCCTGCCTCCGCATCATCAGCAAGAAGACAGGACCATGGAAGGGCTGATGAAGATTCACCTGCATCAAGTGAGAGAACAATGGAGACGCCACAATCGATACCTACGGTGCTCAACAGTAACTGGTCGGCTCCGGTTCCAGTATTGGTTACAACGACCGTCCCATGTATCACTTCGGAAGGTTCAGCAGAATCATCATCTGAAAGAACGAGGATATCTGCTCCTGCTACCAATGATTCAACCGAGAGGTTGAGATGCGAAGTAATCGAATCATCACTTGATGAACGTGAGACGAGAGTAATGTCAGTGCCACTGCTTGGAGCACCTTGGGCTATTTCTCGAACACTCAATGTAACCGTAGAAGATTGACCAGAGTTGAGAAGGAGAGATGTAGCCGACAGTTCAAAATCAAACCAATCCGATGCATCATGAGCCATGAGGCTGAGATGAAGCGTATCTGAAGCGGTACCGAGGTTGGTCACATCAAATAAATACAGTGCATTGGTACTCGGCCCTGCAACAATTCGGCTTCCAGTTGAACTCATCAAGATAGAAATTCGTTCTTGGATTTGTAAAGAAAGCGACAGTTCAACTGAAACATCGGAACTTCCGTAAGCAAACGTGAGGTCATGAGATTGCGCAGATGACGAGGTGGAAATCGTCAAAGAAATATTGAGCACAATGCTCTCTCCAACGCCAAGAGTGACCGACGGATGGCTCAAGGTTGCTTCTGCTTCAACCGGTAATCCGAGAAGACTCGCGACCAGTGAAAGATTCGAAGTACCTGTATTTTCTAAAGTGAAAGAGGTCAAAACCGTTTCACCAGGTCGGACAAGTATTCGCCCGTCCAATGGCCCTGAAAGAAGAGCGGCACTTACACCAAGAACCTCGAGGTCGACGAATGTTTCTACCGAATCTCCACCATAAGAAACCGAAAATGATTGGGACACAAAGCCTGATTGGCCTGTATCTGCATCCGTTGAGAGCGACCAAATACCTGCTTCACCAGCCAAAACGGTGACACTTGAGGCTGATTCAAGCGAAGTACTCAATCCACTTGTGGAATTAATATCAAGATAAAATGTCACGGTCTCACTGCCGTTATTTTGAACCCTCATCTCATACGAAACAGGAGTTCCAGGCGTAAGTTCAAGAGATCCGAGAGGAGCAAGAAGAGTATACGATACAAGTTCATCAACATCGATGGTGAAATCAAATGGAGATGTTGAATGCTGTTCAGAGGCTGATGTACCAATACCGTTCAATTGAAGTTCGCAGGCATCGGATTTGGTTGCTTCACTGTGAACGGAGATTTGGAATTCCAAATCAATCACATCGTCTGGAGCAAAGGAGGGGGTCGTAGCCATGACCAGAGCGGCGTTACAAGGGCCAGTGAGAACACTTATCGACCAATCATAATCAACGACTGCATTTCCAGAATTGGTCAGTTGAAGAGATGTGTTCGTAGAGGTTCCTGGAATGAACAAAGCACTTTGCTCAAGGAAAGCAACACTGAGGTTATGTTCTTCGTCGACATGAACGACAAGCATGGTCGAAGTTGATACATTGCCTCCTGTCGAAGCACTAAACAATCGGAACCCATAGTAGTCTGGAGCGGCATTACTTGGAACGGAAATCTGCAAACTTGCCGCCTGGGATGAGCCTGCTGGCATGTTAGTAAATTCATCATCGACCCATTGGACATTCCAGCCACTTGGAATTCCTCCGCCTAATCCTTTTGAGGATTGCATCGACATACTGGAAGAAGTGGTTGTGGATTCCCAAGGATAGGATAAGTGTGAAGTTTCATTGAAGACGGTTGCAGCAGCAGCCTGTTGCAATTCGAGTTTGAGGGTACTGCTCAACGCGACTGTATCATTCGAACCAACCGGTGACTCTCCTGTCATGGTAGCATAAAGTACACATGCAGCCAGATAACTACCTGCTAAAGAAGGATGACTTCCATCTGAAGTATAGAGGTCATAGAATGTGTTTCCAGATAATGTTGCATTTGTTCCAGATGCCATAACACTGTCATGGATGAGAGCAAAAGCGAGACCAACTGGTGCAATCCAAACAGTATTGCCTGCTGCAGTCATATTGTCACGGTAATCGATGTAACCTGATTCCAAACGTTCTTGCATCACAGTGAAATTATTGTACAAGACTGGATTTGTCGCATCTCCGTTTCGGCGACCCCAAGTCATCAATAAGACCGATTCACCACCTTCATCTTCAACAGCACCAGACAATCCAACTGCACCGTTCATACTGGCAATCCAGTCACTGTTGGTACGATAGAATCCAGGGATTTGACTTTGGTCTTGAAGCACTACATAATCCCAATTGATGTTGGAGTTTCGTAATGTCGTGTTTGAAGAATGACCAGACGTATTGACCTCACTCCAATGTGCTGATAATTTCTTTCCGCCGGCGGTAACCGCATCTGCATTTTGGATACCAAGACTTTCCATGAGAGTATGCAATGAATTCGCAGCAGTGTAACTGTTTCCATACATCAATGTGTTATTCACAGTGAAGGTGTTTGAAGTATTTCCAGAATTGTTGCCGCTGTTATTGCCGGAATTGTTACCGCTGTTATTGCCGCTGTTATTGCCGGAGTTGTTTCCTGAGCCGTTGGTATAATTGGCCCACCATGATGCTAAATCAGGTTGATATTCGACATCTAAAAGAAGGGTATCTTGAACTGAACCTAAATTTTCCACATCGATGATAAAAGTAGCATTCGTTCCAGAATCCATGGTCGTCAATGCACCACCCATTGGTGAGAGATCGAGCGATGGGTGGTAGGAGGGGGCAACTGAGACATAAATGGTAATTGAACTGCTGATGTTCTGATCAGGCTCGGTCACGATAATCTCAAACGAACCACTCTCAGAAGGCACTGCACCTTCATCAAGCCGTACAACGATTGTGGTGTTTTTCGACCATGTTGGAAACACATTCTCAACCGTTTCCTCGCTTGGAAGGATTTCCCAAACTGAGGACAGACCGGTCACATCGACTGAAATATTGTATGTTTCAATGGCTGAAGCATTGTTTTCAATGTTCAAAGTGATGTTACCTGAATCACCGTCCATGAGCACGAGGTGGGTTGTGTCTGTGGACAACAGAATACCCTGATGAGCACGGGCATGAAACGCCAAAGGTGACATGCTTGCAAACAACAACACGAGTACGAAGGCGACGGCACGGGCTGGGCGAGACGACATAAGACCAAGTCAAGCCACCCGTGCATACCTCTTGAGTGAATCGGCCCTAAGGGCCGTTGTAAGTCGGCTCTCTCAGTTACGAAGTGAATCAAGTCGTGCTTGTTCGATTCGCTCCCAAGGGAACGTACCGTTTTCGCCTGGAGTTCTGCCGAAGTGACCACCTGAAGCAGTGACTGAATAGATTGGGTTGAGCAGTTTCAAATCTCGTGCGATTGCACCTGGCCTGAAATCAAAGGTGGATTTCACACGCTCTGACAATTCGCGTTCAGAAACTTCGGACGTTCCGAATGTCTCAACACGAACACTCACTGGCTCAGCAATACCAATAACATAGGCCAATTGAATCTCACAGCGGCTTGCAAGTCCTGCGGCGACGACGTGCTTAGCGGCCCAGCGTGAAGCATAGGCAGCTGAACGGTCGACTTTCGAAGGGTCTTTTCCAGAGAAAGCACCGCCACCATGACGACCCATGCCTCCATAGGTATCAACAATGATTTTTCGCCCAGTCAATCCTGCGTCAGCATAGGGGCCACCCGGGTCTGCAAACCGTCCAGTTCCGTTAACGACAAGTGTGTAGTCGCCCTTTCGCAAGCCTGCTGGAATCACGTGTTCGACAACATGCTCCTTCACTTGTTGATTGACATATTCAAGTTCTTCTTCCTCAGAACCATTGAACTGGTCTTTGAGATTCTTATCGTGTTGAATCGCAATAATGACTGTGTGAACGCCCGAAACTAAACCTTGTTCATCGTATTCAACCGTTACTTGCGATTTTCCATCTGGGCGAGCCCATGGCAAGATTCCTTGTTCACGCACTTCGGTTAATCTACGTGTGAGGCGCTGAGAAAGTGCTGCTGCGAGTGGGAAAAATCGGCCTTCCAGTTCAGAGTAATCTTCAGTTTCAGTGCAGGCATAACCAAACATGAGGCCTTGGTCTCCTGCTCCTTGAGACAAGAGGTCTTTGTTCACGCCTTGAGCAATGTACGAGGATTGGGTGGTGATATGAACCTGAACTTCAGTGAACTCTGATGTAGTCGCATCCATGCCGATCGAATGAGAAGTGTAGCCAACTGCCGCTGCCGCTTGGCGAGCAACCGCTTCGTAATCAGGAGGCGAGCCGCTCAAAGAAACTTCACCTGCAAGGACAATGAGCCCCATGTCTTCTTTGCCTTTTACACATGTTTCCACAGCAACACGGGCATTGGAATCAACTGCAAGGCAGGCGTCAACGATGGAATCAGAAATCGCATCGCATAATTTGTCAGGATGGCCTCGGGTTACGGATTCGGATGAAAACAAGTCACCAGTCATAACTTTGGCGCCAATCTCCGCCTATATGAATAAACCGCTTATTCACAAGCATGATAATTCTCCAAAGGAATAAAAGGTCATAAAATAGCCCATAGAAATTGTTTGAAAGGATGAGGTTCAAACGAATGGTTGATGTTCTCAGCCTGTACCCCACGCAACATGAGCACTTGGGTACCGACTGCATACCGCACCCACACATTGGGTGAAATTCAAAAAATAGGCGCTGGTTTAATTGGCCAAGAAGTCACTGTTGCAGGATTTATGGAAGCGAATAGAGGCAAAGGAGCAATTTGTTTTGTTGACCTCCGAGATGGAACTGGAACCACTCAAATATTCCTCAAAGGCGATAACATTGGCGATGAAGCGTTAGATCTGGTTCAACGAATGACCCGTGAATCAACCCTTCAATTCACTGGGACGGTCTCCGAGAAGAGGCCGCCTAAAGCAAAGGACGGCGAACCTGTGCCACCTCCTGCCTACGAAGTCATCGCCACATCGGTCAATCTCATTGCTCGAGCGGTTGCCCCTCTTCCACTCGGAGTCACCGATACAGTGCACGTTGCTCTGGATACTCGACTCGACAATCGATTCCTCGACTTGCGCCGTTCTCACGTCAACGCTATGTTCCACTTGCGCGGAAAGATTTTGCAATATGGCCGAGAAGCACTGATCAATGAAGGGTTCTTTGAAACGCACACCCCGAAGATTGTTGCGACTGCAACTGAAGGTGGAACTGATTTATTTCCAATGATGTATTTTGATACGCCTGCGTTCCTGAACCAATCGCCCCAATTATTCAAGCAATTATGTATGTCCGGTGGACTCGAACGTGTGTTCGAAATCGGCCCAGCCTTCAGAGCAGAAAAGCACGACACATACCGTCATTTGAATGAATTTATCTCGTTTGATATGGAATGCTCTTGGGCAGACGATGAAGACGTGATGGGTGTTCTTGAGCGTATGATTCATCACATGTGGAAATCAGTGGCGGAAGACCCTGAATCCCAAAAATATATCAACACGATTAACGTCTATCGTGCAACACAAGATGAAGAAGCAATCGAAGTCATCGTTCCTGAACTACCGTTCCCTCGGTTGTCGTATTGCGATGCGATTGCAACCATTCAACGGAAAGGTGGAAAAATCGAATGGGGCGACGATATCGACGCCGAGAATTCGGACCTCTTGGCTGAAGACCTCCCTCAATTCTACTTCCTCCCACGCTGGCCTATGGAACTCAAGCCCTTCTATATCCATCATGTAGAAGGAGAAGATGGAAGTTCTGGCCGACAACTCAGTAGAGGATTTGACCTCAACTTTGGCCGAGACGAATTAACCTCTGGTGGACAACGTGAGCACCGAATTGATGTCTTAATCGAGAACCTCAAAACGATGAACTTGGACCCGGAAGAATTTGAATTCTATGTGGCTGGTTTCCGTCATGGCGTACCTCCTCATGCAGGTTGGGGACTTGGTGTTGAGCGGATTTTGATGAAACTCACCGGTTCAAAGAATGTCCGTGAAACTGTATTGTTCCCACGTGACCGTCGCCGAGTCAGTCCTTGATTCCAAGAGAAAGAACACAAGCCTTCAAGAACCGAGTTCTTGAGTTCAATTTATGCACGAAGTTGTTTATTTTGATACGCCAGGATTTGCCGAAGTTTCTCGATTTTGCCTTGAAATTTCTGGACTCGAATGGAAAAATACTGTGGTCAATTGGGATGGCTATTTAGAACTCAAAAACAAGGGTGACCTACCATGGGGATATTTGCCAATCATCCGTACTGCTCAAGGTAACATTGCTGAATCAAATGCACTTCTTCGCTATACTGGTGCCTTAGCTGGACTTGAACCTGAAGACCTCTACACACGCGCAAAAGTCGATGAATTAGTCGAAGTGATCAACGGGTGGAGAGAAGCGTTCACACCGACCTTTTCCATCGAAGACCTCGATGAAAAAATTATTGCTCGCCAAGCCTTATTTGTTGAAGATGGTAAAATGGACCGTGCATTGAAAGCGATTTCTACAGTTTTTGAACAATCGACAACCGGTTGGTTGGCGGACACTGAGTCGATGAGTATTGCTGATGTTAAAGCCTTCATGGATACATTCATGTTGTTCTCAGGAGAATTCGACGGTATCACAGCCGACATGTTGGCTCATTACCCCTCTCTCTTGGCGTTCCATGAAAAAATGTCAAATGACTCACGGGTAAAGAACTACTACGCCGATGCCGATGAAGCCCGATGGGTATTCCGTCCTGACGCCTTTAGCAACGTTGGAACTTCACAACATATCTGAAGGTAAGTCTCGCGTTGCGAAACGAGTCACTGTGCCTTCTTTTGAGACGATGAACTTTTCAAAATTCCATCGGATATCTCCGGTGTGGTCGTCCGAACCTGTCGATTGACTGAGTTCTGTAAAGAGTGGATGCTGGTTCTCACCTTTGACTTCGAGTTTTGCCATCAATGGAAAAGTTACATCGTATTCTGCAGATGTGAAATCGCATATTTCTTGATGAGTGCCTGGTTCTTGGGCTCCAAATTGATTGCATGGGAAACCTACAACTGTGATTCCATCCAAAGTTGAAAGTTCTTGTAGCCCCGTATATTGATTGGTAAATCCGCAAGCACTTGCGACATTGACCACAATCCATTGTTCGGTGCTTGACTCTCCAAGAGTACGCAATGTGGTATGTTCGCCGTTCATATTTTCAAATTCAATATCCAATGGATTGCCCATGATTTACTTATTGTGGCTCTCCTTTTTAATTCTTGTATTCATCAAAGGAGGAGTAAGGGTGATAGATGGTGCCTTACAGCCATTGAATATGGCAGTTGACCGCATGCAATGGGGCGCGGAGGAATGGCAATTTGCTGATTTGCATATGCCAGATGACCCGTCACCGTACCAGAATGATGCAGGGATACCATGCGTCATGCTCATTCATGGTGGGTTTTGGAAACAATCGTGGACGAGTGAACTGATGAAACCCGTTGCCCAAGATTTGGCTGATGCAGGGGTTGCTGCGTGGAACATCGAATTCAAAGGTTGGAGTGATGGTGACGAAGGCGTTTGGATGGATACTCTTTCTGATGTCTTGCGGGCTTGGGGACAACTTGCACTGTTGCCAGGAATTGACACTCAGCGCTCAATGGTCATGGGTCATTCAGCTGGAGGGCATCTTGCACTTCTGTTAGCAGCAAACGCTGAGAGCAAGCCTTGGTTGGTCATCGCTCAAGCCCCGATCACGGACTTAATCGGTGCTGACCATGCGAAAATTTCTGATGAAGGAGATGCTGTTCGACGATGGATTGGATGCAGTCCTGAAGAAAATCCAATGTTGTGGACTCAATTGAACCCAATCGACCATCCACCGGTCGTACCCGTTTTGCTCATTCATGGAGAGAGAGATACAGATGTTCCAAAGGAGCAATCCGAAACGTATGCACGAATCATGTCCGCAAAAGGTATTGATGTACAAAAGTTATGGCTTCCAGGTGACCATTACTCGGTTATCGATGTTGCATCCGATGATTGGTTGGTTGAATTAGATGCGATTCTGGACTGGCTTTGAAGAACAGAAGACCCTTTGAGGAGTACCTTCTGCCCCATGCATGGACCTCCTCGGTAGCGACTATCCTTATTCGACCAACGCCCTTGTTGGTAAGCATGCATTGGTGTGCGGAGCAAGTAAAGGAATTGGTGCTGCTACAGCAAAAATGCTAGCAAAAGCAGGTGCAAACGTTACCGTTTGTGCTCGAAGCGCTGATGCTTTGACAACACTTTGTCAAGAGTTATCCGAACTTGGAAAAGGTCAACATGCCTCTCTTGCTCTCGACCTTGAAGACACGGCTGGACTTGAACCGGCCATTACGCAGTTGCTTCAACAACGTGGACCTGTCCATGTATTGGTCAATAACGCAGGTGGACCACCTGGTGGCCCCTTGCTCGGCAATTCTATCGAAGATTTTGAAGCTCCTTTCAAGCGGCATCTTCACGCAGCCCATACTTTGACGCAATTACTCGCCCCTTCGATGGAACAAGAAGGCTATGGCCGAATCATCCAAATAATTTCCACTTCCGTCAAAGAACCGATTCCAAACATCGGACTCTCCAATACACTTCGTGGAGCAATGGCGTCTTGGGCCAAAAGTTTGTCCCGTGAACTTGCACCCTGTATTACCATCAACAATGTCCTACCGGGGTTCACCAACACTGAACGATTGGGTTCACTTGCAGCATCAATCAACCAGAGAACTGGAAAAAGTATCGAAGATGTGCATCATGGATGGATGAGCCAAGTTCCAATTGAACGACTGATTGAACCACTGGAAACAGCATCAGCCATCACCTTCCTTGCCCTTCCTGCTTCGAGTGGTATTCGAGGCGTAAGTCTGGCAGTCGACGGTGGTCGATTGCGAGGTATTTGATTACTTCTTGATATCGAACCACACTGGGTAGTGGTCAGAAACGTCGCTGTCGGAAAAGGAAGTATCAACGCCCCATGTCCCAACCAATCGTCCATCAAGATCACCGTTGGTAACGATTCGGTCGTAAGCACAATAACTGTCCGAAACGGTGGTATCAACGTTGTTTTCAATCAACCATGTATAATTTGAATGAGCCAATGGCGAATTTGATAATTCATTCGATGAAACGTATGAACAGGCTGCATTGAAATCACCAAGGATCACGATTTCGGATTCATTTGGATTGTTTTCAAGGTAGGTGTCAACGACATGTGGCAGTGCGTTAATTTCACTCAACGCTGCTCCAGGTTTGGTGTGAATTGTGATGAGGCTCAAATCAAAGCCAGTACTTGTTCCATTTGAGTCAAGTAATTCAAATTGGGCAATGAACGGTTCTCGTTGGAATGAATCATCAATGCTGTCATTATGTAAGGTCCCATTCCCCATTGAGCGGAAAACCGAAGTATTGTAGTAAAAGGCATACTGTTCTTGAGACGATTGGTCATCGTCTTGCAAGCCACTGCGAGGGCTTAGTACCATGTCCCATGTGGAAAATGATTTGTTATTAAGCGCATCAAGGAAGTCATAAGGTACTGTCTGGTCCATGTCTTTTATCTCTTGAACTGCAACCAAATCATACTTCAGAACAGTGTCGACAAGAACATCAATAACAGCGGGTTTACCCATTTTAGTTTCTCCAAATACTTTGATGTTAAAGGTAGCAATACGAGCCACTTCGGAACGATTCAACTCCGTGGCGCGGGCATCATCACTCGTCGTATTGTTTTCGATGTAGATGGTTGTAGTTTCGTCATCACCCGGTACCAACACATAGACGACCTCGGCATCGTCGGTCAGAAGAGATTGTAATGCAATGGGTGCGAGTACCAGAATCGCAGCAAGACTCAAGCCTTGCAGATATCCATTGTAGTCACCCATAACGGGTGGTATACTGTTCCGGTTATCAAATTTTAACTTTGACCAAAGTAAACACATAGGTTCTTGACGCGAACGGACAGCGCACAGATATGGACGGAGAAGTGAATGCTGAACAAGCTCGTCGAATTCTCGACATGCTCACTGCCGGTGGAGCGATGGATGATATCAATACGGCACTTGCTCTTCGATTGATGCCCTTGGCATTGGAGTTGGATGACGCTGAACTTGCTGAACGCTTACTCCATCATGCTCAAACCAATGCAACAGACGACCTTGAACGTGGATGGGCCGATTTTGAAGGATTCAAACATGCTGGAAGTAGCGTTGATGTTTTTGCAGAATTAGGTGCTCGGGCTGAATTGTTTGAAGGAGGCACTGCATTGGCTGCAGCAGTTTCACATCACGTCGCTTTAATGCATTTGAGCAAAGAGGAATATGAAGAAGCACAAACATTTGCGGCACGTTCACTTCGTCTCCGTGAAAAAATAAACGATTTGGCAGGGATTTCATATGGCCTGGCTGTTCTTGAAACGTGTTCAAAAAAATTAAACGACCATGATAATGCATTGGTTCACGGTACTCGACGTATTGAACTCGCCATGCAGATGAAGGATGAAGAAGCACAAATAGAGGCAATGGCAGATTTAGCCCATTCCCAAGCAACGATAGGAAATTTTGCTGCTGCAAAAGACCTGTATGAACAATCACTCAATCTTTCTGTCGAACTTGAAGACCTCTCTGGGCAGTTGGTTGCACGGTGGGGCCTTGCAGATATTGCGGAAATCAATGAAGATTATGAAACTGCGATGTTGCAACTTTCAGATTGCCTCCATTCGTTCCTCCATGTCGGCTTGCCGACACCAATAGCCGTTCGACAAAGAATCGAAGACCTTGCTGATTATAATACGACAAATACGCGACAAAATCCCGAAAAGTGACCATCTGAATTCGCCACACTCGTTATGATGTGGTTTCGACTGGAAGGATTGGTGCCACCCATGGAGCATGACATATTCTTCTCAATCAGTCAAACTCCTGATTCAACGGGTTTGATTCCCAATGAGCAAGAGATGTTTGCAAATTACTTTCAACAACTCGAGTGTGCAGACAAGCTCGGGTTTGGCGTAGGATGGCTTGCACAGGCCCATTTGTCGACTGAGATTCAAAAATCTAATTCAAATCCAGTGGTTCCACACTGGCAGGGTGAAGTCGGGCTTTGCACAGACTTCCCGCAATTAGCGATGGAATCTTTCCGGAGAACACAATCCATCGAAATAGGTAGTGCAGTGGTCTCCATATTGGCATCAGGTGGACCGATTGCACAAGCAGAACGAATCGCTAATACACTTCAGTTACATGGACTGGATCCAAACGAAACTCGTAAACTTCACGTTGGGTTTTCAGCAGGGCGCTTTGAGTTTATGGCTCGACCATACGGCATCATTCCTCGTAATTCGATTGAAGAGGCTGCTTGGCCAGCACTTCGCGGCCAGATATTTATGGAAGCAGGTGACATCTTTTTGCGACTCTTACGGGGCGATGTCGTCAATTCCCAAATGACCCATTCAACTGTTCTACGCCGTGAGAATTTCCGAAGCGATGAAGATTGGGAAAAAGTTCAGAATGCTGCTGTTGAGTTTGAAAACTTGGATTCAGTCCCAAATGAAATTGAAATCCCTAAACGCTATGTCTTCGAAGACCTGAAAATCATTCCACAAAATTTCCGCCGTGACTTGCTCGTCATGGTTGCAGGAACCCATGACCCGAAAGCACAGATATTCCTCAATACAATCTTGCC
>CAJJCM010000025.1 GCA_905182635.1 uncultured Candidatus Poseidoniales archaeon
CAATATTTCCTCCAAGTGCGACATGCTCATCATACAACACAGTCCGAACAGGTGCACCATCGCTCATAGCGTTCGGATGGCGAGCCGCCCCTTAAACTCAAGCAAGATTCAACATGCTTGGATTCTAATTATTACAACGAGCAAACTTGTCATTGAGAGAAAGCGCCTCGTGATGAATCAGTAATGGAAGCACATCAACACCGTCCGACCATTGGCCCATATTGGTGAGCAAGGGTGTATTAATCAAATGCTCATACGCCCAATATTCAGTATATATATCTCCTCGGCTTCGGGCAACAACCCAATCTGCTTGAGCATCGATTCTCCGGTAGACCCCCCAATCAGCGAGCGTATCATGGACCGAGTCTGTGGGAAGGTAATGGGACCCTACCAATCGAGGGAATCCATACAAATCACTTTGTAATTCGATGAAAAGAACATGCTCTTGAGGCAGCATCGAGAACATTGCTTGATGATGAACGCTGTAACATGCATCGACTGACATATCATCAATGCCCTGAGCGATATGGACCATCGTCGTATTGGGGAGACGTGACATGTTTGGTTGTAATCCTAGATGACTTGGTCGCGTCCATGGCGATTCAAAATCAAGGAATAAGGTTTCATTCCCCCACCGTCGTTCCATCGATTCATACAAGCTCAGGAATACATAGGCACCGCCGAGGCTGTGGCCTCCAAGCCAAAGGTGCGATGGGTCAATCGTATGATCTCCGAGAACAGCATCGACTTCAGCCGACCTGTTTTCGTGAAGAGCAACACGTTCAAGTTCGTCAAAAGCAGCCTCAAACGCTTTTGCCCGATACTGATGATGTGGCCAATTTGAGGCCCCAAATTGGTCGGTGGCGACAAAGTCATCAGAGACTTCTGGGTTGAGATGTGAGGGATATTGTATGAAAGCAACCGCCATACCTTTGGCGGAAAGGTGTGCAATCCAATCGGTATACTCCTCATACGTTGGATAACCCCAACCATGCGTTAAAACCGCCAAGGGAATCGATTGATTCAGAGTATCTTCAGGCAGTAAAGGAAGAGTCAGATACACTGAGAATTCAATATCTTTTTCCGCATCAGCACGGATCTCTTCAACTTCTTGAGGAACTGGATAAGGATGAATTGAAACCGATGTGGCAAACGGCCCTGGTTCTGCACCATAGCCGATGAAAGGGGCCGGAGGAGGTGAAGGTGCCATTCCGATCAATGCTGGGATTCCTGGCATGACTAACCATGCAGCAAAGAAAACGCCCGCAATATGCAACATGTGCTTGGTAACCTGAAATGGCTTACTCCCTCTTGGTATGTGAGGGAATCCACCAACCATCAACAAGATGGAAAGCAGAAGAAAACCATACAATGTAGGGAGGAGAAGGAATGCCCCGCGTAAATAAAACGAATCGAGTGCGAAAAAGAGCACGATAAAACCAACGAGAAAGCCGATGAGGAGGAGGCCAACCCCATTGGCCCAGCGCTGATTTTCTTGACCTTTCAGTTGGCGTTGAAGTACCACAAAAGTGATGAAGAATAAGATACTCATCGACACTGTGAAAAAAAGGATGTTGTCACGCAATGACATTGTCCATGTCAATGTTCGATAGGCGTATGGCCAAATTGAATCACTGATATCTTTACCAGAAATGAAGCGAGTGATTGGTTCAAAAACTGAAAGCAGCAACCCCAAAAGAAAGGCCAGTGGGAAAAAAGCACCGCTTGAATACACCCTTTCCCAAAGTGGAGGTGATTCAATAACTTCTTCCATGTTCTAACGTTCCCGCCCTTGGTTCAAAAAAGGTCGTTTTATTCTTGAAACCTTTATGACTCTGAAAAGTTATCTTCACTGGGTAATCCTCGTACAACTTCATGGTAAAGCAGGGTGAGCTCATCGAGTAATTCATTCAGTGTATGTTCACTGGTTTTTGGATTCGAAATTACTGCACGGAAGATGACATCATCGCCGATGTTGGAACGGCTGACCATGAAATTTCCATTTTGCATCATCCTTCGACGGATTTCTGAATTTAACTCGTTTAAATCGCCAACGTAATCCTTTGGAGAGAAACGGAAACAGACATTTGTCCACATTCGAGAAGACATCAGTTCTAAATTCTCATGCTTGAGTATCCGGGATTCCAAGTGTTCTGCCAGATCCATATAACGGTCCACTAAGGAAGCCCACCCTGCATCACCACATTCACGCCATGCCAACCAGAGTTTGAGGGCGTCATTTCGACGACCGCACTGCAACGAATATCGACCAGCATCAATGTTACGAGATTCTTCATGGAACAAGTAATGAGCGACGTTTCCATGTGCACAGACACGTGCCAATATCTCTGAATTCTTCACCAAAAAAGCACTACAAATCAATGGTAATCCCATCATTTTATGGGCATCCCAGCAAACGCTGTCCGCAGATGCAACACCGGCCATAAGTGCACTGTGTTTCGTAGAGAAGATTGCAGAACCCCCCCATGCAGCATCGATGTGATGCCATAGTCCTTCAGCATGAGCGATGTCACCAATTTCTTTGATTGGGTCAAACGACCCACGAACGGTTGTTCCTGCTGTAGAGACAACACAGAATGGAATGCCACCTTCGCGGCGAGTGCGTTGAATCTCATCTTCAAGTGCTGATGGACGCATGCATCCATGTTCATCACAGGCTACTTTGATGATGTTTTGGTGGCCGATTCCAATGACATTGGCAGACATAAGAACAGAATAATGCGATTCACTCGACACATAAGCAACCATCGAACGACCATCAAATCCACTTTGTGTCGATGAAGGTAACATCACTTGGCGGGCACATAACATACCGAGCATGTTACCATTGGAACCACCCGTTGTTAACGTTCCAGCACCTTCTGAGAATCCAACAAGTTCCCCCATTCGCTTCAGTAGAGTTTGTTCAATGAGCGTTGCCAATGGCGCCAATTCATAGGTATACATCGAAGTATTTGTCAGTGTTGCTATAATTTCTCCTGCAAGACCTGCAGTGTTTATTCCACCCCAGAGTGGATTCATGAACTCAGGACGATTGGTTTTGACGCATGAACGAAGATAGGTATCGATATCATCGAGCACTGCATTCATACCGTTCCCTTCGAGTGGTAATTGGAGGTCTGTCGTTTTCGAAAGCGAGGTGTGTGGAATCGGATCAGCAACTTTCCCTGGCTTATCAGCAGCCTCGAGATACATCAGAATACGATCAGCGATCTCTTGGATGAATACCTCCAATTCCATACGACTCATTTGCAGGGGGGTGGAGGGGGTACTTAGTGTTCATGAGTCACATCGCTGCAATACATAGATTTAGAATAAAATATGGCCGGGAAGAGAAAGGGTATTTGAAATGAGTATCAAACTATGCATTTTCAATAAAAAGTTAATACAGTGCCCTCTCGCAGTCAAAATGACTCGAAATAACAGATTATTACTCAACTGTAGCCACTTTTAGAGATGATGAAATGTTCAAGTTCACAAAAACATGGATTTCTCTTATTTTCATGTCAATCTGACCCCCAACCCGATAAAACGCTTGGCAAAGGACATGCATTCTGCATAACTCATCAGCAACATTGAATAACCTCTTCTACAAGTTTCGTTCATGCTCGGAGAAGTAGGGGACAAATGGCTTAGCCGTTTACATCAATATGTTGCCAAGGATTTACGCACAAAAGGTTGGTCACAAACGGAGATTGCAGAGGTCTTGGGCTCAACACAGAGCACCATCTCTCGTCAAATGCAAAAACCTCCAACACCACTTGGTGCGAGTGCTGATGAAGCAACAATCGATGGATGGGGACACGAATTATCGCTTGCATTGAATGCAATAGGTCCAGAATCGAGAGTCGTTCGACAACGACTGGTTATTGAATTTCAATTCACAGGCAACAATACCATCCGGTATGATAAAACATTGACTGGGCTCGATTTAGAAGAAGGACAAGAACAACGAGCACTCCTGCGTAGACTTGAATGGTCAGCAGGGCGGTTGGATGTTCGACGTATTGAGCATTCAATTCCAGCTGTGGGACTCAATATTGCATCGTGTAGTACGGGTGCGACTTCCACTTCAGAAGTTGCTGCATTCCCTGGCCGCATTACGTTGGTTGATGGAGCGCTACGGCATCATGAAACGCCGAGTTTTGGCTCTTCGAGTCACCTCGCTTCGGTCTTGATTGAGATACATGCACTTGATGAGAGTAAGGTCTCCATTCTCAACATCCGCCCACCTTTGGGACCGGAGGGCGTTGATACGGAACGGGTCGAACAAGCATGTAAGCAACTTGGTTACAACTTTTCACTTGCGCCGAAAGGAGCCGTAAATACTGAAGAGACCCGAATCGATATTTTGCTTGATGTAGGCGACTTTGGATGGGAGCCAACTTTGTATGTTTTAGCACACAACCCGCTTGACCTGATCGATAGGACGCATCAGGTACTTTCCGCACTCCGAGGCGATTGAATGAATTCGAAATCAAAAGCGGTTGTGTTATTCACCCTCCTTGTATCCTTTTCTTTGAGCGGTTGTTTATCTGAGGAGGCTCTTGAATCACTGGAATCTGAAAATTCGTGCTCAGCAGAAATACAGATTCGAGAAAGTGATGGTACTTTGAAGATTTTAACCTATGATATCGCTGGATTTTCTGATGAACTGATCGCACAATTTGTGAATGAGTCAGGGATCGAAGTTGAGTTTATTCGTACTGATGATGCTGGTGGCATATTAGACCAAATGATGCTTACTAAATCAGCCCCTCTTGCTGATTTAATGATTGGACTGGATAATACCTATCTTCCAACTGCAATCCAAAACTGTCTTTTGATGGAACATTCGGTATCCGATGAATCATTCACGACCTCCTCAATGGAATTCTATCGTGGCCCACTTGCCATACCTTTCGATGAAGGTGATGTTTGCCTCAATTATGACGAGGATGCATTAACAGCGGCAAATATGTCGGTTCCTACAAGTCTTTGGAACCTCACCGAACCAGAATGGAACGGTAAAATGACCTTTCCGTCACCAACCACTTCCTCACCTGGTCGAGCATTTTTAGCAGCGACCGTTGATTACTTTGGACACTCTCCTGGTAACGAAAGTGGGAATATGTCGAGTTGGTGGAATGCTGTTGCCAAAAATGGAGCGACCTTTACATCCGGATGGTCTGAGTCTTACGTGAACTACTATACCGGCGGATATGGCGAATACATGGAGGGGCATATCGGTGGCGCCTACCTTACCGTCTCGTATTGCCATTCACCTGGCGTCGAAGCATATTATTCAGGCAATTATACCCATTCCACTTCTTTGGTACTTCCCCGTGCATCATTTCACCAAGTCGAATATACTGGGATCATAAACGGGGCTGCTGAGGTAAGTGCTGCAAACAAATTCATTGCGTTCCTAACTTCACTCGAGGTGAACGCGAACATGCCAGACTACAACTCGATGTACTCCGTGCGAAATGGAACTGATTTACCAGAAACAGACGGTTACCGTTTCCATGCAGACCAAGCAATCGTGAGTACTGCTATTACCCAACAACTCATCGAGCAAAATATGGATGATTGGTTGATGACTTGGCAAGACGCAGTTCAAATAAACTGAGGATGATTCTGTGGCGACTGCTACGGTGAAACAAACCATGGAGCCGGTGCATCGGCGAACTCTGAAGTCCTTTCGCACTCTCATCGTCGTTGTGTTTCTCATCGGCACAATGCTGCCCTTTGCCTATGCGTTGATTCGGTTGAACTACGTCACCGGTTGGACCCTATGGCAAGCGATTTTTGAATTCCCTCATGTCTATGGAGGTCTTGAAGCGTTACGATTCACGTTTCTTGAAGCGTTTGCTTCCTCGTTACTCACAGTGGTAATCGGACTACCAATTGCTTGGTTTCTAAGTCGCTACCAATGGAAGCGAATCAGGCTATTACGAGCATTTCTTGCCGTCCCATTTGTCACACCAGCAATCGTAGCAGCGATGGGATTCCTCAGCCTCATCCGACAGGATGGGTTTCTTACAAAAATTGGCATTGACTTGCGTCTGGAAGAAGGTGTAATCGGATGGTTTGCAGAAGTATCAGGTTGGCAGCATCCCGGACATTTCATCGCACTCATTATCGCTCATGCTTGGTTTAATTTATCGCTCATGATTCGGTTTGTTGAACCGACCTTATCCTCACTCGACCCCGCTTGGGAAGAACAGTTGTCGATGCTACCTGGTGGTAAATCAAGAGTTTCACGATTGAAAAATTTATGGATCCCGGTGATTGGCCCTGCAGTACTGTGTGCAGCATCGCTGAGTTTCTTATTTTCATTCACTTCTTTTGCCTTAGTGAAATGGTTAGCACCTACCAGCCATACACTTGAGTCACTCATGGCAGAAGCTGGTTCTTCCGCTGGAATTGTTGGATACCGGATTGATTCAAGTGAATTAATTTATTCAGTTGCTATACTTCAATTTCTTGTACTACTTTTGACGTTGTGGATTACTGCACTGTTACAAAAACGGTATTCAGAGCGCCTTTCATTGTTGAGTGAGCAAGGTGTAAGAAAGCATCATGGCCCTCCTTCAAGACTCGCTAAATTCGTCATTGGTCTCGGTGTTTTTTTCACCGTTCTGCCTTTTATCTCAGTTCTGTTTTCCTCATTTCAAGTCCGTAAAATCACCGATGGTTCAGTTGAATATGTTTGGACTCTCGAGGGGTGGAGGAATGCATGGGGTGGAGATTTATCCACAATGGGGGTTGGTGAAGCGATGTCAAACTCGATTATCTATGCTTTATGCACCCTTCTCGTAGCATTACCACTGGGATGGATTTTGGCTTCAACGATATTCAAACTCGAGCAATCAGGATGGTCTAAATCTTCTAAATTATTGGATTTAGCATGCATGCTACCGTTAGCCATTTCGGCTTTGATGGTAGGCCTTGGTGTGTTACTCGGTGGGCTGCGCTGGTATCCCGAGATGTTCAGTTGGTTTCTTCTTCCAGTCTACCCGCATGTTCTCCTCACCGTCCCCTTTGTCGTACGAGTGATGTTGCCAGCTTACCATTCACTGGATCCTGCATATACTGAACAATGCCAAATGTTGAATCTTTCACCATTGCGTTCGTGGTACCATGGGACATTGATGTTCTTACGTGGGCCAGCAGTCGTCTCTGGATCACTCACCTTGGCCTTTTCTCTTGGCGAATTTGGAGCATCATGGCTGTTAGTACGTTCGGGTAATTGGGACACGCTTTCGATTGTCGTAGACCAATTAATGAGTCGGCCAAATTTCGACCCCCTTATACATCCGACTGCGATGGCTGCAGCAACGATGTTGATGATGCTCACATTCTTTTTGTTTCTGTTTGCAGAACGTTTCCGAGCGCATGACCAGAGGAGTGGTTTTTGATGAAAAGTCCAGTACGAATACTACAATTGAAAAACATTGCAAAGACATTTGATTCTCAACTCATTTTCAAGAACTTGAATGTTGATGTACATGAAAATGAGATTATTGCACTTCTTGGCCCAAGCGGTTGTGGGAAATCCACGCTTTTACGCATGATTGCTGGCTTGGAATCAGTGAACACAGGAAGAGTTGAGTTCTCGAGTTCAATGGAAGCAGATGTAGGCTATGTGTTTCAAAAGCCGATTCTCTACCCACATCTGGATGTTGCAGGGAATGTTGCTCTCGGAATAGCAGATAAAATCTCGAAGACTGAACGAAAAGAGAGAATTGCGAATGAATTGTGTCTCGTAGGACTTGAAGGATTCTCTTCTCGAAAAATCGAATCACTTTCGGGTGGCGAGGCACAACGTGTGACTGTTGTCCGTTCATTGCTCAATCAACCAGCACTCTTGTTGCTCGATGAGCCCTTTTCAGCTTTGGACATTCCCACGCGACGGAAAATTGCTCACGACACAAGAGCCGTTCTCAAATCCAAAAAGACTTCTGCCATTCATGTCACACACGACCCTCAAGAGGCAGAGATTATTGCAGATAGAGTCTTGAATTGGGATGAAATTACTTCTCATAGAATGGAAGAAGAGTGATTCGAGAAAAACTATCAATTTGAGGATAGCATAATAAGTGGCCCCGTATCAATTCAGAATGGTCAACATGGTAGGCACCCCTCTCGATGTACTCCCGTATGTGCGGGGAATCCAAATGGTTCTCTCAGGATATGAAGGATACACAAAAGGTAGACGTCGTGATGCAGACCTCGCGATTCGTGAAGAAATTAAACGATGTGGAACGCGTGTTCGCAACCATTTGTTGAATGTCCACGACAGTGCATTTCGTGAAAAGAAAATTGATATTTCAAAAGCAGCAAAAGCATGCTGCAACACGATTGACCTGCTGATTGAAGACATCGATAAATCACCAACTGGAATGACTCACGCCTTTTTTTCAGGGCAGCGTTCTGCATCGGTATCTGTACTTAAAAAACTCATCAAACACGACCATGACGTTATTGAAATGATGACCAAAGCGGTGAACATTTCAAACAGTGTTGAACACGCCTTTTCTTCTGATAAGACGGATGATGAAGTTAAATCTTTAATCCGCCAATGTGAACAGATGATTACAAGTTCACGAGGCTATTATGGAGCACGTTCAACCGTCCTTGATGGACTACGACAGAAAAAGAAGGTGTGAAAATGACAACGAATTTTAAATGGCGAAGCAATCCAAATATTGTAGCACGACTTGTAGATGGGAACGACATTCAAACTTGGAAATCCAAGCAAGTTGTCTTGAAGCCAAATGAAGCCTGTGCTTTCATTATCGATGGTAGAATTGGAGACATCGTTTCTGAAAAGGTTGTCAGCAATATAGGAGGTGGCCTCGGTCGTCATATCGCAGATATGATTGGAGCTACTGCGACTGACCGACGAATGCTGTTTGCAATGACAGGCCCGCTCGATTTATGGATTCCTTTTGCAGCAAACCTCAGTGATGGTTCAGAAGCCTCGGGTCACATGAATCTACGTATTCAAATGCGCAAAGAAGACATCCCAAAGTTACTCAATATTTTTGCCAATAGCGCACCACTTCTCGATCGAGATGGATTGATTGGAGTCCTCGGCCATGAGGTGCTAACACGCTGCATAGTACCAGCAATGGCAAAATGCTCAAGTATAGATGAATTACGAAGTTCAGAATTTCAAGAACACTTGGAAATGCATGCCGAAGTTGAGATGCGACAGACGCTTTCAACACTCGGTTTCACATTCCTTCGTGCTTTTATCTCGACCAGTAAAACGGACCAAGAGAAAGTTGCTCGTCTCAAAGCAGAGCTTGATTTTGCAACCAAAACTGAAGGTGCGAATGCAGATGCTCTTATGGAGCGTATCGCCATTCGAGAAGCTGCTACTCTGCGCAGAATTGAATGTGAAGTGAACGTCGAGCGTGCAAAGAAACATGGAGAAGTCACGATACAAGCTGAAAGTGAACTCCTCGGACTCCGCAAACAAGAAGCTGTTTGGGAAGCAGAACTCAACCGAGACCAAGGCCAATCTGACCTTCGCATGAAAGAATCATCTCACAAAACTACTCAAGCCATGGATTTGTTTGAACAAGTCCAAGCACGAAAGCGAGACCGGGTTCAGCAAAGTCAAGAACATCAAGACCTGCGAATGGATAAGCAAAATGATGTTCAAGTAAAAATGATGGAAATGGCGGCAAACCAAGGTGCATTAACGCCGGAAGTGATGCAAGAATTCCTACGTCAGCAAACTGCACAAAAAGCAATCGATGGAACCGATTCACAAGCCCCAACATCTCCTCCAGTGGCTGCTGTATGCCAACAATGTCAAGCAGCGATGATGCCTGAGTGGAAAGCCTGCCCTCATTGTGGCTCGACGCGATGATGTACATCTCGGAATCGTCATGAATGTCTTTGAGCCAACACAAGTATTACACCTTCAATGGATGTGGTGAAATCATGTTCTTAAAATGGGGTTCTCAGCCATGGAAAATTTGGCGTAGCCATTGGCATAACCGTCAGATGCTTGGTAACAAACGCCTCACCTATGCCATTTTGACAGCGATGCTTCTGTTGGCTGCAATCCCATATACACTGATAAATCGATTCGCTT
This sequence comes from uncultured Candidatus Poseidoniales archaeon, assembly GCA_905182635.1. Taxonomy (GTDB): domain Archaea; phylum Thermoplasmatota; class Poseidoniia; order Poseidoniales; family Poseidoniaceae; genus MGIIa-L1. The sequence continues at coordinate 10,118 of CAJJCM010000025.1, forward strand.
CAATGCGTGATTGGGCAGCCTTTGACCCAACTTTACAACTTGACCTCGACATTCCATTCTTGGCTTGGATGATTCTTCCGTACCTTACTTTGTACCTGTATTATCCTGCTGCTGCATGGCTTGGGGGGAGAAATGATGTGATGTGGCGACAAAATGTAGTGTTCCACCAAATGATGTTGATTACATGTTGGGTTGTTAATGCTATATTCATATTATTACCAGTAGAAGTTGACTTGCGACATCTCATCCAAGGTGTAGAAGGCACCTCATGGGAACCGTTCTTTGCAGTATTACATAGCGTAGATACACCTTGGAATTCTTGGCCGTCCCTTCATATTGTTCAAAGCATGCAAGTGGTATTGATCCTACGCTATTGGTATCCCCCGACGACTTCACGTCTTCGGATTTTTCACGCCTTGCTTCTTATCATGTGGATTCTTCTCATCGTATCAACGATGACCGTCAAGCAGCACTATGTGTGGGATGTAGCAACAGCAGTATTGGTTGCTGGCTTGGGATGGATCTATTGGATGAAACCATGCCTTGAGCGCTTGAAGACTGATGAATTCATTGACCAATTCGATGCTCGAATGGCACTTGATTAACCGAAAACCTGACTAACCAAATCAGGACGTGTTAGGTAGAGAGTTAGGCTTATTCCTGCCATGATCATCATCCAAGAACCAATGAGTTTAATCATGCCTGTCGCACGCTTTAGGAAATTAATCATGACCTGTCGCCCCAAGCCCACCATGGTGGTGACAATGACCATGAGAATCAATAAACCAACCATCAATCCACTCACTCCAATTCCGATTGCCGTTGGACCAAGTGTACTGAGATAAAGGACAAACGGAAGAACGGCAGCGGCGGTACAATCAATCGATGCAGCGGCATAACCAATCCCATAGAGATACATGTTTCGGCGTGGAGTAAACGTATCATCTTCTTCGGTTGTACTGTATTTGCGAACAAACTTGTCGACAAATCCCATCAGATGCGCTGTGATGCCGATGAGCATCATCGAACCTAACACAATCAACAACAGTGCAATAAAAATGGCGATATAATGAACAGCCCCTGATTTGGCAAATGCCTCACCCATGATTAAGGCAACAATACCAATCAAAGCAAAGAAAGTCCACATACCTACACCCGAAAGAAGGCCGATTACCAAGGAATTTGGCATTTTCTTTTTCAGTTGCCCAGATTCAATCAATTCGTCTTCTCGTGCACCAAGTGAAAGATAGTACGAGATGAAACCAGGTAACACTGGGAAAGCACACGGTGAGAAATAGACCAAAATGGACAAGACCATGCCGAGTATGAACACAGCGGCATAGGATGTGCTTGGCTCTTCCCAGGCGAGGCGTGAGGAAATTAAGTCGGAGACCACTTTCTCTGAAGCATTGGCTGTCAAAACATCTTCCATTGCTCCATCAAAACTCGACCATCCATCCGTTGGAGTACCCGAAGTTTGCCTCTCGATGATGTAGCCTTCTTCATCAATGATCAGAATCACAGGGATTTGCCCTGTACCTCCTGTTGTGAACAAGCGGACAGGGTCGGTGGTGGAGCCATCATCGAGGATAGCAGAAGAAGTGGAGCCGATTCCTGTGGCATAATACGGCACATGGTAGGCCCCATTTTCTGAAGATTCATTGAGATAGCCTATACTTTCCCCATACCATGCACCATAGGCAAAGATATTGAGTTCTTTTCCTGAAGCATTGGCCATGGATTGCCAGTTTTCCATTTCACCCTCAATATGTTCTTGGGCATAATGACAACTACCGCAATCGCGTGCCATCAAATCAAGAATTATGATACTTCCACGATAGTCATCAAGAGAGATCCAGCCGGTAGAATTAGCCAGCGGTTGTTCAATGCCACTGCGGTTCAACGATTCAAATACAATATTTGGAATTGGTGCAGGTTCTGCGTCAGAAGCAAATATGTCATCCATACTGTCGAACATT
>CAJJCM010000026.1 GCA_905182635.1 uncultured Candidatus Poseidoniales archaeon
TTTCCTTTACGAGACTTATACATACGTGCCATAAGAACAACTCCAAGTAATTCGGCGTCTTGTCTCCCCTTCTTAATCGCTCCGCTTGAGCGAAGCCCTTTTGGATTGAGATGAACGGTGTAGAGAAGGGCAATTAACTCGGAAAATCACAAGCGTTGGTGAGATTTTGCCAGTCGGCCGGGCGTCGTTGGCCATTCCCAACCAGGCGCATGCGCACGAGCAAGTCCGATGACTGAACCATCTTGATAGACAAGTAAATCAGAGCCTGCACGAATGGTTGGGTCGAACGATTCAATAAGAGGTCCAAACACATCTCCTTTCCAAACAACATCCGAATGCAGATGTATCTCAGGTAGAGCCTTGAGTTCGGCAAGCGCTGGAATCACAGCCTTGGGTAATGAAAATCCGCTGCGTTCAATCGACCAAAGAGCCATTTGAGTTTGACCACTTTCCAATCGATAACGTGGTGGCTTTCCTCGTACTCTCATGTCTGTGATCCAAGCATCGGTCTTCATCTGCTTACGGGCGATACTCGCAAAGTTATCAAGAAGTATTTTCTCAGTCTTTCTACCTCGTGCACTCAAGACATCCACTGCGGCTCGTACAGCCTCAGTAAGTCGTTCAAGTGCTTCATGTGACCCGGCAGAATCACCCTGGCGGGTATCGGTAATTTCAATAGATTCATGTTTAAACTCCATTCCGGAGTGATTGATAATACGCTGATAATTATGACGCTCCACCAATGTTTTGAACATTCTTTGAATACGGGCTAATTCATCACCCGTCCAATCACCTGTCACTGGAACATCGTAGTGTGCTGCTGGCCAAGCTTCTTCCAAGTCGCGTGGAACCAAGCCAAGAGGTGAAGTAATCATGACTTCGTGACATGCACTTGTGCCAATGGCTCGGATGAAACGTCCATGCGATTTTGAAAGGCGGTAAGGTTTGCGAGCAGAACATGGGAGAAGCACGAGAATATTGTCCAAGCCTGTTGGTGCTTTGTACTCTGTTGAAATGAACGATTCCCAGTCAGTAATAATCGGATCGGATTGAATCGAAACAGAGTGACAAGGGAACTTAAAATCGGAAGCAACATGTGAAGAGAGGAGACCAGGGACCTGTTGACACAAGAGGTCATGGCGCCGGAGATGCTCGACCAATCGAGGACTGGTGAGGGACTGTCGGTCTACCAATGAGCGCATTTGGTCGGATGCCATCGCTGCACGAACCGAGGCAATGGCACTTTTCCAGTGCGTAAGTTGTTGTTCCATATCTGCAGTTTCATCCATCGATTCAACCGTATGTCGAGGACCCTGTTCTGTTAGAAGGACGCCAACAGCAGAGGCTTGACGGGAGCGAGCCATATCGAAGAGGTCGACGCCAAACCATGTCAATACTGCAAGGTTGTCAGGGCCACCAAGACCCGGAGTCCACAGAAGTGCACCAGGGAATCGACGTTTTAGGATGGTAATTGCTTCAACAAGCCTTCCGGGTTGGGCAGCAAGTTGAACGGAATCAACAAGAACGACGACATCTGGATTGAGCGTTTTATCGGTAAGGCTAGCATCGTGATTCAAGCGTTGCCAAGAGACTGGTAACACCTGAGCAGTCCCAGCAGGTTCACCTGCGTCTGCTTCATCGAGAGAAGGCGGAAGAACGTGACCGATGGAAACACTCCACTTCGGTGATGGTTCAAGAAAATCGGGTGGTGAAAGGGGCAGACGGGATTCAAAGGTCAGTGTTGCCGGAATTTTGTCGTTCGTAGACGAACGGAAAGGAGCAAGGTGTGCGTCAATATCTTGGTCGCCATCAATCAAAACCAGTGCAGGAGTGGATGCTACGGGGCTTTTTCGGTCGCCGAGTGCCCACTGTCGAGCAAAGCGATATCGTGCCGTCACAGTTCGACCAAGTCCTGCCTCCATGGACAGGCCAAAAGCCATTGCTTCTTCAAGCATTGGACACCATACAAGGCCTAAGTTCAAAGCAAATACTTCGCAGGCATTGTTATGGACGGAGACAAGGGTTGCAACACCTCCTTCGTTAGCATCGGCATGGCGTTGCTTTTCGGGGTAGTTCTGTTCAGTCCTATTGCTTTCACATCTGCGGAAGATTCCACAACTCCACTCACGCTTATCGATGGGCGAGTTATTGGCTTTCAAGCAGAACCTTCTGAAACTCACGTTCGAGAATGGTTGATGGCGGAAGGTGAATGGTTCAGCCTTGTACTCGATTGCAGTCAATGCGAAGCACAGATGACCCTTGATGGCACCACATCGACAACCACATCGAAATTATCACTCCAAGCAATAAACAACGGTTCGGCTAAACTTTCGATTACTTCAGTCATTGAGGAATATGTATCCTATTCACTTGTTGAAATCATTGCTGAAAATTTCGAACATGTCCGCCCTTCTCCATCCGAAAATATCACACTTGAGGCGGTTGGCTATTGTAATGATGTGATGTCATGCATCGATCCGGCTCAAGGACACCTCAACGGCATTCCAAATGGGGAATATAATGAAAGTCAATTCATTCGTGGAATTCTTGTACAATCAACACCTGAATACATTCCAGTCAAAGTCGCTGCGGGCGATACCCTTGAACTTCAGTTCATGCATGCAACCAATGATATCAGCATGTCCGTTTATTTTCAAAATGATACTTCAGAAGTTCTCCTCAACCAAACAATCGACCAACCAATGGCACTGGTAGCAAATTCACCAGGTGAGGCGAAGATGTGGCACTTTGCCGATGATGGACGTGTTCTCATCAAGGTCGAAAGTAATGCGCCCGATACAGCATGGGTTCTCAAGCGAATGCTTTACCAACAAAGTAACTCGACTGTTTTTATTCAAGACTATGAAAACCTCCAAATTGTAGGTCACTTTTCAACATCAGTCACCATCGAAATGAGCGATACACAGAAGATTACACTTCAACCACTGCACACATCTCCAACACTTCGCATCGAACAATTAGTCGATGGAACATGGATCCCAGGAGGGATACAGAACATGAATCTCAATCACTCTACCGTATTCTACCCACTTCCCAACATCAGTGCAGTTCGATTCCATGTCGAGGCACTTGTTCATTGGATTGACATCGTAGTTTCGGATTTTTCAGACATTAATTCAGGCGAAGAGGCTCCATCAGTTCGGCCATTTTCTGCCCTGAGTGTAAATACATCATGGCCTCTCATACCGAAACAATCCCCACAGGTCGAAGGTGAATTGACCCTTTCCATTCATGACACGGCTGATGTCTATCGAGTCGAGATTGAAGCTTGGGATGAATCTGAACATGTGGTGAAAATCATTGTCGAAGGAAGCAATATTGAATCACTTCAACTTGAATTTTGGAGTCTCGACCAAGAGACGTGGAGTGAAGTTGATTACCGCACCGCAACGTTTGCTAATGGAAAAATTCAACTGGCACTGGAAGTCAGTAGAGGAACACATTTCTTCCGTATTTCACTTCTTGATTCGGTCAATTACACTCAACACTCTTGGGGCGAAGATGTCCCAAGTATCTCGTACTTTGTGTCCTCTGGTTATACGCTCATCGATGAAGGAAATGAACCCTATTTCCCTCCTGATGAAAATGCACAGAAGTGGGGGGTTCGTGCTCGATTTTTCCTCGGGTCATTGTTCCTCGTTCCTGTAGCGTATCTTGCGATTCTACAATACCGCACAAAAAAGGTGGCGAATAATCTATTTTTGAAATCAGAGCAACTTGCATGGTTCAAACAGCAAATGGACTCAGGCGAAAAAACGCCTGAACAATCACGTAAGAATCTGGCCAAGGCACTGCAAGCAATTTCTCTACTCAACTGGGAACAAGCAAACAAAGCATGGGGCAAGACATATCTTGATTATCGAACCGAAAACGTGGCACTTGCCGTATGGAAATTAGACAGGCGCATGGCGAAAAATGAAGGAGGTATTCCGTTGATGGTTGGCGTCCATATCCTCGAAGGGCATTGGGACCTCGCTGCCTTGCGCTTCGATGCTCCTGTCGGCCAAGCATGGAAGGTCGAACATGTTGAGCCTCGTTTCCTTCATCGGGGTGAAGAAGTGTTCCTTGACACCATGGCCGTAGGAAACCGTACCTTCATTATGGCTGAATTAAGCGGTAATGCTGGTGTTGTGGATATTGAACTTAATGGTCGAATGGATGGTGTTGCAAGTGCTGCTCGAATCCCAACAACCTTGACACTCTATTCAAATGAAGAAGAGTGATACCGTGGGTAGGCAGTGCACTAGCCGACTGAACACCCATTGTACTCCTCCATAGTCTCTTGAGAGGTTTAAAAGAACCCTCATTGCAAAGATGATGGAAATCAAAGGTATTTCATAAAGAACGCTCTGCACCGAACGAAGGAATCTGCACGAGCAGTGGGATTACCTTCCACGTGAGCGCCTCTATTCCGCAAGATTCGGATAACCCATCGTCGTTGCCAACGCTCGTTCAAAGGCAATCGGATACCTAGGAATAATTCCCCAGACATGTTTCCATTCTTGTCGATACGAGCAGTCCTCTTTTTCAAACGAACAGCCTTTGGAAGCCACTCGAATTCTCTCTCGCTGTCGAAGGAGTGGTGCGCTCCAGGATAGACATGCAGGGTCGCATTTGGCAGTTGAGGCATGAGGTCTTGAACCAAATGAACTGGGGTCCAATCGTCAGCATCTCCGTGAAGAATGAAGATGGGTGATTCGGACCAAGTTTGGATTTCGGGGCGAATATGTGCTGCTGGATAGAATGGTAAATGAGCGTCAAAGGGAGTCCCAAGAATCTCGATAATTGGAGACCATGCAGAATACAGTGCTACGGTTCCACCAAGGCTCCATCCAGCGATTCCAATCTTTCCGATACGAGAATCCTGTTCTAACACAGAACGAGTTCTGAAAGCATCAACGAGCATCATTGCATGGGTCACTGAGAGTTGGTCATCAACCGTGGAATCAATCGTTCTTGAGGAGAATGAATTCACCTTACAAACTGCAAGCCCAGCATCGAGCCAACCATTGATATGGTCCTGATGATGTGATGCCCAACCTATGCTTCCGTGAAGGGCAAGTACACATCCGAATGGCCCTTCACCTTCGGGCAGATACAGTTCAGAATCAACGGTTGTTTCTGGAGTTTTTTCCAAACCGGTCAGTATGTGGTGTATCTCAAATGGAGAGCGAGATTGAACTTGGAATCGCTCGACCATGCGTATTGGGATGGCTTACATCATTTCAAATGTGGTTTTTCACAATGGAAGAAATCAACGCCTTCTACCACCACTGGAACTGCGCAAGCAATCTCACACACAGGCTCAATTCCGACGCTCTTTTGCATCATCTTTGATTCGTTCAAGAATATCTTTTGGGCCAAGTACAGGCTTCAAATCTTGAAGGACTTTCTTCGACTTCTTGTCGACCTTTTTCGGCATATGTAATTTGAGAAGAACAATCACATCGCCTCGACCACTGCCTCTGCTTCGTGGCAAGCCTCGTTTCTTAATTTCAATCGTATCGCCAGAATTCGAATACGGTGGGATTTTGATGACTAATTCCTTTCCATCAATGTGCTGTAAAGTAACACTGGTGCCCAATACAAGGTCGGAATAGCCAAGTGGAAGAGACATGATTAAATCTGAAGTTGAACGTTCATACCAAAGGTGCTGGTCAATGTCAATCTCGATGAATAAATCACCATCTTGACCTTTTCCTTGAGGTGCTGGCTCTCCTTTTCCACGCATGCGTAGACGAGTTCCTGCTTCAGCACCGGCAGGGATATTGAAGCGAAGTGTTGTCGATTTGATCTCCTTGCCGTTTCCACGACAAGGGCCACAATTTTCATCAATTTGATGGCCTGCACCCTTGCATCGAGGACAATCACGAACAACATCTTGGACAAAGGGTCCAACTTGCTGACGCATTCGAACGCGACCTTGGCCACTGCAATCGCTGCAATCAGAGATGTTTCCATCTTTGGCTCCAGTTCCAGCACACTTGGTACAAGCGACAGGCAGTTCAACTTCGACTTCTTCTGTGCTTCCGGCATAGATTTTTTCTAAATCAACGGTATGAAACATGCGAATATCGCTGCCACGACGTCGTGAACTTTGACCGCCACCACCGCCACCACCGCCACCAAAGATGTTGGAAAAGAAATCGCCACCCATTATATCTTCTAAATTGATGTTAAATCCGCCACCACCAAATCCACCAAACGGTGAACCGCCAGCACTGCCATGACCAAATCGGTCAAATTGAGCACGCTTTTCATTATCAGAAAGGACTGCATACGCCTCCTGTATTTCTTTGAACATGTTTTCAGCGTCTTCTTCTTCACTACGGTCAGGATGATACTTTCGTGCAAGACTCCGGAATGCATTTTTGAGGTCGGCAGAAGAGGCATCTTTTGCCACGCCTAAGACTTCATAATAATCCCGCTTCTCCGACATAGCACTCACCCAACAAAACGAGGGGCATCAAGGACCTCTTTCAACATCTCGCTTGAGAAGGCTCTTTTCAAGCGTCAAGACCACAATGTAGACAAAACTGTTCTGAAACCGGAATGGTTGCATTACAACCCCTGCACAATGAGCCAGTTGGAGAGACAATGACTTCGGTTGGTTGGGACGTTTCGTATTGAGGAATAGACAGCATGGCCATTGATTCGATACTTTCGGTCGATTGTTCAGCCGGCGCATTGGAGTCGAAACCATAGACCTTCTCAGTTTGAGGTTTGGTTTGAAACTGGGCTTGATTTTGAACGGCATCCACAAGCGTATTTCCTGTTTCGGACATGACCGATTCCACTTCACCATCATCAGTCATCGAGGTGAGTGTCAGTTCAGAATCATTCGAAGATGTGACGCTACGTATAGGAGCAACTGGACGTTGTGCAGTGACCGGTGCTGCTGAAGCCGCAGCACGGAGGGTTTGCTGCCTCTTTTCTTCACGCCGTTGGTCGGCATCACCTCGGCCAAACATCCGACTCAACATATCAAGAAATGAATCCATAGGGGAATTCTTACGGGTCGCACCAATGGTCGAATCCACAACTTCGTCATCAAAAGTTTCAGTACCAGTCATTCTTCGATTCGCTTTCCGAATCCGTTCGGATTCAAGCAAAAGGTCGACTTCAACTCGTTCGTCTTCACCTATTTCGAGTTCCGGAAGTTCATTATCGATACTGGAAACCGGCTGTAGAAGTACTCTTTCTCCTTCTGGACTGAGGTTGCTGTCGAGTTGTACATCGGTTTGCCAAACACCAGCTTCTTCCGCCTCGTAGACTTTTTTCATCGATTTCATAGTTTTTGAACGATGGAATTCATAATCATGGACCGTACGAGTTTTGCGAAACAAAAGTAGACCAAGAACGATGCCGATTCCATACCACCCGTACATGAGGTTCGGTTCAACTTCAAACATTTCTTTGAGAGGAGTAACTGTAAAGTGAGTCACACCCATGAGAAGCAATGGCAACACTGCAACTCCACGGGCTGTTGCAGTTCGCTCAGACACCATTGTACTCATCCCTCGCTTCAATCGTTCACTCAAGTATGTTGCCGTCTCTTGTATGGCCCTGCATCATCGGTCAGTGGATGCTCGACCTTTACGAAGGAGACCATCAAGCAGTCCAACCGAAAAACTCGAATGAAGCATAAGCAAGCAGAATGGAACACCGAAGAGTGTTGAAATACGCTTTGAAATGAAACTGCTGCGAATACCTTCAATCACGAGTACGGCGAAATAACAGCCAGGGAGAATAAAAGCCAATTCAGTTTGAAAAAAGCAGAGTGCAAGTGTTGTCAACAATCCAAACCAAGGTAAAAACTCCCGAGCACTCACTCGCTTCGGATGCTTTCGTAAAACTTTCATCCGCCAAAAGCCATACCGATGGCCCATTTTCCACCACTTCAGCAAACCCGAACGTTTCACCATATGGACACTGGTTGCTGGTGTTCGGTGAATGCTAAAACCTGCTTCAAGAAGACGCATTGAAAGGTCACTGTCTTGACTTGTGATGTAGGATGTATCCCAACCACCAATCTGTTTCAATGCCAAGCGTGAATGCATGGCGAAGGCAGGAGTATTCGTTGGACCTGAAGTGGAAAAATTATCGAATTGTCCACTGCCACTTCCGAGTGGAGAAGCAAGCGTCGCTTCAATCCAAGCCTCGACCACTCCATGTTCACCGATGCTTGGTTTCACTCGAATACCAACTGCAGCCAAAGGTCCTGTCGTTGTTGATTCAATACGTCTCCATTCTTGTAAGCGGATTTCGAGATGATCGGGTTCAACCGTAGAATGTCCAATCATTTCAACGGTGTATTCAATGGAATCAGGAAGCAGGGTAAGGGCGAGGTTACGTGCTTCAGCAACATGCTTTTTAGGATTGGAATGTAATTCAATTGACGGGCCATTGACCTTTTTACTTCGTTCAATTGCTTTGGACACTTCATCGCAGGTCGAATCTTCAGAACCGCCATCAAGTACCAAAATTATATGGCGTTCTGCAGGCAGAGTTTGAGCAATCAGTGAATCCAAACAGGCGCCAATGTATGCTGACTCATTCAAGACTGGAATGACAGATGCAATCAACGGTTCTGCATCACTCATACCATTGCCAACATGGCTTTGACTTTCACCTCTTCGCCCTTTTTCGCAACGAAAGGCATGTTCATGTGCAAGCGATGGTTGGCGAGTTCATGCAAGACCCAATGCTTCGCCTCAACGGCGTCAATGAAAACTTGCGTATCCTCATTGAAACTGAGTTGCGGGGTGCAGACTCTCCTCAAAAGGTAGAACAGGCAGTCTTGGCAATATTCCCAGAATTCCCAAGAGACAATCAATCCGATGAACCAACTCTTGGAAAGGCGAGTAATGTGACATGGAGTGCCGAACAAATATCGCTTGAAACATTTCTCAAATTACTCCATGACTACCGAATACTCGATACTGCATTGGATGCAATGACCGTTGATTTCGATGGACAGAAAACCAAATTCCGTTTGCTACGCCAGGCAGCAATCGTTGGAAAAGTAGCCTTTCCTTTGCCGAATGAGCAGCCACTTGGAGGAGTCATCTCCGTCACACTCGAAGGAGAACATCTTGGTGATTGGCTCGAAGCAGCGACTTGGCATAAAGGTCGAGACATTACTCCACGTTCGATCAAAGATGACAATGCCATGGGTGAAGATGGTGAAGCGGTTACTTGGTTGTAGGCAAGTACGAAGTTTGTATCATCCAATCGACAACAGCCTCATCGTTCCCCAGCCAATCAAGAGGCGTGGTATCTGCCAGTGACCTCAAAGCAATTGCATCGTGCGCAGTCCACAATTCCTTATCCTCGAAATGAGGCGCATCGCCATGAAAAGAGGTCGGTAAGACATGCAAAGCGATGTCGACATCTTTGAGCGAATGATACCAGGTGCCGACTGGGTTCTCACATGCCACATACCAGCCAAACTCTTCCTGGATTTCTCGTTCTAACGCCTCAGTCAACGTTTCATTTGGCTCGACCTTCCCCCCAGGAAACTCCCATGCCCCCGCATGACTTTCGGATGGTGAGCGACGAGCGACGAGATATTGGTCGTCGTGAGAAATTAAAGCTGCAACTACCGATAGTACTGGTCGATACATCATGCGTTGAAGGAGTTCTTGAACCAGTTCGAGAGCGGATGCCAGTGAACAATTTTCGTGTGAAGGAAGATGGAGAAATAAGCATGGTATGACTGATTCATCGACGCTTGATGTGGATTCGAGAGCAGAAAGGGTTCGGTACAGTGTCTCGTTACAGAGATACGACCCGGCATCCACTGAGAGTTCGCACTCCATCGACCAGTCACGGTTCATCCACGATTGCGCCGGCACTGTGACGTAGAGGTCACCTTGCCCTGTGATGGGTTGTTCCATTATTTGACGACCCTTATTGTCGGGTATCCGCATGTCGATTCGGTCTTGTGCGAGCGTTTCCAAACGAGGAATTCGACATGATTCACATAGCCCAATATGAAGAATAGCATCCCAATTCTGGCCTTGGTGGAGAGCAGATGCAATTTCGGTCGACCCTGCTTCATCTACGGAGAGTACTCGCGTTTCAATCGAGATGTCGAGCGATTTGGCAGGTTTTTGACGCAAATCTGCCCAAGGGTCGTTCATTCGAATGTTGGAAGGTAATTCCCTCACCACTTCGCTCGAAATATTACGCCGGTGAGTTCCAAATGGCTCAAAACCAGTCACCAATACCCGAGCCATGCCATTGCCTTGTCATGGGGGTTTTTGATACTCGTGCCGATTAAATGTCCGTCATCTTGACAAATAAGAACCAACACGACGATACAGTGGGGAGTATGGAGGCACATTCAGAAATGACGCTTATTCTCCCTGAAGAAGAGAAAAAAGGGTTTCTCGAATGGCGCCCTATTCGATTATTGCGTGAAATCTGGAGAGAAATCACATTTGGAGTCGGTGCATGGGGAACTTTGCGGCCTCTGGTAACTGCGCTTCTTGCCACAATTCCGTTCCTTTTCCTAGGTCAGCATTTCAATCGACAACATCGTAAGGCTTTCGATTGGATGATGCTCCAAGTTCCACTTGCATTGACCATCGTACTTTGGGTCGGATTGTGGTTTTATTCGATCTTTGATGCATGGCGAGAGGCGACGAAGCGAATTGCAGCCAAATCGGATTAAGGCTTCCATAATTGGTCAGTGCATGTGATTGTGCCATCGGCTAACCCTTGCAAATCTTTTTTGTCATCGATGTCGAATTCGGTGGGTAACTCATTATCAAAGAAATTCGCAATGCTCGAAGATTCAATTGCCCAATACATCACTGAATCTTCGTTGTTCGAATGGCCAGGGTGCTCACTGTCTTCATGATCTTCTGGTGAGGTATAGACTGTGTTAACCAAGCCTAACAGATGACCGAATTCGTGAATAAGAACACTGTTTTCGATTTTTTCAGCAGAAGGCCTGCGAAGAAAGTTTTCAGCATCATCAATTGAATCCTTGAAGATGGAAATGGTCGATGCATCGACTGCAACTCCAAGTACACTGTCATCCTCATAGACGCCAGCAGGGAAGATGACTTGCCAATAAAGGGTTGAACCATCTCTTGGGTCGTGACTCTTCTCCTCCCAGCCTGTTGCGCGAACATCATTTGCATCCCAAATATCTTCGTTCACAAAGTCAGTCTCGGTGAATATGAGTTCAATGCCTTGAGGCTTCTTACACACCGAGTCGAGACGTTCTTTCAACAAATCAGTGGATGATGATTCCGGTTGGTAGCCTGGTTCATAATCAATTTCGATTACCATTGAAGTGTAGGTTGAATCATCAAGACAAGCCAGTGTCAATCCACCAGGGATTCCATGTCTCAAACCCAAATCCGTAAAACTATCCGTGCCAATGCAGCCTGAAAGCATTGGAGAGATGAGAACGATGAGCATCCCCAAACTGATGCGAACCCCCTTCTCCATGGTGTGCGGTGCAGGTCGCTATTTTCAAACCCATTGCTCACCAGTCTTCCGGTATTTCGAGCGGAGAGAACAGTTGCCCGGGGCCTTTTGCCTTGGCCAGTTGGGTGCGTGAAAGGGCTTCCCAAGGGCGCAGTGCCAGTAATCCTTCTGCCAAAGAAGCATCAATTTCGACAAGTGTGACACGAACAAGTGTTGCGAGAATATCCATTCGGTCTTCATCAATGATTTTGAATATTTTTTCAAGTTCAAAACTAAATTCAGGGTCATTACCTTCCGGTGTTTCAATTGGCCATGGATGGGTCACCGTTTCAGGGAACGTTTGTTGAGTTGCACTAATATGTTCATCTAAAGAACGTGAAAGGCCAGCAATATGCTTGCTCAAGACAAGACTCACTTCAATCAAGGGCATACTCAATTGATTGATGAGATTGACCATGCGTTCTTGCATAGTCACCATGCCATCAACGGCCGAAGCCTTTTCTTCAGTCATAGCGACAACTCACTTTTTCATCGCATCGACGTATTGCCATCCGAAATGGCTCCATTGATCAAGGGTCCATCCCTGAGGTAAGCCAGTAGGTGGAATTGGTGGTGGGTCACGTGCAGTTTCAAGGGCCGGAGGTGCTGCAACTGGCTCTGCAACTGATTGCGGTGGAGGAAGAACCAATCCAATTGGTGGAGGGATATTTATATCAATTTGAGGAAGCGTCTTTGAAAGATTTAACTCTTCGAGAACATCCTCAGTTTGGTCTTCTACACCGGGTTCTAATTCACCCGAACGAATCCGACGATTCACCACTAACAACCACATCGCAAGGCTGAGCGAGACCAGTGCAATGAGGTAGAGCACTATACTGAAAGTTCCTTCCTGTGCCTGAAGGGCAAGGGCTTCACCATCTCGAATAGTTTCTTCTTTGATGAGCAGTGGGTCGAGCGTTTTACGGTCCATTTCAACTTCATCAACCAAGACAAGAAGACGGAATTCGATATTTTCACCTGCTTTGACATTGGCGACTGTCGGGAGGGTTCCCGTGATTACAGCACCCGCAGTGGCCACAAGGTCGACACGAGCGGTATCTTGCCAGAAACCTCCATCAACTGCTCGTTGCAATACAAATGCCACATCACCTTTGCCTCCAAGGTTGCGCACTTCGAAGCCAAGTTCTACAGCTTGTTCCGAAATTGGACTTGGGTCATCCCATGAAAAGAAACTGGTTGCTGCATCAAGGTCAATACTCGGCCCGAGCAAAGCCAGGGACCAAGAGGCGATTGGTTGACTCATTGAATTACCAAGAGTATTGAACGGATTACCCGCTGAATCAGAACCTGAAACCCAGATATCGACCATATACGATGGTAGAAGTGTCGTTGAACCAGAGTCGGTGAGGTCGAGATTCCCTGTCCAGAAAAATTGCTCGCCGAAAGGAGTCGTATCAGGCAAAGGTACACTACCTCGTGAAATCGATGCTTCACCTGCACGAACTCGATAATGCAAGACGACTGGCTTATAGAGGTCAAATCCATGGTCGTCGACTGTTTCAAGCATGACGAGTAAATCGCCACAAGCGCCAATCGAAAGGTCGGAACCAGCTGAAACTTCATTCAAAGAAATAGCAGCAATATTCGGTCGTGAACTGTCTACAGCTAATCGAACCCGCTGAACCGACGGAGTTTCATCCATAGCCAAACCAGGTAAATCACTGAGTTCAAGACGTAAGTCAAGGTGACCAGAAGGTACCGACGGAATCAACAGATCGAGGCTAAACTCTCCATCAGAACGAGTTGATGTTTTCCATGTGTTATCGTAATCTCCAAAAACAACATCAAACGCACCGGGTGGTGCAGGTGTTTCATCCTCTGAAAAGAGCACTCGACCATTGACACGTAATGCTTGGCCAGCACCGATGAGCGTTTCTTTGAAATCAGAATTATAGTGGTTGGTTCCATCTCGTAATTCAACAGCACGAATATGACCTTCCGTGGTATCAAACCTAAAGTCATTATCAAGGCTCCATGCATCGTTCCCTAAGCCAGCAGTTGCTTCGAAGCAGGGGGTTTCTTCCCCCACATTACAAGGTAAATCAGTGACCATTACCTTTGGAATAATTTGACTTAGCCCATTTGTATCAAATGATTCAGGAAACGTCCAGGTCAATTGGAATCGTGCAAGGATTTTGATAATACTGTTATTATTTTCATCAATATCAACGCTTGAGTAGAGGTTCGAGACTGCAATGTTTGCAGACCCGGATTCGATAACTGCAATCGGGTCTCCATCTGCGCCTTTGGTCAAAGTGATGAACATGGATGTTTCATCATCATTAAAATCGCCACCAAGTGCGAGTTGAATATATTGAATGTCTTGCCAACCGTTGCGGTCAGACAGAAGAATTTGTGCAGTATATGGGATACCTGGATGGAGTGGTGTTTGATCATCGTGACCGAGAATGGTTGAGTTGTCAAGGTCGAGTTCAGGTTCGAATTCGACTCGAATCCGATAGGTCGCCAAATCATTGTCCCAATTTGGAACGACTTCTCCAGGAACATATCCGCATGCGATGTTACTGACGGGGCAGACTGGCCCACCGCCCATGGCAATGTCATTGTCTTGTGCATCCTTGCCCGAAATGAAGTAAGATACGCTTTGACCATGCTGAAGCATTGAATCATCAATAAGACCGTCAAAAATATTTAATCCTCCAGTTTGGGTATCAGGTGAAGTAAGTGTTTTCATTTCATATTCATCAGCATTTGGCAAACCATCAAAGTTGTAATCACTGCAACCAATTGATACGCCGGCTTTACATCCAATCCAATAATTGAGGGTCGCTTGATTCGGAGGGTCAACTGAATCTTGAATCACGATGCTGACTGCTTGACCACCTGGTGAAGGAGGCCCTGCGTGGCGTTCACTTCCATCATTAGGAGTCGATAAGAGTACAAGTGGTGAGTTTCCATCCAACACAAGTCGAATGGTATTGTATCCCGGGTTTGCATATACCGAACCGTTTTGCATCTGGATTGCCTCGACGTAGAAGACCATGCCACCTGGAGCAGATTCAAGTGGTGATTGGAACGTAAGATTGTATTCACCAAACGCAGGGTTTTGTTCTTGAGCCAAGAGAGTAGGTTCTCCAATTGGGTCTCCATCATAGGTGACATTTTGCCCTAACACACGTAAAGCAAACTGGCCTGCCAACGGAGTGAGTTGTGAATTTTGGAAATGGATACTGCCTGTGAACGAGAGGTTGAAACCACCACGAACCCAGTCTTGCGAGTAGAGTTCTCTGCCGGTTTCTTCAAAGACACGCAATCCATCCAACTGAATATCGTTTTCGACAATGATGTCTAAATCTTCAGTTTCCCAACCGGTGACTGCTTGACCTAAATCATCATCAACAGAAATGAGGGCTTGCAACTTGCTTTCATCATCCCAGGTCCAATTCACTGAAACTGGCATCCGGATGGATACCATTCCGAGAGAATCCATCGTCGATGTGCAGTTGGCTACATCAAATTGAACGATACCTCCTGCATCACTGACTACCGAGCAAGTATCTCCCCGTTGCCAATCGAATGCAGGGTTTTCACCGTAAGAATTGTTCAGAGCGATGAGTGATTCTGTAACACGGTCGACTTCGTCACCTGGAGCGATACGAACCTGAAGGTTTCTGAACACACCATCTGGTGAAAGAAGACCCCCTTCTAACGAGGCGTCAACCGCCCGAGTTTGCATCTGGTAAGCAATATCAATATTCGATATTTTTACTCGCCCAGAAGTTGCTGCTTTCACTGCAATAGGGATTAATACATTTCCATCACCATTCTGAGGTATGATGGAGTTAAAGGCTTGAACAAGCGTTGGTTGGTACTTCACATCTACGTTGACCACAGATTCGTCGCTCGCAATTACAGCGGACTCATTCAAGAAGAGAAGAGATTCCCAATCCCAAATCAGATCGTTGCCAATATCCAATTTCGGACGGTCAGGATAACCTTCCTCATATTCAAGTGTGATCAAATCAATAAGAGGTGAGAAGGAAATGTCTGAGGTCGTTAAACTCACTGCATATCGAATGGTATCTCCTGCCTCAGTTGATGGGAAACTAACCTCCTGATTATTTAATGCAGGAAGCCATGTTGAACCGTTATCATTTGAAACCTGAACCTCAATAGAGGTTCCCGGAGGTACGTCAGCAATCCAATTCGGCTTCACTTTGCCCACTTTCGTACCTGTGGTATGAGGTGGAGATGTCCAAGTGCCTGCGGGGGCATATTCCGTTGAATATTCAACATCAACCCACCAAGAAACTGCTGTTGAGCCAATTAATTGTGCTTTCCATAACAATTCTGTGCCCGGGTAAGAAAAGTGAATGGTTGAATTGGATTCAACGGATTCCCAATGGGTGCCATTATCTGCAGATACCCAATAATCAACACGGTCACCGATCGAAGCTGCGGACCAATATGTTTGCACATTGACGCTTAAAATGGGATCTCCAGATTCGGTCACAGGGCCCAACCATGTGGTGGTCCCAGGAGCGGGTGTAGTTTTGTATTGCCATCCAGTACCGTATTCACGGTAATACAAAGTTGCTGAAGACCAAGAGGAATATCCACAGTCAACCGTTACGAATCGTGAACCGTCAAATTGGAGACCATATCCAAGTGCTGACAACAGGCGTATTCCAGTTTGAGGAACTAAAGAAGTGGAACTTCCTGAAATGGTCCAAGCTTCAAGTTGGTCCTTATCTTGGCCTGAAGAACCTTTCTGGCAACGCATGAAGAAGGTTGTTTCATTCACTTCTAATCCGCGAACTTGTTGTCCAGACTTTCCACATTCCCAAGAACTACCTGAAGATGAAGAATAAGAATACATGTCTTGTCCTCGTGTATATTGACCATCGGCTTGGTCTCCAAAGGTATAAGGTACAATTCTGCGTTGTGCGTTGTGGACAATCCAAACATCTTCGGTCACTCGGTCATAAGCAATTGCAGTGTAGTCGGAATACTGTGGTGAGACATCGTATGAATCGATGCACTTCCAGATATCATCTCGTGAGATATCCATCTCGAGAACACGATGGTATTGCGTCGGTGCCGATGAGGAGTAATGATAACGATAGCCGGAGAGAATTGCAAACATTCGCTCATCATCAGTAATGGTCCAATCTCGGAAACCGTAACTTCCGTAATATGAACTGGGATGAAGCGAAGGAAGGGTGCATTGACCCTGGTCTAATGTAATAACTGACTCCCTCGTTCCATTATTCGGGTAAAGGCGATGGACAATGTTCTGGAAAGTCGAAGTACTCCAAGTCGACATGAAGAGCCAATCATGATGCTTTAGAATGGCGCCTTGGCTTTGTTTCGTAAGAGTGGATGAAGTCCTGAGAACTTGTTGCGAGAATCTGCTTTCGGTAGAATTCGAAGTATGCGGTTGTCGAACAGCGTACGAGCCGTTGTCAAGCCATGCATCGGACGCAGGGTTTTCAAGTTCATCATAGCCGTGTGGGAAAAAAGAAGTTGAACGATTGGAGAAGGCAAGACTTAATTCTCCACTCCGAGCATCTGTAGCGGAAGATGTTCCTTCAATCCAATCATCGCGGTCATCGGTAACCGTCTGGCTCCATCCAGTCGCAGATGCACCTGAAAGTGTCATGGAAACTTCGGTAACCAAGGCACCTTTTGGTAGAGAAACAATCGCCCCAGCATCCGGGTTTGCACCTTGATATAAGGCGACGTATTCACTTGAACCATCATGGAGGGAGTAAATATGTCGAGATACACCTGCAGCATCAGCAGAGCCAACAACAACATCTGCCATTGGTCCCATCGGTGAAAGAACCATGATAAAAAAAAGCACGAACATTATTCCGCGGCCATTCGATAAATCACTCTGCATGTCTGCCCCTCGATACATCCTTAGAGCCTTTAGCCTTTGAATCATACGCCCACCGGTTATTGAAACATCAGTCTATCTGACGTGAATCATACCGTATTGGAGAGGAGTCGCCACGAATGCCATCGTCCTCATCATCATGGACTTCAAACCAATCGACCATCCAATCACCATCCGTATCCCAATTCATCGGATCTGAGCCTTCTGCAATGTGGTCATTATCCAAATCGAGTAAATACCAGCCGAATTCATGTTCACCAACTGCTCGAACAGGCGCAGTGTTTGGAGAACCAACATAGTAAATCTCCCAAGCATCTGTTCGGTTTCCAGCCAAATATATTTCATCATCACTTGAATCAAGAGAGAGGAAATTGATATCTTTATCATCGACTAAGTATGCAAAACGGAAATCATTTCCATTGGATTTATCCATTTTCAAATAATTTTCAGCGCTTGAGCCATTCGAATCTAATTTCAACAACGCGGCTCGCAATTGCCACCATTCAAGTACAATCTCTCCGTCATAAATCATGCCACTAAGGCGAACTGCATTCGGGGACGAGAGGTCGGAATCAGTGATTGCATAGAATTCTTGGAAATTCGTATAGGGTTCATAGACACATCCAGCGCCTGTGCAATCCCAATTGCCATCTTGGTCAGGGTCATAATTCGCATCGACTGGGTCAGCAGGATTCAAAGTAAACCATGTTGAAGATAAGTCTGGACGAGAGAGGACTCCTCCTGAGCCTTGCTGAGATAATGGCAAACAAGAATTTGTATCGGTCGAACAAGTACCGCCAGTAGCAGCATCAATCCAAACGACTTGTATTTGCAAAAACGAACTGAAATTGTCGTTTAATTCATTCCATCCTTTGGAATATTCAAACCAGTCCGGTAACATATCCCCATCGGTATCGTTATCACTTGGATTGATTCCATACTTGAACACTTCACGCCCATCTGAGAGGTTGAAGTCTTGTTGATGATAGACGACAACACCATTGGAAACAACCGTCGAATAGGAGACACTGTCTCCATCAGAATCGTTCAAATCAGGACGGGTCGAATTATCCCATTCCATTTTATTTGTAAATGGTAAGTCCCCAGTGCCGGATTGAATTATTGCTGTGCCAGGTGTGAACACTCGACCCGACCAAGAGCCTTGCTGAGCGGGTTGATCGAAGGCAGAACGGTCATACCAGCCATCATGATCTCCATCATAATTGACATCCCAAGGATTCAATGGATTCGAGGCCCAATGGTTGATGGTTGAGGTATCTTCCATTCCATACAAAGCATAACAGTATTCCCATCCATCCTCAATCCCGTCAGAATCGGAATCGGTACTCGTTGGGTCTGCAACTCCAAGCAGTGTTCGATTGAAGTTATCGTTATCAAATTCGTTAATCATATCCATGCGGTCAGTACTTGATTGGCTCTTTGATACGAAATCAGTGTAAAGCGCTTGTTGAGCCTGTGCAAAAGTTATTCCAAGTTCTTCCATATACGCTTGCATAGCGTCATTTGCAAAATTTATAACTCCATCAGCAGCAGGAACCGAAAAGCGTGAGAGGTATTTCCCATAGGTCCGAGATTCCCATTCACGTAAATTCGAGAATCTCTCATCCATTGAAATATTACCATCACCGTCGCAATCGAAACTATCCCCATCAGTGTCAAGATTGACATCGTTATCGATGAGTGGATTCATACTCCAACGGTTCTCCTCCAAGTTCCATTCAGTAAACCAGTATTCAAATCCATCATACATGCCATCATCATCCGTATCCGGATTGGTCGGGTCAGTCATGCCGAGGAGTGTTGAAAGAATAGCATTCGGTGGGACACCTGTCTGCCAATCATTGTAATCATTCAACAAACGCTTTCCACGAGTTTCTTTGGTGATGAGGATGTTGAAGACTCGCTGAGCTTTTTCTGTTGGTTGTTGTATATCTCCATCGAGGTGCAGGAGTGGGGCATCAGAAGGATGTTCTAATCCATTCACTGGATTCTCAATGGCAACGGCAAATTCCTGACGGTCAATAAGGCCATCTCCATCACCATCAAATCCACCATCACCAGGCACCAGCGGATTAAGAGTCCAAGTCTGAGCCGATACATTCCAAGAAGTAAACAGTTGTTCAATTCCGTCGATCATCCCGTCTCCGTCTGTGTCGACGTTGTTCGGGTCAGAAGTCCAACCGGTCAAGTTCACTTGGTCAGAGGTGATAAAGGAGCCAAAGGAGTATTCTACAGAGTATCCTGGCCATTGTTGTAAGGCAAAAGCAGAACCAATAGTCGTAACAAACCATTGAGGTGCTGAGCGGTTTTGGTCAGTTTCAGTGAATTCAGGAGATATTGCATTGTATTCTTCCCAATTCGCCATACCGTCGTCATCGGCATCTTCCCACCGGTCTGAAGAATCCAATGGATTCAAAGTCCACGCATCGTCAAGAACATTCCAACGAGCGAACCAAATTTCCCAGCCATCAGGCATTCCATCGGAATCAGAATCCGCATCGAACGGGTCTGCAGAGCCCCTGTCAGTTAGTGTTTGAAGGGCAGTAACCGAGCCTGATGCTCGGTCTCCGAAATTCGCTTCAGGTATTCCTAATGCCGCAACATTCGTGAATAAATCGGTCGAGAAGCCATTTGGAATTGGCTCACCATCAAACGTTTGGTTTCCTGTGAACAAATTTGAACGGATATGGAATTCCAAATAATTGACAAAGGCTTCAGAATCGTCTAACACTCCATCGTGGTTGATATCATATCCATCCCCGTCAGGATTTTTAAAGAGGTCGGAAGCGTTGAGTGGGTTCACTCCTTTCCGAGAAGGGTCCCATGTGCAGGCACCACCTGATTCCCAGCCGTCTGGCAAAGAATCACCGTCAGAATCAATGTTATTTGGGTCCGCCTCAAACCATTCCAAGGTCGAGTTCACAGACTCACCATGCGATTCAAATAACAATCCTTCAAGACCAGCACCACGAACAAGTGACCACTGGTATTCGCAAAGGTTGGCCAGACCATCACGGTCGGCATCCCAATTCGCGTCTTCAGCTCGATTTGGGTCAAGTGTCCAATTATTGCCTCCATTAAACGAAGAGCCAACCCAACGTCGATGATGAATTTCCCACCCATCTGGCATGCCGTCCCCATCACTGTCAAAATTGGTTGGGTCCGTACCTCTATCGCTACTTGAAAGGCCGAGGTAAGTCGCATTGGCTGCTTGACCAGCCGCGTCATCACAAATGTACTCCATTTGAACCGAATAATGGCACCAAAGTGTAGAGTCTTCATAGAAGAAACCGAAATACTCGCTGCCATCACCCAATCCATCACCATCGGTGTCGCCAACTGCGGGATTGGTCGAATTGTACCCGTTTGGAGATTGAGTTTCATAACGGTATTCGTCCAGATTCGTCCAGAGACGTTCCAAGAATCCATCGCCTGCTTGGTCAAGATCAATTCCATCGCTATCGGTATCGAAAATCGAATCCCAAGGGTCGGTCGGGTCCAATCCATTGGCAACCTCCCATCCATCAGGCATTCCATCGTTATCAGAATCATTCGCACCAGGGTTCATCAATTCCAAATTGGCATATCGCCCAGGCGATGAACCGGTGAAGATGGTAGTATTATCACCGATAGTAATTGTTTGAAGAGTGACTATTTCTCCAAAAACATCCTCCTGATTTTGGAATCCATAGACGGCAGAATAGTCACCGGAAATCGCCCAGAGGCCTTTGTCAGAACCAACTAAGATCTCGTCACCTGTGGAAATGAGCGAGTGGATGTTGTTGTAATTTCGAGTATATCTTCCTTCGATACCCGGATGTTCAAGCAACCCGCTGTGTGAGATTTTTGTGTCAACAAGGTTCATCATATGAACTCCCGAAGGAGTGCCGAACCACAGAACCTGTGAATTGGTTGGATTCGGGCCATCGAGTGCCATGGTTCGCACTTCAGCAGGATTAGCAACCAGGCCGAGAGAAAGTGACCGTAATTCATCAATTGCTGTTGGATAAGGTGTGACTTCTGGCGTATAATAAAACCTCCACACCGCCTCAAAATCACCACGTGCTGTTGTCGTTTCTCCGAACAACAATCCTCGGTCAGTCCCCACATACAGAGTATTATTCCCTCCACCTGCGGCGCCGTGAGCAATTCCTGTCACCATGGCATTCGATAGAGTCAGTGCAGTTTCGAGTCCCGTTGCAATGTCGTATTGTTGTGCGATTTGCGAGGAAGTTGTAACCTCGAACACAGCGCCTTCACCCGATTGACCTAAGCCAATGATATGTTGATTTTGACCATCGAGATTCAAGAGAGAGAGTGCATAGAGTTCGTCAGAAAGTGACCAATCCCAAGTGGTCAGTGGGCCAATATTTCCATCAGCTTGAAGTGGGGCAATTGCCAAACCAATATTTGTTGCAATCGCTAAAGCAAAGGATGAGTCTTGAGCAGTGAGAAGTAATGATTCATGCAACTCAACCCCTTGAGGCATCCAGTGGTCGAAACTGACCATTTGGTCATAGTTAAAGACCGTTAATCCATAACGAGTCGTCGCATATAAAATCGCACCATCTTCATCAAGGTCCCGAATATCATGGTGTATGAGGCTCATTTCATCCGCTGGTGCGATAAAACTCAACGGAACAAACTGATGGCTGTCGAGTTGATTCCCGAGTAAAACAGATTTCATCCCAGGTAGAACCGAATTACCATCATCAGCATATACAAAGTATTCTTCCAAGGTAGAAAGTGATTCGCCTAAAGAAAGCGCAGTGAGAGTACGGCTCACATCGGGTGAAATTCCACCATCACGGTTCGCATCCCATCCGTCCGCATCGGGGTCGAGTAAAGCATTGGTTCGGTTCAAAGGTTCAAGACCGAAATGCACTTCCCATCCGTCAGGGATTCCATCTCCAAAAGAAGGAAACAGTCGGCGAATAGAAAATCCATCCCAATGATAGCGGTCCGAATCTGCAAGCAGAGGGTCGGTCCCGAGCCAAAGGTCTTCATCGATAACCATCGATGCGTTTTCAGTACAAGCGGAGAGTAAATGTTTGAATGTTGCATTTTGGCCTGCGGGGATAAATGGCCAACTTTTGAAGATTGAACCTTCTGGCAAAGTAGCCGAACACCACATCCCATCCAACTCAGTGGTATGATTCAATGGTGCACCTTGAATGTATTCTTCCGGTGATGAAAAACGTTCTGTCGTCGACAATACTCCGTCGCGATTAACATCAAATCCATCTTCATCTGGGTCGTCATACAGATCAGAGCTGTTCAAAGGGTCAAAACTCTGGCATTCATACTTCTGAGTAAAGATGTTGTAACCACCTACGCGCTCACACATGTATGCTTCGTATCCATCCGGCATTCCATCGCCATCCGTATCGGACATACGAGGGTCAAGATAACTTCGCTCACCCTCGCCATCGACTGTACCAGTCAGTCCACGAGGAAATCCTGGGGAGGTACAATTTGCTGGATACGGCCAGCAAAATTCTTCGGTAGCATTCAAACCATCGTGGTCTTGGTCGATAAAAGCATCCGAGGCATTGTTGCTGTCCATTCCCTGCATGATGACTGCACGGCCATCGACCGTGCTCCAATTCAGCCATTCATCAAACAAATTTTCATGGACATCGGGTATTTTGTCTCCATCACTGTCAGTTGTCGGAGGCTTGGAGCCATCCGTCGTATCTGGATGCAGATTCGAAACTGACGAAACTGCAGGAAATTGGGACATGAACATTAAACTCGCGACAACGGCAAGAGTGGTTAGAAGAGTGGTTAAACTACGACGCATTTTGAGACCAGCCTACAAAGCATACGCTTCGCAGGTGTGTATCGCTCTCAAGACACTTATGAGGATGATGGAGCGATGTTCGGACAATTTCGGATTTATTGCCCCCATAATATATATCACGGGGAAAGAATCTGTATGTGCCATGTGTGAGGAGGGAGGATAAAGTAGTCATTGCATCCTAACTATGCGGTTTCTTCAAAGGCCGCTCGCGCTCGGTGCATATTGATTCAGATGGTCATGACTCTTACGCATCTTGGTACAGGGAGTCGCGGGAACGCGACTTTGCTCGAAACTGAGCAGGCAAAAGTATTGATTGACCAAGGATTCAGCGGAGCACAACTGGAAAAAAGACTGGGGCGATTGAATATTCACCCGACTGAACTTGATTTTATTTTCATCAGCCACCACCATGGAGACCACGGCGGAGGTGCGGCAGTAGCGCAAAAACGTTGGGGAATTAAGATTCAAGCAAATCATCGAACCGCTGATGAACTCGGCCTACTTCCGGAACTCACGCACTATTTCGAATCGTTAGACATGATTCATGTCAGTCAAGATTTAGCAATTCTCCCCGTCCCAGTACCTCATTCTGGTGCTGATAATGTCGCCTTCATCGCCAGCCATAATGGTGGCCGAGCAGCAGTGATTACAGATCTTGGTTCTTGGACAGATGAATTGGTCACTCACGTTCGAGGCTGTGAACACATCGCCATTGAAGCAAATTATGACCATAATCGCTTGATGAACGGACCTTACCCCTACTCACTGAAAGACCGAATTAGTGGCCGTGGAGGGCACTTATCCAATGACCAAACAGGACAATTTCTTGCCCAGGTTTGCACCCCTGCTACGAAGAGCATTTCTCTTACACATTTATCTGAGAAAAATAATCAGCCACACCTCGCTGAATCGACGGTCTTGTATCATATCGATGAAGTATTTACTGGAGATATTTCAATATCGCTTCAAGATGGCCCTGAATGCTCCCACTATATCGGCAAGAGTGAGCAAGTCGAGCCATCCAACGCACTCAATCCGACGCATCGGTAATCTCTCGAATCACCCCCCTAAGGGGGGGTGTGAAGGTCAATGGCTAAATGATGCCAAAGGGTGTGCCAACTGTGAACGCACATTCAAGCACCGTTTTGCGCCCGTCCCTTCGCCGGGAACAAAGGGCTGTGAGCGAAGTGCTTGGCGTGGTCATGATGCTCGCTATGGTGATTACAATCATGGGTGGTGTCTGGGTCTTTTTGAATCCATACATCTCTGACTTTGAGGATAACACAAATTGGAACAGTGCAAATGGTATTGCTGAACGATTCCAGGATCGTATCGACGTTGCTGGAAGCGCCCCTGAAGGCACGGGTATTCGCCATACACTTGCGTTGCAATCAACCATGATTCAGCCGATTGAAAAAGTCGAAACGTGGACGATTGCTGCTGATTTGACTCCATACGATGCAGTGACTGTTCGGGATGCAAACAGTTCAACTCTTGGGATTTTAGCGATGAATGAAACCGCTCGGAGTATCTCTGTTGAGACTGAAACGGGTACTGAACATTATTTCTTCAACTCTTCACGCCAAGAGGTATTGATAACGCACACATCATCTCGACAACATTGGATGTCAGTGACTGTTTTTAATGCCGATGGAATTGCCCTCCACCGGAGTGTATCATACATCGTTTCGGGTATTCAAATCTCGACTTCTTTAGGACTCGGAGAGCATCAGATTGCTTTGATGAATGAAGCACGAGTTGAGCGGTTCCCGAATGAGCCATGGCGGGTCACGCGATTCCCAAACCTCGAAATCGATACGTTGGTCAACGG
Organism: uncultured Candidatus Poseidoniales archaeon; assembly: GCA_905182635.1. Lineage (GTDB taxonomy): Archaea > Thermoplasmatota > Poseidoniia > Poseidoniales > Poseidoniaceae > MGIIa-L1. Next base: position 25,045 of record CAJJCM010000026.1, read on the forward strand.
TGAGTTCCGACTTTCATTGGTTCTCAATGATGTTACGATTAATGGCACACTCGGTTCGGGAAACAAAGTTGGTATGACTATGATTTCACTCGGACCGATGATGCTGTTCACTGGACATGCCTATAATGTCAAATTTACAGTCATCAATGCCCTCAATGATTTAGTCACTCCCCAATACCATGACCGAATGCTTGACGAATACACTTTGAATCGAGCATCGGGAACATTGGACACTTACATCGGATATGCCCCCTTTATGCGTGCAAGTGGCGCTGATGGATTTACCGTTGAAACTCAAGGCGCACAATTATTCTTAGAAGTTGATGTCAAACGTGTGGAGGTTTCCAGATGAGATCGAGTATGCAGCGAAATGAAGAGGCAGTTTCAGCAGCGGTTGCAACCGTATTGTTATTCGGTGGAGTCGTGTCAATTATTGCGATGATGATGGTCTCAATGATCCCAGTCATCGAAGAACTTGAGGGGTCAATCGAACGGCATGATATGTCATCTCAAATGACGCTCTTAGCACATCAAACTGCAGCACTTAGTGAAACGGGGATGCCTGGTGACTCAACTGAAATTGAATTGGTTCCTGTCGATGGGACGCTCAATTGGAACATGATGCAGAGCAGCATGTGGTATTCTGCTACATGGGTCGATGATACAAGCTTCCGAGTACAAGGGGCCCTTGACTACGATGATGAATTCAGTGTCCGTCACCCGGAATCAATGAATACGGCAGTTTGTGTTGATGACCTACGACTTGGTCCTGCAAATCCGTACATGTTCACCATCCCTGAATGGGCGGAAAGTGTCTCGATGACTGCATCACCCGGACTTGCACTCCCCCTTGGCCCCATTGAAATTGAAATTTGGAATCAGTCTGTCAAAGAATCTGAACGTGAACTCATGGTTGATGGGATGTATACACTTGATGCCAGTTCATACGGTGAAATCGTCATCCACTCATCTCACCAACTTCATCTTCTGATTTCCAGGGGAGATGGTGGCACTGCACTCATGCAGGCAAATGACCCAAGTCCTGTTGATTCTACCGGGACCTCCTGGTCACTCCCATTACCGAGTGGCACCAGCAAAATTCATGTTGTGAGCGAAGTGGCCAATCAAATCATCGTGACAAACCAAACTTCAACTTCCTATTACGCATTACCATCGAATCAGAATCGTGTTGGTGTGACATTCAATCATCAATTCTCTCTTGATTCTGCCGAAGTGATACACATCACGACAAGTGCACCTTCACGGTTAGTCGTTCAGACGAATATTGAGTCTGATGTAGGGCAAATTGCTTGGCCAAGTGTCGATGGGCAATTCCTTGGGCATTCCTTTGTTACTCCTTCTCTCGAGGGCGAGTTCGTCTTCACCAACCCAGGTTTAAACAGCGTAACCGTCACTTGGAGAGGTGGGGGTCTTTCTGTCGCACCAAATCAGAGTGTGATATTCGATTGGCCACCAGCAGAAATTGATGGGGCGCCGATGCTCGATGCCAATGGTGATCTGTTCGTTTCATGGCGACGAGATACCAACGGTTCCGGATTACAAGTTATTCCGGCTGATGATACGGGTGCGTTATCTGGCCAATTTCACACACTCCATGTTGATGGCACCAACGTCAACAAAATTCATCTTGCGCGAGCAGGAATTGATGCGAAATGGAACTTGACGGGAAGCACGACCTCGAATGGTACTCTTTACGATGAAGTAACCCAGGCGACTTTGAATCTCAATCAAGGCCTCAACCAAATGGAAATAGAGGATGGTCATGCGCTTCGGCTGTATCATTTACGGGGTCAAGATGGACTCATACAAGTTCGTCATGATGGTGCTCAACGCTGCCTATCCATCAATGTCCAGGCAAGTGGTTGGATCTCATCCCAACTACCGTGGCAATCGATGAGTGGAAGAAGTCAAGTCGACCTAAAAAATGCTTGGAGAGCAGGAACGCACCCTGCAAGTATGCAAATCACCTTGATCGGTGTAGATGGTGCCTCAACACATGCGAACTTGGGTACCGTTTGGGGATTCCATCTCTCACGTCTTAGTTATGAGTTTAGGTCCTCAATAGTGGGGATGGAAGTGGCATATGTAGGAGGTGCTGTCGTGACCAACCATCCCGAATTTGAGCCTTATATCATCGTCCCACCTTCCGATCGAGGTGGCCCCGGTCCGAGATTTGCTGCAACCATCCCTTCACTTCATCCAACACAATACAGTGTAAGTGGATCAGGGAGTATGAATTTGGATATCGAACTCGCTGACCGTTCATCACTTGCATCCGCAACGGCCTTTGAGGTGCGCAGGGGGTGGTCAAACCCCTATGGTGTAGCGATTGCTGATGCTTCTGCAGACGGTCTAGAATCAAGTGAAGACTGGACGATTTACCCCGGGAGGATTGACTTGCTTACCGATTATGTAGGATGGGTCCCTGACCCCTCTTACGCTACTTCGGAAGCAATTTGGCACACCAATGGTCAACCAATTCAATTTACCTTACAAATAGCTTCACTGAATGCACACATGACCGAGGTGATTTCATGAATAAAGTTTCATTGAAGCATGACGAACGTGCAGCGGCAACTGAGTTGGGATATATTTTTACTTTCCTTCTTGGAGTATTACTTCTTACCATGTTCAGTTTATGGGCGTATGATATCGAAACTGCGACACGGGAACGATGGAATGAAAATGCTATCCGTTCAAATTTAGATGACATCGCTGCAGCGGTGGAAAGAGCAGATGAAGCAAGTCGGATGGGTTCGGTGGAGTACGCAGAGAAAGTGACGTGGCGATTAACTGAAGCAGATGAATATCGAATGACACTTATTTTGACTGACACATCAATTGAGTTGATTGATGATGGAGGTACTTTGGATACAAATGTTTCAATTTCAGGTACGGGTACTGGAATCCACCACGGCACAGTTGTTCTTGCCGGAGTCACATCTGTATGGATTGTTCACTCGGATGGTATTACATCTTTGCAATACGATAGACCTCAATCAAATGATTGATTCATCGACCCATGACTGCGGAATGAACTTGAGCTTGAACTTCTCGCATTCTCGATTTTGCACCGAGTTCTCTGAACACTGACAATGCCCTCTGCAAGTATTCCATTCGACGAGGTTTGTCAGTCGCAACTCCGCCAAGGCGTGAAAGTAATTCTCCGATTTGCATACGGAGATCATTTGCCTCAGCAATAACCAATGCTTCCCGATAATGTTCCATTGCTTCTTCTGCCCGACCTGAATCCTGCAAAACTTCACCGAGCAGAATTGTGATTTCAACCAACGATAATAAGTCACCTGATTGACTCATAGTTTCGAGTGCTATCGAGTAATGATGGGAGGCTACATCCCCATCCCCGACTTTAGCATAGTATCGACCAAGTACAGCTTGGGCACGAGCATGCAACAAGACATCATCTCCGCCATCGGTATTTTCGAATGCTTGGAGTGCATGGCTTCTGGCTCGGTCTATTTCGCCGAGTTCAATGAATGCCCGGGCAAGAGTAAGTTGAGTCCCAATGAGTTCTGTATCATTTGAGCCTTGTAAAATAGTCTCGACTTCACCGTAGGCTTCCAATGCTTTGGGGATGTCATTCTTCCGACGGAGTAAATATCCCATATTATTGTAGGAACGTGCTGCACCTTTTGCATCTCCGAACTGAATAAACTTCTCAAGTGCATCATGATGCATAACGAGTGCTTTGTCCGTATCACCTTGTTTGAGAGCGATGTCAGCCAAAGCGGAGAGGACTTCAGCATCAAGGCGTGTCACCTTGGAGGTTGATCCGAGCGATTGTATTGAGAGGAATGCTTCTTCCGCTTCCAAAAATCGACCAAGCAGGACCAGGATTTCACCCTGGAGTTGTAAAACACGCATTTGAACCTGTGAATCAAGTGATTCAAGAGAAAGACCTTCCATCAGCCCAAGTAATTCCATGTGGCCTTGAGCAACGAGGTCTCTCCCTTCATCGGCGATGAGTAATGCTGCATCTCCACCCTCTCCTGAGCGAATGAGATGAAAAATGCGCTCTATTACAATACCTGCAGAAGGGTTTTGTTTTTCATACCATATGCAACATTTTGCGTGAAATTCTTTCTTTGTATTTTCATCAAGGCTACGCAAGAGAAACTCTCGAATTAAATCGTGAACATCGTAAAAATCTACATCGCCTTGTCGTGCAAGGCCTTGTTCAACCAATGCATCGAGTTCATCGGTATCCAAACCTTGCTCAGCGAGTGCACTCAAAACTACAGGTTCTCGATAAATTGCAAGTGCAGAGAGTACACGCTTTTGTTCAGCACTCAATTTTGAAAAGATTTCAACAGCGACATAATTTTCCAATGTCTCATGGAATGCGCCTGCCGAAGCACCTCGGTTGATGAGTTCCAATACAAGTGGGTGTCCTCGGGATAAACCGTGAATATGCAGCCATTGCTCGTCATCGAGGTCTACGAAACTGCTCAAAAGCTGCCGCCCAGCATCAGAATCGAGGCCATCGAGTGGAAGAACTAAACTTGCAATTCGTCCTTCTGCATCTTTGGTGGGGACAACTGGTTTGAAGGAACGTGAAAAGATGACAAGGCCAATTTCTTCTTCACTCCCCAGCAAAGCGAGCGACATCGCTTGGAATGTTTGATGGAGTGTTGTATCTGCGACTTTATGAAAGTCATCAATGACGATCAAGGTTGGAGTTCCCTCTAGAGAGTCAACCAGTAAACGTGCAGCATCAGCGGGTTGAGGTACCGGTGTTGCAGCCAAATAATCTGCAAAAGTCGAATCACCGATGTTCGCTAACCAATCAGCAACTGCCTCAAAAAAGGAACGTGAACCTTCCCAATCTTGACATCGATGATATAAGAGATTTCGTCGATGCATAAACCGCTCGATTAATTTTGATGCAATCGTAGTTTTACCAATTCCAGCAATTCCTGGCACCAATAAAGTGGTAGCTCGTGCATCGATAAGGCTCGCCATATTGTCCATCTCTTTTTCCCGGCCATAGAAATGTCGCAGCCGTGGCAAATCTCCAAGCGATGTTACTAGTTGTTTTTCAACGTGTTTTGAAAGATCTCTCTCGACCAAGTCAGCAGACAAGATACGGGTATCCAATACACAATTATCATCCATGTAGCGGATGATATCAACAGGTCGCATTGAGAAGTCAAGATGGTCATTGATTTCACCCAAAGTAGAATTAATAATTACCCCATCTTCCATGATGCTACGTAATTGGAAACTCCGTAACCGTACCCAAGTCTCCTCTGAAACATTGATTCCTGGGTCTGTCAAAAAGTACGCCTTCCGTTTTCGAGAAACGCCTGAAACATGGGCTTGGCGTTCAATCAAGAGGCCTTGGTCTTTCAATCCCGCAATTGCACGAGGAACATTTGACCGAGCGATTGCCACAGCATTGGCAATCCCCATCTGTGAAAGGGCAAATGGCACCTCGACGCTACTCTTGAAGTCGGAGTAATCAAGCAAATGCAAGAGTATTCTCTCTTGCACTCCAGGTTTCGGTTGAAGAGCCATATTCTTTACTCCCTCTTATCTCCTCTTCAATACTTCCGGTTCAATGAACCATAGATGCGTCACTGTTCAGGAATATAATTTGGGTCTGGAACCCAGTTATTCGAATCTGCATCCCATATCCATCCCGGATGTTGGGCAACATGTGGTGTAGCAGAAACTTGTTGCTGAACCACCGCAGGAGTCGTTGGAACCTGTGCCGGAGGAATGCTAACGAGCTCTTTACGGGCTTTTGCCCAAGCATACGGGTCTGCAGTCACCTGTTCTTCAGCAGCCATCAACTCTGCCTCTTCATCAAGGTCGTCGTATTCGACTTGGAAGAAGAACATTCCAGCACCCAAGAGAATGATCACTCCGACAATAATTGCCAAAATCCATCCGAAGTTTGAACTCGAGGCCTCTCCATCTCCAACACTGAGTTGAAACATAGCTTCGGAATTTTCACCGGGCAATCTAAAGACTTGGTCATCCATTTCGAAAATGATGTTACGCGACCCTTCATTTCCAGCGAGTTGATTACTTGAGATTTCCATACTCCAAGTAGCATCAGCATTGACACGTGTTGAGTTAAGTCTCAGACCGCTCAAACTATCGTAGCGTGCTTCAATGACGCTGTTTGGTAATCCTTGACCGCTGAAATAGGCTGGCGAACCAGGGCCTAATGGGCCGTCTCCATCTCGTGTGACGGTGAATGACACTTCAACGACAATTATGTTTACTTTGGCAGAAAATGCTACCGAATCATAGGAATCTCTGGCTTCAAACATCAAACCTATAAGCGACCATTCTGAAATATCGTCAGGAAGACCTGTTACAAATGCAGGATTATATTTCACAACTCCATTCGCGTCAAATGTTAGATAATTCACGTAATCGTCATCTTCAAAGTTTCCTGGATCGTCATAGACATCGAAGGTGAGTCCATTTGTACTACTACTCACAGGGCCATCAGGGTCAGAAAAGTGATCAGTCAAATCGATGCTAATTCCACTATTACAGCGATCTTGTTTTTGTGTATTTGAATCACAGAAAAGAGTAATTGTACTTACCCAATTTGAGTAGTTGAACTCCGGGATGAGGTTGTCTGCATCACTCGGATTGTCGATGGTGATTCGGATACTGGATTCCACCGAGTAACTCTTCCCATCCCATGATTTGATGAACAATTCATATTGTTGGTCGTGTATAAGATTAGAAGTGTCCCAGGTCGTCTGCCATCCGCCGTTTGGGGCGAAAGTAGTGACTGGGTCCGGGCCGTTATTGATTTTGGCCCCACTGGCTAAATCATAGATTGTTATTTCAACTCGGGTTACCAAACCATCGTTGTCAAAAGCCCAACCCTCAATCAATTGAGTTTCATTGGCGCGAAGAATATCGTTGAGTACAGGAGAATTCACTGTGACAAATGGAATTGCGTTTTCAGTGTTCACGCTAATTGTGCGGCTTTCATAGGCACAATCCATCCAACTGCTCTTAAGATTACAGAAATCACTGTCAGATGCCCAAATACGGAAAGTATAATCTCCAGTTTGTAATTCTTGGAACATCCAGTCATATGCCCAGGCAGTTGAACCAGGGATATCAAAATTAGCAGTGTAATCATTTGGCCCGTTAATATCAAACCAAATTGAATTGATGTCACTGCCCCAAGTACCTGAATAGGGGTCGCTCGCAGTGCCCGTGAATGTCACTTTGGCATTGTCGTGGAAAGTTCCATCATTTGGAGTATTAACCAAAATGCTTGGAGCAACGAGATTGAGTTTGTACTTCCGGACTTCCACTGGAGAGTAATCCAATCCGTCATATGAACGAACGCGGAATGTCACATCGCCTTCACCTTCTGGGTGAGCAGACATCTCCCAATCAAAGTTCCAGGTCTTGAAAGGATGATTCGATTTTGTAATCATGCCGGCAGCACCTGATACATCAATTGCAGAATACCAATCACTTGAACCAGGAGGTTTAACTTCAACTCGCTTGATAATACCAAATTGATTTTGATACGCAACGAAGTCAGAATTGCCGTAAGGTCCGGAGATGCCGTCCCATGAAGTACCTGTTAACGTAACAGTTGTCGCAAATGAGAATCCATCGTTTTGTGTGACGGTTACGCTCGGTTTGAGGTTATCAAGATTGATCACATCATCAATTGAGCCACTGAGAACAAAGTCGAATTCCTTTTGCCCTTTACCAAACATGTAAGCTTCTACAAAGTAAAACGGCAATTCGCGGCCATTGGTACAATCGGCATCTTCAGAATCCACTTTTGTATCGCCGTCATTGTCATAGCCGTCTGCACAAGAATTCTCATCGAGCCAGACAGCAGGAATGGTATTATCATCCTGAACTCGGACATTAAGTTCACCGACCAAATGATTCCAATCCCGGTCAAGTAAGAAATCTGAAGGAAGGGATACTTCAGGTGTAAATCCAAAGGCGTCTGTTGTAAGGGTGTAGAGCGGCAAACCTGTTGCATCACGAATGATCACTGTTGCATCGACAACGTTGCTGTTCTTTGCTTTGACTTGGTAACGCACCAGTTCACCTTCTCGAACTTGACTTCCCCAAGCCGAGTTTTGATTTTGCACATGGATTTTAGATGAATCAAAATTCTGTAAATTCGCATATGAGAACACAGTGGAATTCTCTATGACTTCAAGGGCCATTGGCATAAAAGCCGGAGGCATAAGGGAAGTCGATGGAACCAATAGACATTCTGCGAGGATTAACGGGCATTCTGGACTGAGCCAACTCAGTTGAACTGGATACAATTCATTGCCACCAGCATCCGGAATAAATTCCGATTGAACAATAACTCGTGATTCAGTAATATTGTAGACTTGGGAGGCATTTGTATACGTATTACCGGAGAAGTACGCAATAGAGCCATACTTGCTGCCAGCGTTATCATCATAATGAGAAATATTTACCGCAAATCCTGTAACTTCGATTGTATTTCTCTGAGCATTGACGATACCACCTTTGATTCGCATTCCATCGCCACCATTGTTGGTCACCGTATTATCATAGAGTGTAGCGGATGACATGAATACATGTATTGCTGGACAGGCAAACTCTCCACCATACAATTGGGAATTACAAACACCTGTGTTGTTTGAGATTTGGTTGTTGGCGAAATATAATCGAGCCGCTGTTGGAGTTGGGATGCCTTGCCAACTGGAGTCTCCAAAGTGGTATTCTCCAATCAAGACTGCTTCAGCACCAGTGTCTTGGATTGTATTATTTTCTGCACTCACATCCGAAGTACCATAAATCCACAATCCATTGTAGCCGGTAATTGGGCCAATCACGTTATTATTTGCAACGACAAAGGAATCACGAATACCGAATCCAGAACCTTTATCAGCACCAGAAATTGTGTTTCCAGTTGCTTCAACAATTGCACCATCGTAGGCGGTAATTCCTGCACCCTCTACGGTTGTAATGATGTTGTCGCTAAGATAGAGAGTATGGTTGATTGTCCCAGTGACTTTGTGAGAATTGGTGTCAATCCCGTTGCATTTGACAATGAGGGTCGAGTCGGTTAATGAACCGGAACTTTGTTTCAAATACACACCTTGTGCATTCTCGTTGATGTCAAGCCGTGAAAAATCAATGTACGAACTTTCTATGTGAATCATACTTCGTCCGTCGTCGCATGATGGTTCTGTAGTTCCAGTAAAGACTGAATCACGAACCTTCATTGTGGCTAGAATTCCTGCACCTGCACCATAAGCACGGATTGCTGCTGCATCATATCCACTTCCATCAATTCCGAGTGTAAATGTGGAATCAGTAATCGTCGGGGATGCTAAATCAAGAGCAAGGATGTTTGAAGTATTGATGTCTTTGAAAGAGAGCCCAGTAGCGGTTGTTGACGAGCCATCAAACACCAAGACTCCGTATTGCTTACCACTCACTTGGCTGGCGTCAAAAGGAAAACCGTATGCATTTTCAAAGTGAGCAAACTTGATCGAAGTGATTGCCTGGTCAATTGTCGACCGAATAATCATCCCCGAACCACAGCCTGTGTCATCGTTCCAATTTGGATTATTACTATTGTTTGAATAACATCGTCCAGTGATGGTATAATCAGTAGGTGTCGACCAAACGAATCGTGCTTGGTTACCAGCAGAACCGGAACTTGCGCCACATGAATTATCTGCGATACAAATCGCACCTTCGACATCGATATAGGCTCCATATGGAAGGTTGATTGTCGTTCCAGCATTGACAATGAGTTGTGCACCTTCGGCAACGGTAACATCACCGTCAAGGTTCATAGTGCCAGTCCAAGTTTCAGTACCGGAGATTATACCCGACTTCGTTTCGTTCACCGCAGATGCGGCTGGTATGGTAATCAATCCAGTTAAGATGGAAAGCAACAGGAGTGCAACCAACGATATGCTTTTGCGTGATGTTGTGTTCTTCAAAATAGACACCTCTTCATTCCCCCCACTTTCCTCTCGAATATAAGACTGCGCCTCTATTGCCACTTTTATAATATCAATTCCAATCTATAATATCACACATTACCGCCTTATTGTATCAAATAGTTGTCAAAATATCAATAGATTTGCTTGGGAAGTAGAGTGAAACAGTCTTAGATAATGCTTTCAGGGGTTTTGACTTCAATTTGAAGCACGTGTTAATTTCAACAAGAAGGAATCTGAATCGCCAAGTCCTGATACCAATCCAAGGCTTGAAGTTGACCGTATCCCCAATGGTCGTCGTGGGCAACAGAATCATCATACTTGAGCGAGGAGTTCATCAATGAATATTTTACTTGATCAATGCATTCACCATTCGAGGATGATGTCGGTCTGTACTCTGGAAATGCTTCGAGAAGCAAAGATAATGCGCCAGTGACGAAGACTGTTGAATCTGAAGTGCCACTGCTCGAATACCAATTGTTACCCATGCCAGTACTGATAATATTCTCACCAGGCGCGATGATTTCAGGCTTCATGTGTGGATTCTGTCGAAGAGTTCCATCGGAAAGAATTTGTGAGCCTGCAGAAGAATTCACCCATACTGTTTGTTCTTGAGTTGATGCCCCAACCGTAATCACGCGTGGAACATTGCCTGGGACTGAAACTAAACCGTCGTCCGCATCACCACCATCGTTACCCGCAGCAGCGACAACAAATATGCCTGAATCAACCGCTCGGCGAACAGCAGATACGCTTGAGCCTTCGGTATGCATCTCGATGTTCTGCTCACCACCAAGTGAAAGTGAAATAATATCAGCCTTGAATTCATCTTGACACCATGAGATTGCATTTGCCACTGTTTGTTCTGAACCACTGTTCATGTCATCCTCATCAGCAGCTAAAGCAGCAACCATTGCTAGAGTGATATTTGGGGCGATACCTAATTGATGGCTTCCCGATACAAGAATTCCCGCCATCAGGGTGCCGTGGGCGATAAATCCGTAATCAATCGGTGCATTCGAACTACCAATCATATCTTTGAACGTCACCTCGACTTCAGAAAAGGCAGGATTACTCAAATCCAAACCAGTATCGACCATACATACCTTGACCCCAGCACCCGTAAGACCAAGTTCGGAAAAATCATTGAATTGAGATTGTTCATTCGCCCATTCAGATTTTGGTGGTGACAGTTCAATAAACAGTAAACCGGAATTCCACACGACGAGTAGGATAATGACAAGGACTGCAAAGATTACTCCATTGGTAGCCAGAATCCTCTTTCGTCGTAATTGAGGCATAGGTATGGCATCTAAGGGTGCCCATCCCGTCACTTCAGCACGCCAACCATCTTGGAACCCAACTGCGGAAGGGTCAATGGCGGAAAGAATGCGTGAATCTTCGGGTTCAGGGAGATATTCAAAGCTCTCTAATCCCTTCATCATTCCACCTCCATGGCACTACACCAACAAAGTTACTTGAGTAACTTTGGATATAATGTGTTGTCTGGTATCAGAATCGAGATGGCGAAGACTTAGCACGAGCAGCACGAACTCCACCGAAAATCACAAGAACACCAAGTATGAAAATCGCCACAGTAAGCCATATCGAATCTTCTGAATCTCCAGAGATGTAATAGTCGATCGAGAAGTCAATCGTTTGTTCTCCATCTTCAATTCCGATTTGTTGAGTTACTTGTGAACTGTCTTCGCCAACAACCTCGACTCGGATTTCGAATCGAACTGTACCCTTGGCATCATCAGCAAGCAAATCAAATTCAGCAATTGTCGTTCCATTTGGATTGAGGGTAATCGTCTGTTGACCGAGCGACTTACCATCGACGATATTTGCAGATACAATTACATCAGAACTCCCTAAGAAACCAAGGTTTGTGACTGGAATCCGGAGTTTTCCTGCAGTGTCAGCATCGTTATCGGAAAGTGTCACAATATCTCCTTGATCGATAAAGAGCACGATACTTGCCTTCGAAATAATAACATCAAAGGATTCGGTCTTGATACCGTTTTCACTGGTCACTTTAACCGTCACAGTCTTACTACCTGAAACAAAGTCATCAGGTGCATATGCAGTAAATAATTGAGAACGACTGTCGTCCTTTGTAATGTTTATGACTGAATTCATAGGAGTAACTTCCCAACCGTCCGGAATATTATCAAGGAGTTCAATTGTAAACGAATCATCACCATTTCCAGTATTTTCGAGCATGAATCCAAATGTGCTACTACCGCCGGCACCAATTCCAATTTCAGTGGGTTTATCATTGGCTTCAAAGTCATAGATTTGCGGAACTTGAACAGTCAGCGCAATTTCACTGGAAGGTGTCGAATCGGTAATCAAACGCACCTTAAGCGTATGAGGGTCTTGCAAATGCCAGGCTTCGGATTGGTTGGCTGTAAGGATACGAACTCGGAGCATTGTTGAAGATTCAACAGTGGTATCATTCGAGTTGTTTCCAATTCCGAGTGAAATCTCATGTGAATCGACAAATGCAGTGCCATTCCAGAATTCAATACCCCAGTCCGCCTCGTCTGGTGAAATACCTACTTGTCCAAGAACATCAAACACTTGCACTGTTTCAGTTCCATTGTAGGTAATATTCAAATCAAATACAATCACTTTGTAACCTTCATTTTCTTCGATTGCTAAGAATGCAAGTTCAGAACCCTCAACTGTGGTTGCGTTCACCATGCTATCTTCAACCATTGTAATCGTGGTGTCGGAATTGATAGTACGTGTGTATGAAAGGACAACCGGAGAACGACCTTCTGCAACTTGAGTCACAGCACCGGCGATGTATTTCATCTCGAGATTCAAATCATGTTGAAGGGTGGTGAAAGAAGAATCCATCTCAATTTCTTCAGCAGGCATGAGAATACTGATGCTGCCATCGGTCCCTACCGCCATATCCCATTCGATATCAGAACCGATAGCGAAAGTGACCAATGCTGTTTCATTGAGCATTGCAGAGCCATTACCTGAAGAACCAGCATGGTGTTCATCCAGTCCGATGTCTGTCCACGTTGTTGTCAAATCAATCCATCCGCCAAGAGACATCTCAAGGTCGAGGGTTGCTCCGTCGGAAATACTTGCATCGAGTAAGCCGACTGCAACACCGCCACCATTTGTTCCAGCGTTCGCTTCTGTAACGACAACAATCCACTTACCGGGTGCAATAACTGCAGACCAAGTGAGTTGGTCATTCGCAAATTCAGGAGTGATTGTTTGTGATTCTCCTGCCATTCCTGTTGATGGGTAAAGAACAACAGATGAACCGTTCAATCGGCTCGCATCAATAATATCAGTTACATTACCAGAAACGCTAACATTTCCTGCTGTCATTTCAATATCGTAAGATTCGGGTTGTGAGTAAACAGGATAAGCGCTCAAATTCGAGACATTGTAGACTTCAGTACTGAAACCTTCCTTGCTTACTGAAACTTGATATTCATCTTGAATTGGAACAAAGAGAGTCCAAACTCCGAATTCATCGGTTGTTACGTTGGTATCAATTTCGGTATTATTCATGCCAATAATGGACACCGTAGTGTTTGCAACACCCTCAGTTCCGTCAGGGATATTATCGTCATCAAGGTCCCAGAAGACCTTTCCACCGATTTCAACTTCAAGTACAGCTGTGATGTTTTCAAGGACGATGATACCATCAACTGCCGATGCAGTCGAGAATGGTGACGAAGAGGTGTCAAGACTCCAGTGATGTTGAGGAGATGTTTCGTTGAGGAACAAACTCCAGTTCCCTGGCATCAATTGCTCACTGATGTTTCCATTTCCATCAGATTTGGAAAGCGTAATATTACCAAATCCATCATGACTGACAAGGGTCACACGTATTCCAGACATGTTCGAGTCTGTGTTGAATTCTTGAAGTTGGAACTTCAATTCAATCACATCAAAGGAAGTTAAATTCAAGCCTGTTCGAACAGAAGAATTATTGCCGACAGTGAACGGGTAACGGAGTGTTTCAGTGCTTTCGTTATCGGCTAAGAATGGTGCAAAAATTGCGACCCAATCTCCTGCAGGAACATAGGAGGCGAAACTGCCGTTGACATCTGATGCCATATTAAACCACAAATCTTCGGCCTCATTTCTGAGCAAGAATTGCTTTTCAACAGCGCCGCCACTTAAGTTTGTGAATTCACCAGTGACCAAGTAGTCGTTACGTAGGGGGAACGCCAATGCTTCTTCATACACATCAAGTCCAACCATGATTGGGTCAAACGTACTTACTCCAGCGAGCATATAGTCCGATGCATTCTCATCTGCTGCCTCTGTTACGTTGAACAGGAGGCTGTAAAGTCCAGGCTCAAGAACGACGGTGATGTTACCAGCAGAGGAATAGTCAGCCGCAGTGTAATTGTGCTGTAGACCATGGTCATTGAGAGGCATGAGGGTGAAGGAAGGACTCATTGCAGTTCCATTTGCAAAGACCCCATCATCGCCAGCATCCATGAAGAGATTCAACTCAATGGTGAGATAATCTGGGTGAACAAACAATTCAAGTGGATTCGGCTGTGCGTCCTCCTCATCGATAATGTTGTAATTCGTGATATTCGTAGAGTTCAATGCGTCATCATCAACAGCGAAGTCCCATTCACCTGCTTGCAAGTTAAATGAGAACTCTCCAGCGTCAGAAATAGTAGTTCTCCATTCAAGACCATCGGCATTGGTAGCAACAACAGTTTGTACATTGTAACCCGGAACGAGTCCATCCCAAAGTGAAGAATTGTCGTAAAGGAACACAAATCCATTTGCATTCACCGTCGGCTCAAGATACATAAGACCAAGATCAAGTTCTGTATCACCGCTAAGTTCAACCAATTGACCTCCAGACATTTGTGAAGCAATGCTAAACAGCGTCATGTGGAAATCATTACCACTCGGTAGACGAATGCTGTAGTTTCCATCTGTTGCAACTGTGGTTGCGAAGGATAAGTCATTCGCAACAAAGTCAATCTCAAGGCCAGCAGCAGGCTGGCTTTGGTCGAACTTCAGATCGGCATCTTGTGCGTTCCAAAGAGAATAGGTAAAGTCGGAGTTCAAGAGTCCCCCATCGACGACACGGATACTACCATTGACCCATGTTCCGATTGCATAAGCACTCGTGGTTGAGATATCTTCTGTTTCAAGTTCGATGTGGTCAAACAAAATGTAATCATCTCCAGTTTCGTCAGAAATCGTATATGACCCCATTGGCAACTCAATGTAAACAAGTCCATTCTCGTCTGAAGTTGAGTTGAGCGGTCCAAACAACGGGTCGCTGTTAGTGAAGATTACAACACGTCCAGCAATGTCAGTGTATGCTTCTTGCGTGAGTGGGTCCACTGGAGAAGTGAGTTGTAAAGAGATATCATGCATCTCAGGAACGCTCATCAGCAACGAAAAGTTTTCACTGGCATCTCGAACTAAGATCGTTTCATTCAACTCATACCAGCCATCGCTGTCAACGTCCACTCGGTAATAGTACTCACCTGCTGCAAGAGGCCCGTAGGAAAAGTTACCATTTTCATCAGTGAGGATTTCCATCACTTTATCAAGACCCAAATCGACATCAACCAACTCAATCGTTTCGTTCGGGAAAGGTTGGTTAAAGAAATCATCGAGTGTGTCTTCAAAGATTGAACCCGGCATAGTCATTGCCAAATTATACGAAGGTGAGATTTCAACATTCACTGGGTCCGGTAAAAGAACTTCCTTACCGTTATCCAACTGAGCAATCATATTGTAAACACCTGGAATTAATCCTGTGATGTAGAATGAACCTGCCTGAACCATTGGTCCAGAGAAATCACCAGGACCGACAAACAGTCCTGTACCATTGAGTGTTCCTGTTCCTTCGAAGGAACCTGTAGCTTCAAACGAGTCACCGACGTGTTCAGTGACCAATGTAGATACTCCGTCAGAAGTAAGACGGGCGTTCGCTTCTACTTCTCCATCGAGAAGGTAGACCATTGGGGAGGCCGAAGAATCTTGAATACAGAGTGTTTCATTCTCAGGCATTGGGGCCGTTTCATTATCGAGACAAGAGTCGACACTTTGGTTCGAAACCCATGAGGCAACAAGTGTTCCCTTACCGCTCCAAGTTCCGTTACTCGTGTAGACTCGGTTATCCGAAATCAAACGTGTAAACGTTCCAGTAAAGTCATCTGCAAAAGCAACACCTTCACTTTCAAAGGTTCCATTTTCAGTGAAGGTAACTTCACCAGTTCCTTGAAGGATACGGCTGTCGACTGACGAGAACGAACCATTGGTTGTTGTCAAGGTATAGTTATCAGTCATCGACCAAATATTACGCAAAATGAAATCAGTACTGACCAGAGCATCACCATCAAAGGAATCGTGACCAGTCCATGTTACTTGACCCGAAACACCACTGCTTTCAACAGCAATATCGAATGGGGTTACGGCAGAAGCATCGTCTTTACGGTCTGCTTGGTCTGCGGTAACGTTCAGTTGAGATTCACCAAGCCAACTCATGTTTGCAACTTCACCAAGAATAGCGGTGATGTCGTTGGTTTGACGGTCATCATTTGTCTCCGTTAGAATGTCTGTGAAACCGAGTTGTGAGAAACCACTTGAACGAATGTTATCTTGGGCAGTAATTGGGTTGTAGTCACCCGCATATGCACTGACGCGGATTCGACCGGCAGGAGCTTCAAATGACCAATCGCCATTTTCGTCAGCATCGGTGAAACCGATTGGAACCCAATAGGTATCAGGATCAAGATCTTCGACACCTTCACCAGAGAAGGCGTCACGTTCAATCAGCAATCGAACACCAGGTAGGCCTTGGCCGTTGTCACTCATGGTAACTTGACCGGAAATCTCTGCACCGGAGTAATACTTGAGAATCTTGACAAGCGTATTTACTGTTGCCATACCTGTAGATTGCTGTCCAATCGTCACTGAGCTGTTGGCTTCAGGTGAATACCAATTTGAGATGACAAAGTGATTTTGCATAGCACCAGGCAGTGGAGGGGCTTGGGTTAGAATACTGCCAGGGCTACCGGATTGACCAAAGTGTTGCGCTGGTTGAGGATTCGACGAACCTGAATCGAGACCAAGTGTTGAGGCGCCATATCCAATATAGGTTCGTGCAAGCATTGTATCAAAGAAGGCTGAGTTGTGATCGACTCGGACATCTTCAACTTGTAATGGGTCAATATCTGCACCCGATTGTTGGTTGAGGAAATCTTCGGTAATCGCTTGGTCAACTTCGGCACGGGTCATTTCATCAGGGAAATCGCCTCGCATAGTTTCGTACACTTCATTCATGTAAGTAGAAATATCCTGTCCACTCAAAATAGTAGGTGCTCCGAAAATACCCATCGGTTGTCCTTGATTGTAATTCATGTCTTGAGTATAACGGCCAGCACGAGGGTACAATCTGTTGTCAATTGCCAAGTATCGAATTTCATGGTCACGCTCAATGAGATCACCTGGGGCGCCGTTGTAATCTTGAACGGAATAATATCCTTCAAGGTTAATCAAGTCGTCATACATGTCAATAATTTGCCCGTCATCAAGACTGAGTGTTAATAATTGAACGGTCAAAGAGAGACGGGTATTCGCACGATGGATGTTGGTCGCGACTGAATCATATTCTACAATAAGGTCTGCAGTGTACCAGTATTCTCCAACTATGTAATGGGTAGTCTCATAGACATTGTCAGCACCTGTGCGGATGTTGTTTGTGAAAGTACGGTTCGCTTCGGACTGTTCAGACCAGTCTCCATCGACACATGTTGCCGACTGGGCCTCGGTACAGAGCATACGTTCTCCACCTTCGTAAATCCGCCAGTATTGAGTCGATGCGTCAAACACGCCATCGGTTTGATGGTGGCCGACTGCCAGCACGACATCGTCATTCGTTTGGAACGCTTCGAAACTGTTCAATTTAGCCAAAGTAATCATTTCGTCATGGTTATAATTGGTAGAAATGGTAGAAAAGAGGTCCATTTGGTCATCGGTGAGGTACGAATCAACGATGTTGCTGTAACCTGAAGTGAAAGCGGTGTTATCAGTTCGAGCCTGATTGTATCCGATGTCGCCTTGGCCAAGTTGCCAGATGAACATCGAAACGAGGTCTTCTTGGCTGCGCGCCAGCAACATGTTACCGGTCGCAGGAATACCAGATTGGAAGTTATCGGAAACGGATGGGTGTTCACCCGTATCAAGTGCTTGGAATCCGTAGTCCCACCAAGAAACGAAAGCTGGGCGCTGTGAATATGTCTCATCGGCATCTTGGGCAGCAAGCCATTGATATGCCTTGTTCCAACCTTGGTCATTGAATCCAGAACCGAACGAGCCGAGATACCAGTTTCCATCATAACCGCTGTCGTCAAGAAGCGAAAATCCACCGACTTCCCAGCGGAATGCATCAGGGATAATGTTGTAAATCACTTCATCAAGATCATCTTCAGCATTGTTGCTGCCAGGGATAGCAGCGTCAAGACCGTAGGTAAATTGCTGTCCCATGAGCATGACCATCACAAGCATGATTGCAGAGAATGATGGTGTGCGCCATACTGCAATTCGAGCACCACGAATACGATCTTCAGGAGAACGGATTCCCAGTTTCTTCCAAGTCTTCACAAGGCCGTCCCAGTTTGCCCACTTCCATAGAGATACGATACCCCATGCGCCGAGAACGGCGATTGCAGGTGTGGCATTGAACATGAAACGAGCCGCTGTCCAAGCCATGAAAGAGGCTGCAAGAATCCAAACGCCGAACACGAGTTTTGTTTGTTTACGTTCACGAACAGCAGACCAAAGACAGAGGACGCCCATAATCAATGAGAGCACAAAGGTAATCGGTCCGAACTGAGCAAAGAGTTGGCCACGGTCTGGAGCGTTTGCTTCAGCAACTGTTCCGAAAATCTTAGTTTTGGTGAAATAGCCACTACCGGTAAACAAAACGTCCCATGCATTCGAGATGTTCGCTTGCTTGAGGAGCCACAATGCCAAGAAGAAAACAGCACCAGCACTGGCAAGAACGCCCAAGATAAGCAACCAAGGCTTGTCTCGGAATCCGGTTGTTACAAAGCTAATTGCCAAAGTAAACGCGAAGATGAACAAGAACGGTTGCAGACCTGTGCCATTGAGGATAAGGTTAATTTGAGGATGTCCGTAGAACGGAATTGCCATCAAGAAATTGACTGAAAGCATGGTCATGAATAAGACATTGAGTGTGGTTGAGTCACGGCGGCGGAACATGTTGAGAGCAACTTGTCCTGCATATGCAAGGAAGAGAATCGATGGTCCAACAACGAAACCTTTCCAACCAAGAGAAACAATACCGAAACTGACACCTGCCAAAACTGCGGCGGCGAAAGCGGCTTTCCGTTGATTGATAACCGCTGAAATTGAAGCAACGAAAGCCATCGGTGTCGCTGAAGAAGTACGAATCAATCGCTCTGTTCCAGCATACTTAACCGCTCGCAACCAAAACATAAACCCGAGCGTGATGAACAGCATGATGAAAGCATCGTGGTCTGCAAGAGCCCATGTTGTGTGGCTCACGTGTGCAGGCATAAAGGCGAGAAGCCATGCTGCGATTACTGCTGCTTTTACACCGACGTGTTCGCGTGCAATAATAGCAACTGGCAAAATGGTAAGAGCGCCGTAGATAGCAGGGAGGGAAAGGATTGCCCACCAAACTGCATCGCCATTCGCAAAGAACGGTTCAAGCAACATTGCAACGACTGCAATCGACCATGTGAAAATCGGAGGTCGAGGGTTGATTCCACCGACGGGGTAGAAACGGTCAGCATCAACAATCATGTGAGCATTATTGGCAAGAATATAGTCAACAACTCGCTTCATGTACCATGGGTCAGAACCACCGGTCATGTCCCAGTTCCCAGTTCCGTATGCATTCATTGATGGCACAACATACCATTGTGTGCGAATGACCAGACCAAAGAAGAAAGCAAGTCCAATCATGACGCCTGCCCAATGCTGATTCCAGAATAAACGAGCACCTGAATATTCATGCTCTTCACGGTTCACCCATCCGCCCCATGAATCATGGGTGGAAATTGAATAAATGGCCACGCCGATAAAGAAGGTGATTCCGAGCCAGATCAAACTGCCCCAGTTTCCGTTCAACATGTCCACAGAGAACATGCCTGAATCATACCATGATGAAACCAAATACAAAGTCCACATTGATCCGAGAGTCATTGCACGGGTATGCCAGCGCTCGGAGAACATCCCTGCGACAATCAGTGCAACCATACCGGTGAAGAAGGCTGGCCAGTAGCCAAAGTAGCCATGGTAGCCCTCAACGGTATTGATTCCGAGTTGGTCGGCAACCGAGACACTGTCGAAATGCCAGAGACTTGCAATGTGAGCAAAAGACCAGACGGCAAGAGCAATTTGCAAGGGTAAGTTTTTCTTGTTGATGATTGAAGAACTCTCATTGTTCATGAAACTAAACCAACCGGTTTCGCTTACGGGTGTCAAAACTCCTCGTGCCATTGTAGCGACAAGAACACCAAGAAGTGTGAAGAGTGTCACATAGGAAAAGAATTGGTATCCAACAGCCTGATATTTCAAATTCAATGTCCTGACCTCTTCAATCAACGGCAATCCAGTATTCGGATTTATCTCATCCGGACCTGCCATGTTGTAATACTCTGGGAGAAGCGCAAGAGCGTCTCCAGCAGCAACGATTCCAACGTTGATTCCAACCGCCATGAAGATGATGATGGTTGCAAGTTCGTGTCGCCCACGGCTGGTCATGAAATGAACGCCGAAGGTGACCAATGCGAACAGGAGGCCGGATAATGCTCCATAACCCTGCATGTAGATGATTTCCGCACCAATAAGAGCAGAGGCCAGCATTAAGAGGGAAAGAGTGGCCTTTGAAAGTGAAACGGATTCAGATTGTTTGAGCATCGATGGGAGAAGTCCCAAGATACTTGCGACGACGATAAAAATCATCGGCGTCATGTTGTCTACATCGAGCTCGAAGGTGACTCCAGCGAGCTTGATGGCTGCGATAGCGAGCAGGACTGCAAGGGGGGCAATAAGCCATCCAAGCGGTGCTGCTGGCGCAGTGCGGTTTGTGCCAGTTTTTTGTTCCATATTTTATCCCTCAAAGGTGTTTGTGCGACTGCAACAAGGCAGAAGCGACTTCGCCACTTGAAAGCCTCTTTTAATGATGACTATGCGAGAGCAACAGATTAAAGCCACGCTGCGCCTCATTTCACCGGTGTAATCCGACCCGTGATTTTAGCCAGATTTGGACGGCTGAGTGCAGCGTTAAAGTGCTCTCGATGCAATATCTGTTCTGTAGTGAGAGCCTTCTAATTCGATGGTACGAATGAGCTCATATGCTAACTTCACAGACGCCTCAAGAGTAGGTCCAGAAGCACTGCAAGAGAGAACACGCCCCCCAGTCGAAACGAGATGGCCTTGCGCGTCGAAACTGGTGCCTGCATGATTTACCCAAGCCTTTGCCCCAGCTGATTGGATGGTGTTCTTGGAGAGGCCATGAATCAAACGACCTTTGACTGGAGTGTTTGGGTATCCCTCTGCGGCAAGGACAACGGTCGCAGCAAAGAGGTCATGGAACTCGATGTTGAGTTCTGCTAATCGGTCGGTCGAAGCGGCTTCAAGAACTTCGTAGACATCAGTTTTCAGCAGAGGGAGTGTGATTTGACATTCAGGGTCGCCGAATCGGACATTAAATTCAACCACATTTGGTTCTCCCGATTCAGGAATCATCAACCCGACATAGAGGACGCCACGGTATGGAGTTCCAGATGAAGTGAGATACTTGTGCATCGGTTCAATGATCGATTCAATCGTTTTTTGACATACTGCATCTGTAACCAACGGTGCAGGGCAATAGGCGCCCATCCCACCAGTATTTGGCCCTTCATCGCCATCAAAAGCACGCTTGTGGTCTTGACTTGCAGGCAAGCAAACATAGCCGGAACCATCCATAATCACCAACATACTTGCTTCTTCGCCGGGTAAAAATTCTTCGAGCAGAACTTGCTCATCACTTTGAATTGAAGTGTTGATGAATGTTCGTGCTTCATTACGGTCTTCTGTTACAACGACGCCTTTGCCACCTGCTAAAACATCACGTTTTACAACCCACGGATTTCCGGCGAAATCATCCAACGCCGCCTCGATATCACTTGTGTCTGAGAGAACATGAAAGGCCGCAGTAGGAACATTCGCTTTTTGCATAACTTGCTTTGCATGCAACTTTGAACCCTCGAGTTGAGCGAGGTGTGCTACAGGTCCAAAACATGGAATCCCAATGTCTTCTAAGCGGTCTGCGAGTGCTGCACACAAAGGTGCCTCCGGACCTACCACGACCAAATCAGCACCAAGTATTTCCGCTAAATTCAACAATCCCTCAACATCCGTTGCTGAAATTGCATGATTCTTTGCCAAAAAAGAAGTTCCTGCATTCCCCGGGGCACAATGGAGTTCACCAACATGCTTGGATTGCTTCAATTCCATGCAAAGCGCATGTTCACGTCCACCTCCACCGACAACGAGGACCACCTTGTCTGCCATGGTCTGCCTCGGTCGCCGCCATCCCATAATCCCATCGCGTCTACATGCAGACTGTTCGCTCTCTAAAGCCGTTTCAAAGGGGATGCTTCAAAGACCGTCCCTCAAGCCACCAAATAAGGGTGTGAACCTTTGGTGATTGAAATGAATTTTCTTGGACTCTGTGCGTTGACGCTTTGGCTTTACTTACCTGGATTTTTGGCGAATACCTTCGCCATGATGTGGGGCAAATGGCTACCGAAAACAGGATATGGCCCTTGGCCAATTGATGGCGGCAGGACACTCAGCGATGGAAATCGAATTCTTGGCGACGGTAAAACTTGGAACGGACTCATTGGTGGTTCGTTGACATCTGGACTCTTGTGCATGCTCATTGTAGCCTCATTCGGCGAAGTCCCTGCAACGGGTGCAGTCATCGGAGAAAATGGTGTTTTTGCCCATCCATTACAAGGGGCTGAGGATGCGTGGTTTTCAATTGGAGGAAACATGCTCACCGCATTCATATTAGGTTCATTCCTCGGCTTCTTTTGTCTCGTCGGTGACAGTACGGGGTCTTTCCTGAAACGTCGACGGGGCCTCAAGCGTGAAGGTGATATCTCTTCGAAAGCGCCTCTTCTCGACACTCTACCTTTTGCCATCATGGTCTTCTTAGCAGGGCAACTTATGCTTGGAACTTCAGTCCTAGCCGACTCGGAATTAAGACTCCCAATGTTGGCATTGATTGTATTCACACCTGTTTTACATCGGTCATTCAATCTCATTGGCTACAAGATTGGCTGGAAAGATGTACCCTATTGATTCCGGAGAGAAGCCTATAATGTGGCTTTGTTCTACCTCGGTATATGCGAACCGCCCTATCCTTGACATTTCTCTTGATTGTCACCACATTAAGTACACTTGCTGGAGTTCATGCTGAAGTTCCAAGCGACGGTACAACTGTCATCATCAGTGCGGATGAAACATGGAATGGAACGAATACCATGAATGGAAACCTCATTGTGGAAAGCGGTGCAACATTGACGATTGAAGGTGATGTCACACTTGCAACGGGCAATTCAATCACCGTCGAAGAAGGTGGAGCACTCATGCTGACCGGTGCGCTGCTTGGAGACCAATTGGATTCAGGACTTGCAATAATGAACGACACCCAATTACACATGAATTTTGGAGATTTAGCAGAGTCAGGACAATTGAGAATCGATTTCAACCAAGTGATTCCTGAATCGGCCATGTTCAACGTGACCATTGGTGAACAAACAAGTGATGCTGCAGGTTCAGACCACATTTTCATTGATGTATCACTTAATGGTAGTGATTTGCTCGCTGACTTTTACACATACTATGCATTTGAGATACAGGTCGTTTCTGTCCAAGCCCTACATTCGGGTAGCGGTGAAGCGGCAATCCTCTTGGCGAGTGAACTCAATCAGACCGGTGGAAGTTTAATTTGGAACAGTGCTTCATTTGCGCTCGACGTTCAAGGAACGTTGCACTTAGATGGAGCTACTTTGTATGGGGCTGAACTCACCTGTTCCGGCGTATGCGAGATGCATTCGAGCACCTTGATTGGTAGCGCCCCCATCAATGTCGATGACGGCACAAGTATCGTTGTCAACTCCAGTTCTATTCTCGGCAGTCGTACCGATGAAGACATTATTGTCCATGACCTTGCTGAGATCACCTACACCGATAATCAAGGAACCGGTGGCGTAACAGATGGATGGATTCGACTGTTGTCTCAACGACAAATTCAAACCAATGCAGGAAACATAACGGTTCACCAAACTGGAATTGGGTATGGGGGTTCCACTCGTGACGATTTTACAAACTCAAATGGATTGATTGACATTGGAGGAAGTGAATGGCAACGAATCGTGGAATGGGTTGACCAGAACGGCGTCTATCATTCAGAAGACGCTGAACTTGTATTCACACTCAGCACTGGATGGGGTGACTTTTCTACGACTGTCGCTGCACCTCAAACACCAACTGCGATTATTGACGTACCCTTACCTTACATCGAAATCGTTTCAATCGATGCTGAAGACACAACCGCTGAAGTGGATAAGAAAATAGGTGCTATGATAACGGTCCGAAATACTGGCAATGCAACTGCTACTGTCAACATCTGGTGCTATGTTGATGAGAACCTTACTGAAACGACTGCCCTCACAACGACACTTACCCCTGGTGAAGAAAAGAAACTCCCTGTCTCTTGGTGGGCCAATACTGACGGGCCTCAAATTCTCAACTGCCGTACGCTTATCCCTAATATTTTGAAAGCGATTGCAGAGGATGTCACCAACGTCGAGGGTGGAAACTCCCAAGAAGTCGGTTGGTATATTGGCGAAGAGACTGAAGACCAACCATTCATTGTCTATGGTATTCTCGTCGTCCTCATCGTCATTGGAAGTGCTTTGTTTGCACGA
Organism: uncultured Candidatus Poseidoniales archaeon; assembly: GCA_905182635.1. Classification (GTDB taxonomy): domain Archaea; phylum Thermoplasmatota; class Poseidoniia; order Poseidoniales; family Poseidoniaceae; genus MGIIa-L1. Next base: position 50,039 of record CAJJCM010000026.1, read on the forward strand.
AAAGCAGGTGAGAAGATCTCAACGATAGAGTTCAATGAACCCTTGGAAGAGGAAGAACAAGAAGTGACTGAAGATAGAAAAGAAGTCGAAGAAACGAACGAAGATGACGAAGTTTGAATTCGTCTAAACTTAAGGCGTGCAGGGTTTCATTTCGGAGTTCGACTCCCGGCTGTCAAAGTCGAGTTGCCAAGCATTTTCACTGATGAACACACCATTTCCCGGTGAGGCATCATTCATTGTAGAGTGGAAGTCATTGGTGACGATGATTTGGAAATTATAACATCCATCATCTTCGAAAAATTCATCTCTCTCAATGAATTCATACAGTTTGTTTTCGTCCATAGCGTTTCCAGGCATCGAGAACCAACCGTTTGTACTACCAAAGTTAGCTAAATCCTCATCTGCCGATGCTGGTTCCCATGTAGCAGCAAGACCATCCACCTTTATTTCTGCTGATTCATACGTTTGTGTGCTACCTTGGAGAATCTTCAGTTGGATTGTATAGTCCGACGGAACCGGTAAACGCTTTTGAGAAGTGCTGGACATGTCATGTTCCCCACCAACACTTGCAGCAGCGGAACTGGAAAACATTCCAACCAATGCCAAAACGGTGACACCGGTAACGAGTTGATCCCCCTCCTCTGTGGTTTCAGTCCGAGTGATCAGTTTAGCTGCAGAGTTTTCCACTTCACGATTGAGAAGCGAAGGTGAAATTTCCACTGTTGATGTATCCCCGGTATTGGCGACCACACGTATTGAATAGGTGTTTACCGTACTCAAGAGATGGTCTTGTGAATTACCCATGAAAATCGTTTCGAGAAGAACTGTGAATTTGCTTCGGTCGTTACTCATATCCTTTGATTCGGACCAAAGGGACTCATCGCCAAGGAGAATTTCAGAGGTTGCTGAAGAAAAGGAACCTCGGACAACAAAAGAAAATTCATTCGTATCTTCATTTACACTTATCTCTGAAACACCAGGGCTGCTTCCGAGTTCGAGACCTGCAAGATACGGTAGACCTGTTAACAATAAATAGCCAACAGCCAGAGTCAATGTTTTTTGTCGGTCAATTGAGTCCCAAACAAGATAAAAAGAACCTGCCATAATCAATACAACAACAAGACCAAAGGGAATTGGTCCAGTGATGTCTTCGAGGAAATAATTATTCAAAAACCACATTAGGACGAATCCAAGTGCACCTAATCCCAAGCCAATTGGATTTGCTGTTTGGAGAAAGGTTTCACCTTTTGGGGTTGAAGGTGCATCAACCACCTTAGCAACATTTACTGTCACTTTTTTAGTGACAACTTCAGCATCGACTGTCTCAGTTTTTGTAGCGTTGGCTTTGTCTAGTAATCCACCCATAGTAATCCCTGTTAAATGAGCGTTTAACGGAGGGGATTATCAAAGCAACCCCTGTGAGAGTCGATTTCGACCCCTTTGTTGTAGGTTCGAGTAAAAGCCGTCACAGCCCGGGAGCCGAGTCATGCCAGACAAAGTCTTCTTCTTCGTCTCGGTTTTCTGTTAGTCGACGACCGGCTACTGCTGCAGCAAGGACGACCATTGAAAGAGCGGGAACGACTTCGAAGCCTGGCAGGTAAACACCACGGACATAGACTGTGATCATTTGTGATTCACGGATACATCCACCGTTATTACACTGGAATTCGGATTCTGCAAAGAAGTCAAGGACGTGGTAAGCATCGCTCCATCCCTGAGTTTTCGGTGTTCGTACCATGATTCGAACTTTCGTTGCGGTTGGTATTGCATCGATTTGAACCTTGACTGCTGGCAAGTTAATGGTGAAACCAGCTTCTTCAAGATTATCACGACTGGTTTCAGTAATTCCGACCTTCATGAAGTCAATTTGGTTACCGAGGTTGTAAACTTTGAATTCGAAGTTCTTGTCTTTCTTTGGCATCAATTGAACAAAAGGCTCGACTGCTTCAACTTGGACCAAAGAATATTGCATGATGTTGACAATCATGTTGTTCTGAGATGAAGCAGAGTTGACTGGAGGCAATGAGTTGATCTCTTGAACTGTAGCAGAGACCGAGAGTGTTCGACTTTGCATCACCATGTAAGGAGTCGCTCGAACCGAAATTTGGAAGTCGACTTCCGAGTTACCACCAATATACATGTCACCAGGGGCTGCGGTTGCAAGACCATCACTGGTTACGAGAATACTAATTTTTTCTTGATAAGTGGTTGGGTTGTTTGCCGTGCAGGTTGTGAAACCGTTGTAGGTTGAACCAGGTTTGACTTCAATATTAATTGAAATCGGTGCACATGAAAGTGAGACCGCCGCAGTCGGGGCTTGTGCCGCAGCAGGAACGGCGACAATCATGACTGAGCAAAGGTAGAGGGCAAGCAAGAACATAGCACGCTTCATCATAGAGGTTTCACCTATTAGTCAACCCCAGCAATGAGACCCTCATAACCGTTACGCCAAGATGGTTCCAAAAATAGCCTACGCTGACCTCAAATGATTAAGTGGGCCCGAAGGGACTTGAACCCTTGACCCCCCGGTTATGAGCCGGGTGCTCCAACCAACTAAGCTACGGGCCCCTATGCCGAGGGAATAGGCGCAAGACAAGAACTTACCTCTACGTCATTCAAACTGAGTAAGCGAAGACTGCGAGGGTTTAATCCATTCACGGACATTGATTTCGAGTTCATCTCGAATCGCATCAGGGACGAAAATAAGCACTCGCTCGTTTGGCTGGCTGAGTGAACGGACCAGCGGCGAGTGATCGGCTGCATCTCGGCCATCTTCAAGGATAATTCCTTGTTCATAAGGCATGTAGCCACGTTTTGAGATGCGAGCTGTGATGACATCGATTGAGGGATTGTATCCAGCAGCTTCAACCAGAGGCTTGAGTCTTGGTAAGACCACATCAACCATTTCAGCAGAGAGGCCTTCAATCCGCAACGATTTATGGAAATCTCTACGTGAGAGCAAACGCATTGCATAATGGGCCAAAATTGTGTCCTGGTGCTCTGCCCACTCGGGTAAAGCCACGCGTATGTGTGCATCATTCAATGCAGCATATCCTTTGGCATCAAGTGCGGGATTCAACAACATATTCTCGAGTGGTGGTGAGAGTTGGAGTGAACCTTCTTTGGCAAGATTACGAGCACGTGAAAGCATTCTGACAAGATAATTTTGAGTCAACATATTGACTTTATGGAAATAGACTTGATGATACATATGGTAACGAGTAACAAGATAGGCTTCGATTGCAGGCAAGCCCCACGATTTCACATAGAAATGACCCTCTTTGTTGACACGCAGCGCACGAATAACCCGAGCAATGTCAAAACCGCCGATTTGTGCACCTGTATTTGCTTGGTCTCGAACCATGTAATCCATACGGTCAACATCCAGTTGACTGGAGACTATTTCTTTCATGTAAGGTGGAATCGTAATCCCTTCGTGTTCAGATGCTCCATCCATGAGTGCGAATAAACGATCTCGGCGTTGTTGGCCGAGTACCTCGAGGAGTGCCATTCCGATTTCAGTATCTTCGGATTCCAGTAAGACTCGGCCCCAGTGTTCATGTGAATGATAGGTCGCAAACACTTCTGGAGTTTCCAACACGTGTGAAAATGGTGGGTGGCCAATATCGTGAAGCAATGCAGCTAATCGGATCAGTTCACTGTCTTCACCTGAAACAAGGTTGGGCTGAACTTCATTGAGCGAAGAGATCAATGTTCCTGCCAAGTGGTAGGCGCCGAGTGAATGTGAAAAACGATTATGGTTGGCGGCGGGGAATACATACTCACAGGTAGAGAGTTGTTGGATTGAACGAAGACGTTGAAACTCACGTGTATCGATTATTTTTGCATGGCTCGCAGGAACGAGAATATCTTTGTGAATCTCATCACGAATCACACGGTCACGCATAGCCATCCCCATGAAGCGGTCTGCTTTTCCATTAAAAAGGCCCCGCACGCAAAAAAACTTGGTGATTTGCGAAATAACAACTGAATGCTAAGGGACAATGCCTAAGCACGGGGGGTATGTGAACACCAACATGGCAGATCCTCTGAAGGACATTATGCTAAAAATAACGGATGATAATCCTGCGACTCGTGGGCAAAAATTGTGGGTTATGTTTGCACTTTCTCTCTTCTTAGTTGCCACTTTGAATTGGTATGCAATGGTTCGAGAACCTCAAGTTGTCGAGATTGACGATTTAATTCAGCACAAAAATGAAGTTGTATTAGTCGAAGGAAAAGTCATTTCGTGGATTGAAGACCGATATGGCAATGGGGAAGACCGAGTCGATTTAGTTATTGAAGATGATACTGGCGTCATACAAGTACGTTGGTTTTCAACCGGAACGATCCCTCCAATCGGTACCAATGTTACGGTGATGGGTGATGTTGTCGATTATAATGGCAGATTTTACATGCAAGCAACTGGTTCAGGTGCGTTGGATTGGGAGCCAGAAGATTTACCTGTTCTCGAACGAGTTTCTCTTTCAGATCTTGCCGTAGCTCCCGAAACCTACGTAGGGGAGATTTTGACTGTGACCGGATACATCAGTGAAGCTGTAAATCCAGATGCAACATTTACCTCTGCTTACCTCACAGATGCCTCGCACCAAATGCAACTCCTTGTTCAATCTGCTACAGGAGTTTGGATTGAATCCGATTCTAAAATTGAAGTGACTGGTATGCTCGCTTACCAAGAAATGAGTTTGCGATGGGCACTGATGACTCAAGGTCCGACCATCCTCGTCGTCACAAGCTATTCACCTCCAATCAATAATCTCGAATGGTCGGGTGAATCCACATGGAGTTACGAATCAGGAAGCATGGTCTCTATGGCAGGTACCGTATTGATTTCTAACGGCCAATGGACGCTGTCTGGGCCAAACGGCAACGTGATGTGTATTCTCCCAACCGATGAAGACATCACAAGCGCTGCTACGCAGGGTTACAACGGCTCTACTTACGAAGCCTCAGGCCGCTTAATGTGGAATGACGTTCGCAGCATGTGGTGTATTGATGCCAACAATGGTAATGGCACCAATCTCATTGACCCAATGTCCGCAATGTCGATGCAAGCCATGCTCTCCGCTAGCCCGGCATCAATGTTGCAAACACCTAGCAAACAATACACGCTCAGCACATTCATGCAATACTCCTTCGAACCACTCGATACGGAAGGCTATTTTGTTGATAGTCAGGGCTACACCTTTGGACAAACACGTGTGGCCATGTCGTTCCCTTCAACACGAACCGAATGGATCGAAGCTGGTCAGGGCATCATTGCCAACGTCACTGTATCGTGGGACGACGAAAAAATGATGATGCGAATCATGGTTGACACCTACCAGTTGGTTGGAAACCCTCCGGAACCTCAGACCATACTTTGGGACGCTGGAGCAACCCAATGGGGCTATACCAAGAACCAGTTAGTGTTAATCGATGGAAAAGCAGCCCTCCATGATGATGGCTGGTATCTCGAACGCCCAGGTTCAGAACAATCCATCAAACTAAATGTCCGACTCAATGCAATTGGTACTGATACGTTGCACGAAAATCAATCCCTTACATGGAATGGAAGACTACGGCAAATCGAACATCCCAGTGATTTGGCTCTGGTCTTTTCTCTTGATAATGCAGATGCTTTGGATGAGGATGGCGACCGTCTGGCAGATAGTTTTGAAGATGCCACCGGCTTCAATTCAAACACCATCGATTCGGATGGGGATGGAATCAATGACCGCGAAGAAATGGAGAATGGAACCGGTCCAAACAACCAAAACTCCTGAGGTATTCACATGCTTGAGGCCTATTTATATGAATTGAGTTGGATGTTAGCAGCCTTGTTCATGGGTGTTGCAATGGGGACACTTACTGGAATCATTCCAGGTTTTCACGTCAACAATGTCGCACTGATTTTACTTGCTTTAGCACCTGCATTGTTAAGTTTAGGAATTCCTCTTTCGGCAGTGGCTGGCATCATTGTTTCAACGGGAACAGTACATACATTTCTCAATTACATACCTTCGGCCTTGATGGGTGCGCCGGATGCTGACCAAGCGTTGTCACTCTTACCCGGTCACAGGATGTTACTCTCTGGAAATGCTGCACGTGGAGTTGCTTGGTCAGCTCGAGGCTCACAACTCGGTTTGTTCCTTTCACTCCCACTGATTATTGTGGCTCGTATTGCCTTTGGTCCCGAATTGGGCTGGTATACTCAATTACGTGCCTTTTTACCATTCATTTTACTGACGATTTCATTATTATTATTGGCGACTGAAACCACACGTCTCGATTGGCCAAAATGGTTGAAAATGGTAACGCGCGGAAAACTCGGTAACGATTCTCGATTGGCAGGTTTCTTTTCCGCAACAGCCTTTTTCTTGCTCACCGGACTGTTTGGCTGGACCATCCTTGGCCCGCATTCACTCCCAGCACGTTCACCACTTGACATGCCTGGAGCGAGTCTTTTACTTCCGAGTTTAGCCGGATTATTTGGTATAGCCAATCTCCTCGATATTTATGCAACAACATCCCATCTTCCTCCACAGAAAGAAAACTGGGATTTGCCTCCTGTTAAGCCATTATTGGTTCCATGCTTTTGGTCAGGCGTCGCAGGAGCATCGATGGGTGTCCTCCCTGGAATGACGGCATCTCAAGCGACTGTCCTTGTCATGGGTGGACGAAACGTCGCTGCTAAAATGCAAGGCAAACAAGGCTTTGGAATGGATTGGGAAACTCGGCGACTCACTGAATTAACCGATGACGAATTACTCGAAATTGCAAAAGCCGAATCCGAAGAGGGCGTCGAAGGACCTCAAACGAAGCAAGATTTGGAAATTATTGCGATTCTATCAGCGGTGAACACTGCTGTTACAGTATGTGTCCTTGGATTCCTCTACATCATCGGCCGTTCACGATCTGGTGCAACCTTGGCACTCAAAGCGATGTACCCTGTCGACACGTGGAGTAGTCTTGAACCAACTGCGGATTTCATTCGTTTGCTAGCCATCACTCTTGCTGCTGGCCTCATGGCTATGCCCATTATGCGATTCGTCGGAAAAGGTATGTTGCGACTTCACGCAGCAATTCCATTACAACAGATGATTATGAGTGTCATTGTTTTCGTCGCTGCTCTGGTGTTCGTCAGTACTGGTTTCATCGGATTAGCAGTCCTCATTGTCGGAACCATGCTGGGGCTCTTACCTCCTCGATTAGGTATTCGCCGTAGTCACGCAATGGGTGTTATTTTAGTACCAATTACGTATCTCTTATTCGAGAACTTGGTCGATAACGCAGGATTCCTTTGAACAGGATTAAGTTATTCTTCGGAAAGGCTTAGGGAAAGTGATATGCCCTTAGACCGAATCCATGGCATGTTGGTGATACCATGAATGCCGTCGTTCGCTCCCTCTGCCTCGCAACCCTCATGGTGATTTCAATAATTGCCCCCTTTGGTATTTCATCTCTTGAAGAGGTACCTGATGTGCCTGCAACTTCCAGTCGTTCACTGGCTTGTACAGGTGATATCTGCCTTAACGAAGCACTTCCAAATCCAAACGGCTACGATAATGCAAGTTGGTCAGGTGGCGAATGGATGGAGATTCATAACTCGGGAAACACAACCGTTGATGTTCGAGATTGGTATTTAACCAATAAGGCTTCCAAAACTCTGTACTTCAATTCGACCTCGATTGTTGATTACGATACTATGGATTCTACCAGTTGGGAAATTGAACCGGATGAATACATGGTCATCGCTCGAAATGGATTGCCAAGCTCGATTTTTTATCTGGCGAATACAAATGACATCATCTCGTTGTTCAATTCTTCCGGTGTTCAACTTGACCAAGCGACATGGACCTTTTCATCCTCTGCTCCTTCAGGCTCAAGCCTTGAAGAAGACAGTTTCAGTGCAACTGGTGACTGGGTTGCTACAAACGGTCCAACACCTGGCGCCATCAACTCTGGAGGCTCAACGGGTGGCCCAACTGTATACCCTTCTGATCTTGTCATCAATGAAGTCATGTCCAACCCTTGGCCTTCTTTCGATAACGCAACATGGCCAGGAGGCGAATGGGTTGAAATCTTCAACTCCGGAATGACCGCTATGAACTTGACAGGATGGTCCCTTCAAGATACTGCAGGCAATATTCTTGCCTTTGACGAAAACCATCTCGTCGGATATACGAACGATTCCAATTCGACCATCATCGCTCCGGGTGATACAAGAATCATTGCCGTTAACGGTTCTGGGAATTCTGGTGTATTGAACAATGGTGTCGAAACATTATCCTTGTTTTGGCCAAATGGAACCAAAGCACAACAAATCTCTTGGACTGATACTGAAGCTGGATTCGCACTTGTCGAGAGTTCATCATCCCAATACTGGACCTATGCTGCCTACCCAACTCCAAATGCAAGTAACCCTCTTGATTTTTCTATAATTGCCTCTACTCCCTCACCAATTGAATTTGCTGAATTATTATCAAACAGCAGTTCAGATGGTTCTACTTTCCCAGATGGGGAGTGGATTGAATTGCTCAATACTGGAAACACAACGGTGGATTTGTCAGGTTGGTCAGTCATTGATGGAATGGGTAATGTCACGTATCTAGACCCTGGTTCACTTGTCTTCAACCAAACTCAAGGTGCTACTTCAATTGATGCTGAAGAGCGACGACTGATTCAATTTAATGCTGATACTGAACTATGGGATTATTACAATCAACTCATGCTTCGTGATTCAACTGGATTGATTGTTGATTCTGCTTGGTATACAACTGATTACGGTGAAAACATTTCGCTGATTCCTGCGGAAATGGATGCAGACCCATGGGTCCCATCAACCTGGATGACACCCGGTCAACCAGACCCTGGTGAAACACCTTCAACAGGCCTCGCGATTTTCACCGAAGTATTTCCGGATGCTGTTGGCAATGATAATCAACAATGGCCCCTTGGAGAATGGCTTGAAATATACAACAATGGGACCGCTGCGCTTGACGTAGGTGGGTGGAAATTACAGTCCTCCAATAGTCGTTCACTGACTCTGCATCAATTCAACATGCCGCTCCAAGCAACCTCGATTATTCAACCGGGAGATGTCGCATTAATTGCTTTGAATGGTACCACAAGTTTTTACCTAAAACACACGACTCCAGACTCTATTATCTTGATTGATGGAAACGGGAACATGGTTGATTCTATCTCTTGGGTTTCTACGACTGAAGGTGAATCTTTGATTGCTCCAAACAGCACGCACGCAGGTGCTGGACCTCTTGGAACAGGTGCATCAAACGGCAGTGATTGGATTCAATCCGCTTGGGCAACTCCAGGCGAGGGGAATCCAGTTTGGCCAATGTATGCAGGCACCCATGACCTGGTTCTCACTGAAATTTTGGCGTATTGCAATGATGATTCAATCGACCCACTGGAAGATTGGGTCGAAGTCATGAACGTTGGCACTCTTGATCTCAATTTGAGCCGATGGAGAGTTGATTCAAGTGATGGAGACCGACGCTTTTTCAGAACAACTTCAATGTGGAATCAAACTGATGATTCGATGCTCCTCGCCCCACAAGAGCGCGCTGTCCTGCTGATGGAAAACAATGTAATTTCAGGTTTAGGAGACCAATTACAACTCTCGGATCCTGATGGGAATTCGGTTCAAATGGCACAATGGAACATCGTCAGTGATTGCCAAACGATGGGGCCTGGCGAGACTGAACTCGACGGTTGGGAATTACTCCTTTGGCCAACTCCTGGCTACGAAGAGCCAGATGCGACCCTTTTTGCTGAGGCACAAGATATTGTCTTCAGCCGCTTTATGCCCGAAGGTTCAACCTCCATTTCAAGTAATACAGAATTCATTGAAATTACGAACATCGGTGATAGCCTTGCTTACATGGAGGGATGGACCTTCACACTCATCAATTCAGCAAATGAAGCCACGGATTATTCCTTTGGTGAAGTCGCGATTCCTTCCAACGGTTCGGTGATTCTTGCTTCAGACCCAAGCGGTCTTTCTGTCTACGAAGATGGCACAATCATTGGATTTGATTCTGCCATGTCCATCTCGGGATTGACACTTCCTGATTCAGGGGCTGCTCTTCAGATATCAACGCCTTCGGGTGTCCTTGCAGATACAGTGGTCTACGGTAACGGTCCAGTTGAATCCGCAGGTTGGAGTGGTATTAGTTTGGTCGAACCTGTCACCAGTCTTTCTCTTCTTGTTTATCATCGCGGCGATGGATGTGGCAATTTACCAGATACTGATGTCGCCTTGGATTGGCAACATCGTTGGGGACGTTTAGGTGCAAGCACCTTCTGTGGTCCAACACTGTTCTCAGGCATAAGTACCATCACGCCATTGATTGGTCCTCAAGAAGGCCTCGTTGACTTGGTCGCCTGGATTGACAATGCTACTGAATCGTTACATGTTCACCTTTATCAGATCGAACAGCCAAATTTGGTTCAAGCACTCATTGAAGCACATAACCGAGGTGTTGATGTTACCGTAGTTCTTAACGCTGCGGAATACTGGTGGAATAATTACGATAAGAACAACCAACTCGGCACGGCAAACATACTTGCAACTGCTGGAATCAATACGTTCTGGTTTGGTGGACAAAATGATGACCCTTATTCCTATATTCACAGCAAAGTAGCCGTAAAAGACAATGGAAGTGTATGGATTGGTTCAGGTAATTGGAAGAGTTCCTCACAACCTGCACCTGGTGAACGCGGAAACTCTGAATGGGGAGTCTTAATCGATAACGCAGACCTTGCTCAAAAGGTCATGAATCAACTTGCCTATGATGAATCTTCGAGTCGCACCTACATCACACAAGTCTACCCAGGTTCAGCACCATCCGATTGGTCGATGGATGCACTCAAACCCCTTGTCAATGGAACGATGGCGGAACCGATTACAACCAATGTGTCTGGCCGTCTCATCACGTGCCCAGACACTTGTATTGACGGCTTGGTCTGGATGATTGAACAAGCAGATGAAGAAATTCTATTGTCGTTGCAATATCTCGATGTGGATTGGAGCTGGGGTTGGGGAGAGAATCCAATTGTCACCGCTTTGGAAAACGCTGCACAAAGTGGCATTCGTATTCGTTTGATTTTGAACGGTGCTTATCTCGATAAGGATATTCAAGATGTCGTTGATACCTTCAATGAAGAATGGAACTCGACCCTTGGATACGACATCAATGCGATCATCATGAGTGAAGATGATGAAGTTTCGAAATTGCATAACAAGGGTGTTATTGTTGATGCTGAGCACGTACTGATTTCATCAATTAATTGGGGTGATTCTGCCACAACACGGAACCGTGAAATGGGCCTCATTCTCAGTAGCGCAGAAGTCACTGCTCCTTTCCTTGCTGGATGGTATCGGGATTGGGTCCGTACTGACAATGTGACGGATACCGATAACGATGGTCTGCCGGATTATTGGGAAGTGGCCAATGGACTCAACCGTACAACACGCACTCTTGCCATGCTCAATATTCTTGAGGGAGCGTATGATGCGGATGGAGATGGATTACTGAATGAAGTGGAATACATTTTCGGTAGTCATGCAACCAATCCTGATACCGATGGAGATTGTATTCCAGATGCAATCGAAGTTTCGTGGGCACAAGCAACTGCTCAAGATTCTACGATTCCTGATGTCTCTCCAACCGCAGCATTGACACTTGCTGATGCTGATGGCGATGGTGTCAATGAATCAGAACTTCTTGGCTGTGACCTTGGTGGAATTCTGACTGATGGAAATCAAACTCTCATTGACAACAGCACATTAGATGATGACGCTGATATGGTCATCAATCGGGATGACATCTGCCCGAATACCGGTGCAAATATTCCAGTTAACGTCGATGGTTGCTCGACTGAACAGAGAAATGCTAATGCTGCACCGAGTGCCGATACAAGTTCTAATTTCGCCTCTGGAATGATGCTTACGTTCATGCTTGCAGGAATCGGATTGGCTGCTGGAGCATTCCTCATCTTGAGGAACATCGAAACTGAGGGTGAAGAAATCAAGGATTTGATTACCATCGAGAGTGAAAACCTCGACGCACTTGCTGAAACGAATATTGATGCTGACAATTGGAATATGCCGGTTCTTGACGGGAGTGGAGAAGCACCAATGCCTTCGGGACTTTCATCCGAAGATCTCGCACGTTGTCCAGGGTGGCCAGAAGCAACGATTCAATCCTATCTTGACCAGGGATGGTCGATTGACCAACTGGCGGAGTACTATCAAGAACAGGTCAATGAACACGCTTGAACATCACAAGATTGACAAAGGACCTCGATGTCCAAAGATTGATTGCTATGGCCTACAACACAAGTAACCCTGTTCTTTCAAACAAGTTTTGGAGTAATATCGAAGGACATGAGTCCATGTCCTATGAAGGGACAATGCAAAAAATTGGCATCATGTTCGGCACCACGGTCTTGTTTGCCGCATTAACTGCTTATGCTGCAATTGCGATTAACATGAATCTCGCCATGGCCGCAATGATTATCGGTGGGATTACCGGTTTCATCCTTGTTCTCATTCTGGTTTTTTCTCGACCAAAGAATCCAGTGCCGTTAATGCTCTCCTATGCTGTATTCGAGGGCCTTTTTGTTGGAGGAGTTTCCCTGATCTTCGAACAGATGTATTCTGGAATTGTATTCCAAGCAGCAGTTGGAACAATGTGCATTGTTGGCGCCATGTATGGGCTGTATGCGACTCGGATTATCAAAGCCACTCCGATGTTTCAAAAGGTAGTCATGAGCCTCGTAATGGGTATTATGTTGTTGTATGTGGTCTCGTTTATCCTTTCCTTCATCCCAGGCTCTTTTCAAGTTCCATTCCTTCATTCATCAGGACCAATCGGAATTCTACTCACATTGTTTATTCTTGGTGTGGCTTCCTTGTGTTTAATTCTCGATTTTAATTTCATTGAAACTGGAATTCAACAACAAACACCGAAAGTGGGTGAATGGTGGGGGGCCTTTGGACTCCTTGTAACAGTCATTTGGATTTATATCGAAATGCTACGACTTCTCTCGAAAGTGCGTAGTAATCTCGACTGATGAAGGTGGAATGATGCGAAGCATCCCTGTCATAGACTTCTCGGATTACACCAGCGGTGACCTTCAACGACAACAGACATTCATACAAGCAGTGGGTGACTCCCTCAAGGAAATCGGATTCTTTGCATTAAAGAACCATGAGATTCCTTTGAAAGCAATCGAACAAGCATATGAACAAGGGGATGCTTTTTTCTCGCTTCGTCAAGTTACCAAGAACGCCTACCTTCAACCTCAAATTGACCATCAACGTGGCTATACCGCTTTTGGAATTGAGCATGCCAAGAACAACCCTGCACCCGATTTGAAGGAGTTTTGGCAAAGTGGGCGTAGCCATCCAACCACGGGTGAAAAGCCGACCTATGTAGCAAATGTATGGCCTGAGCAAGATGTTCCTGAATTCAAACCAGTCATTGAGGGATTATTTGCACGGATGGAAGCAGTATCGCAAAGTCTCTTGCATTCATGCAGCCTTTATCTTGGAAAAGAAGAAAATTGGCTCAGTTCAATGGCAGCAGATGGCAATACCATCATGCGAATCATTCACTATCCTCCACTTGGTGAAGAAGTACCTGAAGGTGCAGTCCGTTCAGCAGCCCATGAAGATATCAATTTCATCACCTTACTGGTTACTGCGACAGCAGATGGTCTTGAAGTGAAGGACAATGATGGAAGTTGGATTAAGGTCAAAGGCGATGCAAGCCACATCATTGTCGACTCTGGAGATATGCTACAGAATCTTACCAATGGATTATTCAAATCGACAACGCATCGTGTCGTAAATCCGAGTAACTCGAATGCTCGGCGATTTTCAATGCCGATGTTTGTCCATCCACGTAATGATATCGATTTGACACCACGAGAGGAGTTTATTCGGCTCACTGGGGGAGTATCGTTGTTTCAATCGATTACTGCAGGTCAATATCTCCATCAGCGTTTGGTCGAAATAGGTCTTACAGAAGACGGTGTGTGAGCCAATGGGTGAAGACCTCATTGAACGCTTATGTGCTTCGATTCAGTTGAAGGAATCAATGGTGATGGCGGATTTGACGATGTTCATTGATGGTGTTGCCCAACGCCAATTTCAAGTTGAAGACATTGAAAAATGGCTTCGGTGTGTCCATACCAATGGTATTTCAGTTGATGATACAACTGCACTCACGCGTGGTATGATGAATTCAGGTGCTGTATTAGAATGGCAGGGACTGACCAATGTTGCAGACAAACACAGCACTGGAGGAGTTGGTGATAAGATGTCATTGATTCTCGCTCCGGCTCTTGCTGCATGTGGTCTTCGAGTTCCAATGTTAGCAGGTAGAGGATTAGGTCACACTGGAGGCACGATTGACAAGCTCGAATCGATTCCTGGTTTCAATTGCAATCTCACCCCCTACCAGATGCAAGAAGCCGTTGAAAAAGTTGGGTGTTGTATCGCAGCCCAAAACGATGCGATTGCGCCTGCTGATGGCTTACTCTATGCGATACGTGATGTCACAAATACCGTCGATAGCATCCCTCTCATTACGGCTTCTATCATTTCGAAAAAAGCGGCAGAAGGATTGAATGCACTTGTGCTTGATGTCAAATGCGGTCGTGCTGCCTTCATGAAAACTGAGCACGACGCCCTTGCTTTAGCCGAATCAATGGTCAGTGCAGCCAAGGGCTTAGGAATCAATACGGTTGCTCAAATTACGGATATGAATGAACCGATTGGCACTCATATTGGTAATGCACTCGAAGTCCTTGGTAGTGTTCACGTGCTTCAGGGAAAGGGCTCCGCTGATACACGAAACTTAGTCGCCCTCCAAGGTGGACAATTACTTGCACTTACTGGAATATCTCCATCTCTAGAGCAGGGTATCCAGATGATTTTGGAAGTACTGGATAACGGCGAAGCATTACGTTTCTTTGTCGAGATGTGTGTACAACAAGGAACAGAGCGAAAGATGGCTGAACTACTTGTAAACGAGCCGGAGCATGTTCTTCCGAAGTCAAAGCATGTGACTTCGGTTGTAGCTGCCGAATCGGGATACGTTCAATCGATCGATGCAATGGCACTGGCCGAAGTGGCAAGAGAACTTGGTGCTGGTCGGTTTTCCATGGAAGATTCAATCAATCATGGGGTTGGCTACGTCATTGAAGCCACAAGAAATATGACTCTTTCCAAAAACCAGCCTTGGATTTCGATTCACCATGACCATCCGCTTAGCTCTCAGCACCTCACTCAAATCGGAGATGCCTTGCAAATTGGAAATGTACCAACGGCAGAGTTTCAACGACTCATCCGCATCATACACTAGCCGAGTGAATAGAAGTCGTCATAAAGGGGAGGCTATTCGCCCAAGTTGCCGATTTAGCTTAGCTGGTGGAGCGTGGGACTGTTAATCCCAAGGTCGAGGGTTCGAACCCCTCAATCGGCGTTTACTCAAGAATGTTGTACTGAAGGCTTTTTTTTAGATTTGAAATCAAACTTTCCGCATGAAAATATTCTCGTGTCAAAACCCGATTTTAGTTCAAGAAGAGGGTAGAAATATGCCATCAAAGAGTAGGGATTGAAAGCCAAATGTAGTACTCAGAAGTACCTGATTATTCCCATTCAATTGTGCCTGGTGGTTTGTGTGTAATGTCATAGACAACACGATTTGCAGCACCCTTGACTGTATTTGTGATACGGGTACTGATTTTCTGTAAGATCGAATGAGGAATCTCTGAATATCGGGCCGACATTCCATCGATGGACTGAACCGCACGAACGACAATCGTCTCACCGTAAGCACGCACGTCACCGTGAACACCAACGCTACGGACTGGAAGTAAGGCAGCAAAGTATTGCCATGGAATTTCCATCTTCCCTTCTGCGGCTGCTAATTCAAATTCTTCTTCAACAATAGCACAAGCTTCTCGGACTACTGCGACACGCTCAGGCGTTAAGTCACCCAAGGTGCGAACTGCAAGTCCAGGACCAGGGAATGGTTGGCGCTCAGCCACATTGATCTCAAGAGTTCGAGCAAGTTGACGAACTTCATCTTTGTACAAATCACGAAGAGGTTCGACCACCGTGAGAGTCATGTCCTCTGGTAGTCCACCAACATTGTGATGAGACTTGATGGTATCACGAACGCCGCCACCAGATTCAATCCAATCTGGAGCAATCGTTCCTTGAATCAAATATTTAGCACCGCATTTCTTTTGTTCATCTTCAAAAATACGGATGAATAATTCGCCAATCACCTTACGCTTTTGTTCAGGCTCTGTAATTCCTTCAAGTGCTTCAAAATAACGGTCTGCCGCTTTGACAGTTACCAAATTCTTGATACCTTGTTCAGCCAAGAGTGCCTCGATTTCTTCAGTTTCGCCTTTGCGCATAAAACCAGTGTCAACATAGACGCAATGCAAGAGTTCACCAACTGCTTGATTAGCGATCACTGCTGCTACTGTTGAATCAACACCGCCAGAACAAGCAATGATAGCGATGTCATCAATGGTTGCTTTGAGGGTTACAATTGATTCTTGAATGAATTCATTTGAATCAAACATTTCACTGGCCCCCGTTGACATCACGGTCTTGGGCTTTTACTCGTTCGATTTGATCGAGTTTATTCTGTTTTAATGCAGCCTCAAAGAGAGGATTTTTGAGTGCTAGGATTTGGGTTGCTAGGTAGCCAGCATTGTCTCCACGGTCTACACCAACCGTGGCCGCAGGAACTCCCGGTGGAAGTTGAACGATTGAAAGAAGCGAATCGAATGGGACTTTACCTCCGCATGGGACCCCGATGACCGGCTTGGTCGTTAGCGCAGCAACCGCACCAGGTAGAGCAGCAGCTAATCCGGCCATAGCAACAAAGACTTGGCAACCATCTGCTTCAGCCTGTTGAACAATATCTTCCATGAATTTTGGGGAACGATGAGCGCTTGCTACCCTTAATTGGTAACTGACGTTGAAGAGTTCGAGAATTTTGGTACACTTTTCAGCGACCGGCAAATCGGAGGAAGAGCCCAGCAGTATGGTGACATCCATGTTACTACGCCGGCGCGGGTGGTTCATCAAGATGTCTCTTGATTATGGCGGAATTCACAAGCGAATCTCACTCTTCTTGAGTTAATTCGTTGATCTGGAATTCCGGCCAATCAACACCAAAATTGAGATTTTTGAACTGTTCACGCGTTTGGCAACCAAATAAATCAAATCTCAAAAAAGTAGATTCACCTTTAACAGCACCATAGATTTGGACGTATTGATTTGCATCGAATCGCTTGATAGCCATGCATGTTTGGGAGAATCGCGTAGTTTTAACATCCCAATCGCTCAACGCATCAATTGGCAACTTTTCCTTGACATCCCAATCCATCTCGAATACATAGCCGGCATCTTTGAAAATGAAATCTAATGCTTTAACGAGAAGATAAATCGATGCAGATGAATACAACAGGGCGAAGAGAACAGAAACAGTACCTTGTGTCACTAATGCCCATACCATGACTCCGATACAAATCGATGCCAAAGCAACACCGACTTTCGATGCATTAAGCGTCCCTACACGACTGGAAACTCCAGCAAGCCCTCCCATAAGCATGAACAGCATACTGGCTGCTCCAAGCCAAGGAATGAACTCTTCAGGTGCACCGGTGAACCACATGAGCCATGAAAAACCAAGTGGAAGAAAGCCCCAAGCGATCGGGAAAAGAGCCTTCGATGCTTTGTTTTCAATCTGTACGGTGCGCCAACCGAATTTGCGCATCTTCCGGACATCCATGTCCATGCCACATATTGGCGCTATATACGCATTTCTTATTCATCATCGTAAGGATGGCGAAGACAGAGATTACGTGCAGCATAGACTTCATCAACTCGACGGACAGGTGTCGTGGTCGGTGCTGCATGGAGTGTTTCTGCATCAATTTGTAGTACTTCTGCGAAATGAGTTGCAAACTCATCCAAAGTTTCTTTGCTTTCTGTTTCAGTCGGTTCGATCATCATGCATTCAGGAACGACTAATGGGAAGTAAACGGTTGGTGCCATGTAGCCCATGTCGAGCAAGCCCTTGGCTACATCCATGGCAGAGATTCCATACATCTCCTTTGCAGGCGCCAGGGAGAGTGTGAATTCGTGCTTGGTAACTTTGGCCTCAGCTCCATCTCGAACCATTGAATCAACTCCAGCTGCTTTCGTTGCTTTATGAATCGCATGTCGAAGATAATTGGCATTGAGTACTGCATGTTCCGACATCGTTCGCAAGCCGCTACCGTAGCGTCGGTAATATGCCCAACATCGAATGATTGCACCAGCATTTCCGTGCCATTGTTGGACCTTACCAATGCTATGCGTTGGTTGGTACCAGCCATACCACATATCATCGATGACCATTTGAGATTCGTTACCAATCGGTGGACGCTTCTTGACCAGTGGCCCAGGTAAAAATTCTGCGAGGTGCGACCGCACTCCGATTGGACCTGAACCTGGTCCACCTCCACCGTGTGGCTGACTGAAGGTTTTGTGCAAATTGAAGTGGACTGCATCGAATCCCATCAGACCCGGTGAAGTGATGCCTAAAATCGCATTGAAATTGGCCCCATCGTAATACATCTGACCGCCAACACCATGGATGATTGCGGATGCTTCAACAATGTCAGGTTCGAACAAGCCGAGCGTATTCGGATTGGTAATCATCATCACTGCAGTGGTTTCATCAGCAACTGCTCGTAATGCATCAAGATCTATTCGCCCATCGGTTCTACTTGGTATTTCAACAATCTCAAAGCCACACATAGCGGCACTTGCAGGGTTTGTTCCGTGTGCAGAATCTGGCACGATTACTTTGGTTCGTTGTGTTTCACCACGTTGACGGAAATATTCTTGAACGCATCGAACAGCAGTAAATTCACCTTGGGCACCTGCGACTGGTTGCAAGGTGACTTGATCCATTCCTGAACACACTTCCAGCATGTATTGCATCTCATGGAAAATCGCCAAAAGACCTTGGATATGATGCTCAGGTTGATGTGGATGTATATCCGCAATACCCGGTATTTGTGCAATCACTTCATTGACACGAGGGTTATGTTTCATCGTACACGAACCAAGTGGATAGAATCCCGTATCGATACCGAAATTTCTCTTCGAGAGCCAAGTATAGTGTCGGACCATTTCCGGTTCTGACAAGCGAGGCCAGCGCGGAAGGGCTTTACGAGTCAAACTGGCTGGCAAAGAAATTGATGACTCCGGAAGAACTGGAGCAGGTTGTGAGTATCCTTGCCCTTTCGCCCCGTTATGCTCAAACAAGTTACTCATGCATTCACCCCCTGTGAGGAAGCCCAAAGAGCAAGGTGGGAAACCAACAATTCGATCTGATTCGCATTGTTTTGGTCTGTGAAAGTTGCCAAAATCCAATTCTTTCGCTCTGGATACCATGCAGACAAATCAAACCCACCGACGATGCCAACCGCGTCGAGGTGGGCCAAACAATCTTTACTCGAGCCAGGGAGTTCTATGACGAATTCATTGAAGTGATGGCTGTTTGAATGCGGTAAATTAATGTTTTCGACTTGACTCAACTTTTGCTTCGCCAAAATACAAGCGGTCATGTTACGAACTGCAAGTGCATGCAATCCTTCAGGTCCCAGCAAAGCCATATGCATGGCACCCATCAATGCAATCAATGTTTCATTTGTACAGATATTGGAGGTTGCACGGTGACGGCGAATATGTTGTTCGCGAGTCGACAAAGTCAGGCAATAAGCGACCTTACCGTCAACATCAATACTTCGACCTACAATACGTCCTGGCATCAAACGCAGATAATCTTTGGAACACGCGAATATTCCATAAATTGGACCGCCACCTGTGATGGGGCTTCCAAGGGGTTGGCCTTCACCAACGACAATGTCTGCCCCATAATGACCTGGGGCTTCAACGAGGCCGAGAGAAACGGGTTGAACAGCAACGATGAGGGCTGTCGTTTTACCAAGAATTGCTTTCAGTTGAGAAAGTCCTCCATCTAAAATACCGAGGGGGTTTGGTTGTTCGACATAGACCCCGCATGAGCCTACAGCCTCTGACACAGCGTCGAGGTCAAGGGTTCCATCTGAATGATGGCGAAGGAGTTTGATGGTTATATCAGCTCCCTGGCAGTAATTATACATCACTGAAAGGCGGTCGGGCGGCGTCAATTCGGAGACATAGACCGTGTCTTTTTGGGTTGCTTTCCGGTTGTGTACTCGGACGCAACAGGTCAAGGCTTCAGCAGCCGCAGTCGAGCCATCATACAATGAGAGATTCGCAACTGGAAGACCAACGAGTTCAGAAATGAGTGTTTGAAACTCCCACATTGCTTGAAGCATGCCTTGGCTTACTTCAGGTTGGTATGGTGTATAAGCGGTGAGAAATTCTCCTCGGTTAACCAATTGAAACACAGAAGCAGGAACATAATTCCGATACAACCCCGCTCCCAAAAAAGAGACGCGTTCTCCTAAAGCCACATTGGAACCCAACAACCGTCGGGCATCGGCAAGAATCTCTTCCTCTGATTGCGGTGGAGGTAAAGGTAGAGCCCCAGTCATCCGTACCTCAGCAGGAATATCTGCGAAGAGTTCCTCGATAGAGGACATTCCCATAGCGGAAAGCATCTCGGCCTCACGGCCCAAGTTCGGTAATTGGTCGACCATATCATCACTTACGCCGCGGGGGTGCGGCTTAAACCAAACGCGACCCGTCCTTAATTATCGCTCTTCGACAGTATCACTTTGAAAGGCCGAATACCTCATGTTCTCCCTTGACATGGAACGGCCATGGCGCGTATTGCAATGGTCGTCACCAATGCTTGTTCGCCCGACCCGAGAGTCTTACGTCATGCGGCTTGGCTTGTTCACGAAGGACACGATGTCACCGTTCATGCCTTTGATCGTCAAGAGCAGTACCCCATGAATGAATCACATGAAGGCGCACGAATCAT
>CAJJCM010000027.1 GCA_905182635.1 uncultured Candidatus Poseidoniales archaeon
TGTGAAGATTGAGCCTCAATATACTGATGTCCATAATGGCTCCATTGCTCTTGAGTCCAACCTTCTGGCAACCCTCCCTCTGGTAAGGGCAAGGTTTGGGATTCAGAGATCTGGTCTACAGGAGTAATTATCGATTCGGATACCACTTCGATTTCGGATTGAATCTGTTCTTTAGGCGCCTGGGATGTGGTGGTAAAGATTTGGTCGGAAGGAGGTGCATTTGGACGGCGTGATTGAGCTTCATCGACCAGAGATTGAGTTTCGAAAACATGTTCAGACACGCCATCCCCTTCAAGCCCGTCTTGCCAAGAATCGGTATTGGCATTGACTTTCTTCCGACGTGTCAATGATGCGAGAATCAACAAAGTCGCCAACAGTAATCCAATCTGCGCCAAAGGATTGGCTTCATCGCCGATCAAAGTGGCACCGACTTGTTCGATTGTAGTTCGTTCAGGTTGTGCAACCTCGACGGTCATCGTCGATTGACCCGGTCGTTCAGGATTTTCATCCCATGCCATCGCTTTAACACGAACAGTCCCTGCCTTTCGGAACATATGAGTCACGGTAGAACCAACCAAGTCAGCATCGTTGTCTTTGATTCCATCTCCGTTACTATCGATGGTGATATCCAAGTCCCATACGATGGTTAGCCCTTCCAAATCATTGAGTGAATCGATGGTCTGGTCAGCATTGAGAACACAGTCTCGGTAAGCAATACAATCAATGTCCTTCAAACGAACAATTGGCGGCATATTGAGAACTTCAACAGTGAGGACCTCACTTGATTGTGCACCATCATCGTCAGTGACGTGATAGATGATGGTATGAGAACCACTTCTGTTCCAAGAATATTCAAGAACATCACCTCTGACATCGCAATCATCATCTGCTCCTCCAAGGTCATCACTGTCCCTTCCAGGGTCGATATCCCAACATTTGACTAAGGTGTCAATATCACTTTGGGTGTCGGTAGAATTACCTTCAATCGTGATGCTTTGGCCTTCGGCAATCGGCAAGAGTGAGACCAAGGGTTGGATGACTGGAGGTATATTTCGAATGTTGATCCATCGCTCTTCAACAAGACTGGCTTCACCATCCGAATCACTCACTTCCAAACGAATTGTATGAAGGCCAGCAGTATCCCAGTGCATAGGGAAGGTGGAGGTTCGTCCAGGAAACGAATACATCAGCGAAGGTTGTTGACCATCGGGCCACCAAGTGTGAGTTAGGCCTTCCAAGTCATCAACTGAATCAAGAGCTTGCCCTTTGACAACAATATGTTCATCTTCATCCAATTGCCATATCTTCTGTTCATCACTTTCGATAAATACATTGTCTTTCTGTAAAGCAATGGACGCACTGTGTGGTGCGATGTTGGTGAAAAGAACCTCAAATATAGCGGCGGTTGTTTCTGAATCATCATCGGTAGCAACCGCGGTAAATGTGTGCCGACCTTCAGTTGGCGCTGTCGTGGTACACACACGTGTATAGTAGCCTTCTTTGCACAAGGCATCAGGCCAATGAACATCGACAACACCAGGCCAAATCTCTTCTGAATCTGAATCATTGGCAAATGCATAGAGGGTGATTGGGTGCTCAACTTTCGCTTCACTGCGAGCGCTGATAATTTCGATTTGAGGGCGCCTGTTTTCAATCGTGACCATCATGGTTGCTATCTGTTCATCACGTTCTTCGTCAATGACGGTTACTTCTACGGGATAGTCGCCATCATCAGTCCATGTCCAATTGACCAGGCATGACGATGAGGAAATCGTTTGCCACGCCCAATTCCGAGACCCATCATCGTACGGGATTTTGAATGAACAAGAAACATCGCCCCCGTCCTCATCAAAACTCCCATCGGCTCGAAGTTGAATTTTTTCAAGGGTAAGTGCTGAAGCATTGATGAGTTGAGGTGTTGGAAGACGTCCAACGAACATCGTGATTTCGGCATTGTCGTTACTTGCATTCGCATCGGCAGAATTGACTTCATCAGGGTCTGCCTGCCACGAAACAGGAACCATGCCAATCGCTTGGTCGCTTGGAACAGCCCAGGTGAAATTGACTTTATGTGCTTCATATGTGGCAAGTGAAGGAAGTGGGTGGGTTGATATTTGTCCATCTGGATGTGTGATTGTCATGGTCGTTGGAGTGCTTGAAGTGATTCCTCTGTTTTGAACAGCCACTTCGACCAATAACTCGTCACCCGGTAAAATATTCCAGCCTGACAATGAATTGAGTTCCGTTACCACACCACTTCGGTTCCGTAAGACTTTAGCGAATTTGTCGCTTGAAATCAAGTCTAATCCAACCAGATATTCATCTAACGTCAACGTTGTTGAACCAACTGCATTACCAAATGAAGAAGAAGCGGAAGGCTGAACTCTTGCCACAATCCCATGACTCGCCCAATCGAGTGCGGAACTGGAAGAGTCCCTTGCATCCCCCATGTCGATAACAGCGTAGCCACTTCCGTTGCTTGCTGTGGTCACCAAGGTGACGCTGTTCATGGCTTCATGATGAAGTTCTAGAGGTATGCCTGAAGTTGTTGAGAAACAATTTGAAGAGGCATTTACCCAAACAGCCATTGGAGTATTAAGTGCAGTGATATCTGCTTCTAAATCAACAACAAGACATTCATCCCGAGTCCCAGGGTGGTTATACTGGTCAACTCCCACCGAATCCAGTGGCATGTATCGTTTGAGACGGAAGTCGATCACCAATCCAATTTCATCCTCGGTATGAAGCCAAGCAAAATTCCGAGCTTCTGGACAATACCAACGATAGCCACTTTGGTCACCGTTACTGTTGATGGATGTCAACTCATACGATGCATTACAACCACCGTAACCAATCGTTTGCCCGAAACTGTTGCGAGGTTTACCAATGTTGGTCACCTCCCATGTTGTGCTGTTGGTATCGCTGGATGGAGCCGGAAATGGAGTGATATACTCACTCGAACCAGACCAGGAAGCAGATGAGGTTGTGGTTGTAGTCCATTGCTCATTGGCCCGTAGAGGGAAATCATAGACTTCATTCACAGGACTGTAGGTGTTTGAAATCGTAATGTCACCAAGTACTTGTGATAGGCTTGAGAGTCCAAAAGGGACAAAGAGAATGTACAATTGTAAATCGCTTCGCATCAAAGATAAATCGCTGACACGGAGGTGTTCAGTTTGCTCAAAAGTAATGTAGACATTGCCGCTGTAACCATCGAGTGAAACTCCTGATTTGTCAAAGTTGGCAGTTGTGCTTAACGTATAGGAAAGAACCGACATGTTGTCGACTGTACGTTCGGTGATGGCCGTAACTTCAGCATTCGTATCGCCATAGATTTCACCAACCGTAGCTGAAACGCCTGAATCAGTAACGAGTTTCGTCGGATCAAATGTTCCTGAATAGACCCATTTATCGCCAATTTTCCAGGTTGGGACATCACTGACTCCAGGGTCTTCTGATGCGAATTGAATGTGAGGGGCATCCGTCAAAGTTGGGATGGAGACCATCGGCTGTATCGAAGCAAAACCCAATAACAGGACCAGCATCAAAGGAGATACAAGTCGAATCGAGCCTTTGCCCATGGTTGGCCACGTTCGCAATAGAACATCAACGCTTCTCTTGCCGTATGCGGCAAAATCAAAGAAGGTCAGCGAGTTCGTCCTTGATGATTTCAACAGCTTCAAGGATTTCGTCCTTATGACGGGCACCGGTGATGACCATCTTTCCACTTCCGAAAATCAAACAAACAACCTTTGGATAATCGAGTCGGTAAATCAAACCAGGGAATTGCTCAGGTTCGTACTCCACCTTGTCGAAAGGTAAGTGGAAGGTGAGATTGTTGAGGTTGAGTTTACGGGGTACTCCAGCTTGGGGTTCGTTTGTGAACTTGTCCTTGCCGTCATAATCTTCAGGATAGTGAAGAGCGTAGGTAGCAACCATGTTTTGAACTTCGATTTCGACTTGGTCAAGGTCCCAAGTTTCGATACCAGCAGCACGTAGGTCATCGATCATTCGTGAGATTCCAGTGTGAATGTTTGCTTCGTTCTTTCCACCGGTGCACACAGCGCGACCAGAGCGGAACATAAGGATGGCAAGTTTTGGGTCTTTGACACGGTAAACAACACCAGGGAATTGTTCAGGTTCGTATTCACAATTCAGCTGGATTGCGATATCCGGCAAATCTAGTTCCTCTGCGACTCGAGTGCTCGCAACGACGTTTACTACAGTTAGGCGTTCTTCATCAGTTGTCATACCCGGGCCATATATAACGACTATATAAAAAGAAGGCAGACGCCGTAGCCCTTCTTCTCTCCAAAAAGAGATGGCTGCGGCTATGCGTTTGGTTTCGTAGCCCATAATGGCAAATTTTCGGATTCATCAATGGATAAGCCGACGTCACCAAATTTAGAAATGAGTGTCCTACCACCCGCCAATTCAATGGCTTCACTGGTTTGTTTTGGGTTGGTTGTCAATGCAACCATACAGCCCCCTCCGCCACCACCTGTGAGTTTTGCACCCAATGCAGTTGGGGCAGCAGCGCGAATCAAGTTTTCTAATTCTGGACAGGATACCCCGAGGCCTTGTAACATGATTTGATTTTCAGTCATCGCTCTTCCGACTGCTGCATAATCTCCTTCTCTCAATGATTGGATGCCACGGCGAGCAATCAAGCCAATGGTTTCAATCTCTTTCATTCGTTCTGGATGTGCCTCAATCGTAGCAGCCACTTTGGCGACTTGCTGAGCCGTCGGTGCATGTATACCCGTATTGCCGATGACCAAGAAGACCTCTTTCGTCGGTTTTGGCAGACTGATTGAATGTAAATGCCAAGTTCGCTCACCTTCTGGAGTTTTAAGTCGGCGAGTGTAGAGGAATTCATCCTTCGGTTCGAGTGAATCGGAAAGCAAAACGATGCCTCCATGTGCGCATGTTGATGCATCCATCGGAGATGCTCTACCGCCTTGAGCAATCGCTTCGACAGCATGGGCGAGTAAGGCACATTCATCCAGATTAACTACGCTTTCATCGCTGACATAATGAAGAGCGTTTCCAGCCTCACCTTTTCGATGAGCATTGAGTTCTTGGTCTTCAATCGAATACAAATTCTCTTGCTCAAATTGGCTTGAATAACCTTCAGCCCAAGAATCGATTTGCTGGGGTTGTTCCACGGTGTTGAACCATCTACCACGTGCAATTCTCAACGCTGCACTTGCGGCAACAGAAAGGGCGGCTGAAGACCCCAGGCCCGAGGCTGGGGGAATATCTCCCTTGATTCGAATTTTGAGGTTCGGCGCACCTTGTTGTGGCTGCCATAATCGATTTCGGAGGGCTTGGACATGCGGATGTCGCTTTGGGTCGAATTTCATTCCATCGATTTTCCAAGATTCGCTGCTCGAGCCCAATGTCTCAAGAGATACCGAAATACGCTGTTCGATAGCAACTGCAACCGCAGGTTGTCCGTAGACTACAGCATGCTCTCCAAAGAGAATGCATTTTCCCGGAGCGCTCGCTGTTACTCGTCCCATTCAATCCCCCTTGTCTTCACGAGCACCCCTCGCTTCATATCCCTTGTTCTCAGTCGGTTGTCTTTGAGAGTGAATTGTCGGTGCATTGAAGGTTTGAACTCGTCTGCCATTGACTGCGGGAATCTTTTCGAGGAGTTGATATGAGATGGAACACCCCTTGACAATGACATACGGGCCCTTTTCCGGATGGCTCATTCTCCTCCTCCTTGGAAGCATTTCAGGCTCCTTTTTCATCTATCAGGTTGTCAAGGCAACTCGATTGGTCCTCAAGGGATCTCCTGACAATCGTTTCGATAACTGGGGGGCGAGAATAAAAGAGGTTCTCACCGGTTGGCTCGGCCAGAAAAAAGTCCTCAAAGACCGTGTTGCAGGTAGTATTCACGTCCTCATGTTTTGGGGATTCTTGATGCTTTCAACCGATATGTTCGACTTGGCTACAGCGAATTGGTTTTCACATAATATCCTACCAGCCATCGTCCGAGGTCCTTGGAATCTCATCGTAGAAACCGGCTACACCATCGCACTCATCGGCTGTGTTGCCGCATTGCTTCGGCGCGTTGTCTTTACTCCTGAAAAACTCAAAGGCAAATCTCAGCTTGAAGGTAATTTCATTCTTCTCCTGATCATGACCATCACCGTTACAGCGTTCTTTGTCGAAGCAGGTGAATCCACGGTATCTTCGACCTGGGAGCCGATTGGCTCATGGGTTGCTTCGACCATTGTACCAAGCACGACATTGGTCGTCGGCGCTTATTGGATGCACATGCTCGCAATTTCCACTTTCCTGTTCTTGATTCCTCTGTCAAAGCATATGCACTTGGTGATGGCGTTCCCGAATGTCTTCTTCCATGATATGCGCCCTATGGGGGCTATGGAGCCGCTTGCCCGAGGTGAGAATGGACTTGCAGTGCCGCTTGACGACCTTGATATCGAATCGTTTGGAACGGTGAACTACACCGATTTGACTTGGCGAAACCTGATTGATGGCTGGGCTTGCACTTCATGTGCACGTTGTCAAGACGTTTGCCCTGCTGTTGCATCTGGAAAGTCTCTGAACCCAATGCAAATCATCCATGATGTCCGACATTATGCAAATGAAAACGCAAGCACCTTACTCGCAGGAGAAACTCCTGCACAGGATATGATTGCTCGCTTCGGTGAAGAAGCAATTTGGGCGTGTACTACCTGCCATGCTTGTGTTGAGGCGTGTCCGATTTACATCGACCATGTTCCAAAATTGACCGACGCTCGACGCCATTTGATGATGGAGCGCATGGAATTTGATGAATCGGTTGAAGATACTATAGCGCCCCTTATGGCCACTATCGAGAATCTTGAATCGGATTCAAACCCCTATGGATTACCTGCTCATGAGCGCGGTGATTGGGCTGCTGGTCTTGATGTCAAAGTTGCAGAACCGGCAGAATACATTTACTTTGCAGGCTGCGCAGCCTCTTTCGATGAACGAAACAAGAAAGTGGCACGTGATACAATCAGTATCATGAAAGAGGCTGGCCTTGATGTTGGAATACTCGGGATGCAAGAAGGTTGCAGTGGCGACTCAGCCCGACGTGCAGGAAACGAATACCTCTTCCAGATGCTTGCAGAAACGAATTTGTCGACGTTTAAGGAAATTGGCGTTAAGAAAATTGTGGCCTCTTGCCCTCACTGTTTCCATACCCTTGGAAAAGAGTACAAAGATTATGGTGGTGAAGACATCGAAGTTATGCACCATTCACAACTCATCAGTCACTTGCAAAACGAAGGCAAGTTACCCGAACCAAAACACGACGGTACAGTGACCTATCACGACCCATGCTATCTTGGGCGAATCGGTGGCGAAGTCGATGCACCTCGTGATGCAATTGGCGGTGTCGATGTCGAAGTTGGGCGTCATGGCAAGGACTCATTCTGTTGCGGTGCCGGTGGAGCGCAAATGTGGATGGAAGAACAGGTCGATGAAGGCTATGACCGTGTCAATGTCATCCGCTCAAAGGAACTGGCAGAAACCGGTGCTGACACCGTTGCAGTTGGATGTCCATTCTGTTCAACGATGGTGACCGATGGATTGAGTGCGATTGGTTCTGATATGGAAGTCAAAGATATCGCAGAAATAGTCTGGGAGCAAATCAAAGCCAACGATGCAGCGATCGAAGCAAAGAAATCTGAAGTTGAAACGGTCGAAGCCTGAGCAACCGATGAGGTGGCACAGTGGTAGCACAGCTTTCTCAAAGTAGTTTGCTCGCTTGGTATGCCGAAACGAAGCGAGATTTACCTTGGCGTCATACCAATGATGGTTGGAAAGTACTACTGTCAGAAATCCTACTGCAACAGACTCAAGTCAGCCGAGGCATTGGTTATTGGCTCAAATTAGTCGAACGTTTTCCAACTCCACAATCGATGGCTGAAGCAGAGGTCGATGAGGTGCTTCACCTCTGGCAAGGTGCGGGATACTACAGTCGTGCCCGAAGACTGCATTCTTTGTCACGCCAAGTGTGTCTCCCTTTGAGCGAAGGTGGCTACGATGGAGTCTTGCCAACGACATCTACACAACTTCTCCTGTTGCCTGGAATTGGACCTTACACAGCAGCAGCAGTTGCGAGCATCGCTTTTGGTGAACCTGTGGCTTGCGTCGATGGTAATATTCGACGTGTAATGGCGCGCCAAACGAAAACTGCAAATCCTTCTGTAAAGGAAGTTGAGCATTGGGCGAAACGGAATCTATTCAAAGCCGATGCGGGAGATTGGAATCAATCTTTGATGGAATTGGGTGCGACGGTATGTACGCCAAAACGACCGAAGTGTGACGACTGTCCGATTGTCCTAAGTTGCTCAGGAAAAAACGATGCCTTATCCTATCCACAACCAAAAACGACCAGAAGGAAACGACTTGACCTCATGTGTGAACTTCGCTACGATGCTTCGGGCCTACCTCTCCTTGTCCAAAGAGGAGAGAATGGAATTCTTGCAGGGCTTTGGGGTCCAAGAATGGCAGAGCAGATTGAAGTTGATTCATTGAGGTTCATCGGCGAAGTCAAGCATATTCTTTCTCACAGGGATATTTTTGTCCAAGTTTGGCTTGGCACATGTCAGCAAGGACTGGACCCAGAAACACTTGCTCTTTCATCATTGGACCGGAAAGTACTCGCACTCGGTAGCCGACAATAATACGAATCTCATTGTCAGCATCAATTGACTGATACACTGCTTTGACCGTTTCAATCATTCGATTGAACCGAAACCTTTGCTTTCAAGTCATATTCGAAGGAGGCAAGTGCAACGACCAAACCGAGAAACAAAAGATATTCTGCCGGAGCTGCATAGTCAATCGCTGGTTGAAGTGTATTCAGCATAAGCGCCAACGAGTTGTCATTATTGAACTCGTCTCGATGTGTGGCAATGAACGTCACTAATGATGCATTCATCACAACAAAGCCAAACGCAGCAATACCCAATCCAATACGGCGAAGTTTCCTACTAACTGTTTCAGTCGTCTCAAAAAGGAGATGGGTCGAAGCGCACCAACTTAATCCACCACCAAAGACCAGTATGGCAACGACACAATGCAACAACAGAGCATCATACATATTGGCAAAAGCCAAGACAAATAATGCCACTCCTGTTGTTATTCCTGACACAAATGCGAAGCGTGATGTTTTTGACTTCGTAGAGGATTTAAAGAGCAGTTGAAAGCGGTATGAAATGATGCAAATAATTACTCCATTCACGGCAAGTCCTGTGGTGAAAATCAATCGTTCAAGTCCGGGAAAATCGGATTCTGAAATGAAAAACGGTACTGCACGAGCATTACCACTCAAGACATGAATCGACATTGAAAAGACAACAGTGAGCAACGGTAAGAGCCAACCGATTCTTGCAAGAACATGGTCGGCTATTTCGAAACCTGCGATTTCAATGCCCTTTTCGCCCTCAAAATTCATTCCAAAAAAGCCTCCACAGTGTCTTGGATACAGACTTCAAAGGATTCCCATTCGATTCCTAAAATCTCTGTTGCCTTTCTCGACGACAAGTTTGAATCACCTTGGAAGTATCCCTTTACCGCTTTTCTTGTCATTCGGCGTTCCGCTCCGAACAGGCCCATGAACCAATCTTGGAACACGACAATGAACATCAACGAACGTGGAATCGCATGACGGGGAGATTTTGTGTCGGGGTATTGTTCACGTATTGCTCGACATACATCTGCAATCGTCTTATTTTTGTGCGGTGCAACAATGAATCGCCCTTTCGCTTCGTCGATTTCATACGCTCGGCGGTGAGCACGTGCTACATCACGCACATGAACAACGGGAATTGGAATTTTTGGAGCAAATGGGAATTTACCATTCATTGCCTCAGGGAAATAATCAACGCTGGGTGTTGGTTTGACAAAGCCACCACCAAGAACAGCACCGGGGTTAATGACGCGTAAATCAAGACCATGTTGTTCCGCTAATTCCCAAGCGAGTTTTTCGGACTCCATCTTAGCAACCGTATAGGGGGATGTCCGTAGAGTCTGCCAATCTTCTTCAGTTTTTTCACGGCCTTTTGGATGGAACCCAACCGCCGCAACACTTGAGGTGTAAATGACCCGTGGAATATTTGCACTTTTGGCCGCTGTAAGCAAATGTGTTGTACCTTTAGTGGCAGTATCGATGATCATCTGAGCATCGTTTGAATTTGAATAGACGGTTGCTGTATGAAATAAAGCATCGCAACCGATGATTTTTTCTGTCCATCCATCAGCATCTAATACATCACCTTCAACAATCTTAAGTCGATGCTCACAACCTAAATCAATCGCATGCTGTCGAACATGGTCAACCTTCTGAGGGTCGGAGAGATTCCGAACAGAGCCAATGACTTTGTAGCCATGTTCAAGCAAGTCTCGCACGATATGATTGCCAATATGTCCATTGACGCCGGTGACAAAAATAGTCCTTGAGACACCCTCAGTACCTTCTACCATGCTCTACCCACATGGTAATATGACTTAACCTTCAAGTGAGGCTGTTCACACCACTGGTTGAATCCCATGCCAATTCGACTGCACGATACCCGAAGGAGAGACAAAGTCGAATTTTCGACGATGGAGCCTGGGAAAGTGTCGATGTATGTATGTGGTGTGACTGTTTACGACCGTTGCCATTTAGGTCATGCTCGTTGCTACCTCGCTTTTGATTTGATTCACCGTTGGCTTGAATCATCTGGCTTTGATGTTCATTATGTTCAAAACTTCACCGATATTGACGACAAAATTATCCAGCGAGCAAAGGAATTGGACGTAGACTGGAAGACTTTGGTCGATGAAAACATTGCAACCTATTACGAAGATATGGATGCACTCAATATACTTCGAGCAGATGATTATCCACGGTGTACCGAATACGTCGATGACATGATTCGAATCACACAAGACCTCATCGACAAAGGCCATGCCTACCAAACGGTTGAAGGGGTCTATTTCCATATTGATTCTGCACCTGAAAAATACGGTGCCCTCACTGGGCAGAACATCGAAGCGGTTCGTTCAGGTGCTGGAGGTCGCGTTGGGGATACGGGTTCAGCAAAGAAGGACCACAAGGATTTCGCACTTTGGAAGGCAGCCAAACCCGGTGAGCCAACTTGGGATTCTCCTTGGGGGCCGGGCCGGCCAGGTTGGCACATCGAATGTACCGCTATGTCGATGGATTACTTCGGTGCCCAATTCGATATTCACGGTGGCGGCCATGACTTGCGATTCCCTCACCATGAAGCAGAAATCTTCCAAGGCGAATGCCATACTGGATGCAGCCCAGTTGTTCATCATTGGTTGCACAACGGTTTTGTCAACATCGATGGCGAGAAAATGAGCAAATCACTCGGGAATTTTTGGACCATACAAGAGATTCTTGAAAAAGTCGATGCAATGGTTCTTCGTTTCTCATTGATCAATGCCCATTATCGCTCTCCAATTGACATGAATGAAACGATTCTCAAAGATGCTGAACGAAACTACAATCGTTTACTTGCCACCTATGTTCGGGCCTTGAAAATCACGGTTATACAGACTTCGGTAGTTGATTTACCACAAGCCGACATCACCAGCCAACAACCTCTTTCACGTTCTTTGGGGATGCTTGAGAAGATGGCTGAAGGCTTTGCTCAAGCAATGGATGATGATTTCAACAGTCGTGAAGCAATCGCTAAGGTCTTAGGTGCAGTTCGGGAAATCGGTAAAATGCTTGACAGTGGAATGGACCAAGCCGACAGTCATGCATTTGCTCGTTATGCTGTCGAATGGCTTGAGGAAACTGCTGGAACCGTTCTTGGCGTTCTACCTTCGCGTGAGATGGCACTTGCTGAACCTGAAGAAGACCCACGTCGAGCACAAGTTGCTGATGAGGTAGACGCGCTCTTGGTCGCTCGGAGTGAGGCTCGAGATACCAAAGATTGGTCAAAGGCTGATGAAATTCGTGACCAACTCAAAGCAATGGGTGTCGTGGTGACTGATACGTCCGATGGACCTTCATGGGCCCTCGAATGAATCACTCTTTTTTATCTGTATTCGAAGGGCTACTTTTCATCGGCGGTGGAGCTGGAATAAACCCTACCTCGTTCCCATCAAGTTGAGTCGCTTCGTCCAATGCATCATCGTCCCACATCTTTTCAATGAAGGCATCTTTCGAATTCAAATTGAGTTCATCACCTTTGCTTTTCGATGCGAATAATAATCCCGCAGCCAACACGATAATGATTCCAATGAGTAGGTATGTTGCGCTGTTTTTCGTGCTGTCTGAAGAACTTGAATCTGAATCACTGATGCCTTGTTCTTTATCGATACATTCTCCCGAAAAAGTATACGTGAGAGAAGGACAATCAATATCTGTGTCGTCTGTTGTATCAGTACCGCCAGTTGTATCTGTACCGCCAGTTGTATCTGTACCGCCAGTAGTATCAGTGCCTCCAGTGTTGTCATTGCCACCAGTGT
The DNA here is from genome assembly GCA_905182635.1 of uncultured Candidatus Poseidoniales archaeon. GTDB lineage: Archaea > Thermoplasmatota > Poseidoniia > Poseidoniales > Poseidoniaceae > MGIIa-L1. The sequence continues at coordinate 12,496 of CAJJCM010000027.1, forward strand.
TGTCAGTGCCTCCAGTGTCGTCATTACCACCAGTGTTGGATGGGTCTGTAGTCAAGTCAACATTGACACCGGTTCGGTCACCATCAGCATCCATAGGGATGTCGTAGAATGCATAGAGTTTGGAAAGGTCGATATGCGTATTCGCCCATGAAGAGCGGTTGATGACATCGAAGTAGCGCTCATCACCTGTCGTGAAGATTGGGTCAACGGTCATGGTCTTCAGTTGTGAAACTCCATTGTTTGCAGAGTTCTTGCCGTCGAATTCAGAATCAAGATAGGCTTGGACTTGAGCATCAGTCTCCCATGCAACAGGAACATCATTTTCTTCAGGTACAGACCAGTGTTCTCGGATATCGGAGACATCGTTTCGCATAGCCATGGCCATACCAGCTTCAATCTCGGCCCAAGTTTGTGAACCATCAACCACAGTTGAGGAAGTGATGTCAAGTGCCTTTGAAACACCACCACCATTGATTGGTTCCCAGTCATCACCCTTGAGTGCAGTCATGATATCTTGGTCACCAAACAGTGCCTTTCCATTCACGACTGTGAGACGAACATCTGCATCGATTGACTCAATGAGATTTCGATATGGGTCGTCGTGGAAGGTATCCATGACCACGAGGTCTGCGACCATTCCCGCTTTAATTTGCCCAACATGGTCTTGCCATTCTGCAGCGGCTGCAGGGTTTGTTGTTACCATTTCCACCATTTGATAATTGGTGAAATACGAG
>CAJJCM010000028.1 GCA_905182635.1 uncultured Candidatus Poseidoniales archaeon
ATATCGTATGCATTCATGATATTCACCTCAGTTAAGTGCCTCCACGGCATCTTTTGTAAAGACGGTCAAACGACCAATTGCGCCACCAGGTGCCAAGTCTTCAGCACACAAATCACGGGCTGCAACCACGTCGACACCAGGAAGGTTTCGAGCAGCATGAGCCAAGCCGGATTTCTCCTTGACAACAAGAAGGATGGATTTTGGAGTTTTATGGACTCGACCACGCATGGTTCCTTTACCAGCACGGATGTTTCGTCCATCTCGAGCACGGTTCAGATCGTCTCCGAGACCAAGTTCGTTGAAGATTGCGATGACCTTGCGAGTAGCGGAGCCATGGTTGAAGGATTCAATGTTGAACTCCTCTGTTTTTCCTTCACGAATTTCGACATAGTTGCCAAGAACGAGTGGAAGGCTGGAGATTTCTTCAGAGAATTTGTGACCACGAGAACTCACTGTTTCGAGCGAAGTTGTTGCTGCGAGTGCAGAGTTTCGAGCGATACGGCGTTCCTTGAGGTTGAGTTTTCGACCCCAGTTCTTCTCGACCTTAGGTCCGTGAGCACGGCGTCCACCCTTTGTGTGTGGATTTTGTGCAGCTCGGCTTTGGCCAGTTCGGCGCATAATACGTGACACACCACGGCCCTTCCCCCACCATTCGACGGAGTGCTTCATACCAGCCATAGGTGCACGCTTTCCAACGTGTGCCCGTGAACCGTATGCTTGGCGACGGTTGGCTCGGCTTGATGCCACTGCCAATTTGATCAAGTCTGTTCGAAGTTCTGTTGTAAATGCCTCTGAGAGCGTTACTTTCTTTCCGTTTTCTACGGAGATTTCGAAATTCTCTTGGAGACGACCTGCATCGACTTCGTCTTGACTGACGGTGTTTGTAATATCGAGAACATTGACTTTCAACTTCAGACCCCCTGCTTCGATGATGTGCTTACGTAGGTAATTTCGTAAGGCGGTAGGTCCTTGTCAGATCCACGAGTTGCATCTCGGAAACGAATCAAACGCTTAGCTGGACCTGGGACACTTCCCTTAACAAGAATGTAATCCGAATTGACTTCACCGTAATGAAGGAAACCGCCGGCTGGAGTGATTGCGTGTTCTTCAGGAGATGCGACACGAAGAATACGCTTATTGTACTCTGTGCGTTGGTGATATCCTGTTTGACCACCTTGACGAATAGACTTTCGAACATATCCGTCACCGAATGCACCCATGTTACCGTGTTGACGGCGTTTCTTGGAGTTCTTGTGAGATTGCAATTTACCGCCGAATCGCTTGATGACACCTTGCCATCCATATCCTTTGGTAATTGCAACGATATCGGTAAGGCCGCCTTCTTCGAAAGCGTCAGCAAAGGAGTATTCTTGGCCGAACTTTTCCTTAGCAAAGGCGAGTTTCTCGCCAATGTTGCCACCATCAAGACCAATTTCCATAAGGTCTGGGGTCTTTGAAGAGAGGCTGGAGACTCCAGCGGGTTGAGTTGCTGCAATGAGGCGTACTTCGACTAAATCAGCTTTATCGAGGTTCTCGAAATGCTTATCTGTGTCGTGTTCTTTACGCACTGGTAGGCGCTTGAAGAGGTCTGGGAATGCTTCACTGATTTGACTTGCATCTGCCCATGCTTCTCCTGCAGCTTGCTTACCGTATGGAGTCATTGTGTATCCACGAACGCCGAGAATACGCATTTTCGGGCATTCTACCACTGTAACTGGAATTCGGACTTCTTGTCCAGCAGATAGGCTACGTGGGTTTAAATCTCGGGCAAGAATGTGGGTCATGCCAGCTTTCCAGCCAGCAAATCCTTGCATTCTCACTTCGGTCGCATCGGTTGTTGGCCACGAGTTTACCAGACCGTATGGTCGGATTGCACGCTTTCGCGGACTAAACGCCATTGATCCTCTTCGTGGGTGACTTTTCTTTGCCATGTGGATTCCTCCTATGTTTTTTACAGCGCATTGGCCCCACCGTGGGGGGGCATACGAGGGCTCGCTGGAAAGGAGTAGCCGTGACACTGCGCCTCACTCCCCAGAACGGGGAACAAGACAGTAGGGGTCCTCGGGGGATGGCCCGTTGTGTCTGGCTGCTCACCTTTGAGCAACCATGCGACTTACCTCCCGTATATGAGTGGTTCGGTCGGCAATAGCGGAGAGGTTGCGTGGTTCGCTCTCACCATAGAGGGTCTTGAAACGTTTCTATATTTGTCAGAATCAAGTCTGTGGATTTTGAATTGTACCTCAAATCAGTGAAAATGTGCTTTTTGCATTCACTTTCACATACAAGTGTCCACAGTATCCTTTTGAACCCTCGACTCGAAACTGGGGGTATGGCAGTCGTGGTTCATCCTTTCTTGAAGGACGGGGTCAACGCTCGCGCCTACCAATTGATGGCATTACGCAATGCGTTGGCTGCATCGACTTTGATGGTCATGCCGACCGGTTTTGGTAAAACCGCTGTGGAATGGATGGCGATGGCTGAAGCATTGAGACTCAACAAAGGTAAAATCCTTCTTTTGGCTCCAACCACTGGATTAGTTGAACAACAACAACGTATGGCACGAGAGATGTTGGATTTGGATCCTGAGTTCATTCAGACCTATACGGGTGATATCGCTCCTGCGAAACGCCCTCCTGTTTGGAAGATGGCTCGAATCGTGATGGCGACTTCTCAAGTGATTCGAAACGATGCAATGAACGCTTCTATCGATCTCTCCGAGGTCAGTTTACTCATTGTTGATGAAGCACACCATGGTACAGGCAAGCATGCCTATGCGCAAGTTGGGCATCTGTATCGAGAAGCACACGACCATGCCCCCCTCGTATTAGGAGCAACAGCAAGCCCAGGTTCAACTGAACAAAACATCATGGAAGTCATTCGGACATACGGATTTGATTGCTTAGATGTCTCACGGAAAGAAGACCTTTTGTTACAACCTTATGCCGTTGACATGAGTACTGTGCCCCATCGACTGCCTCTACCTGAGACGTTGACGACGCTCCTCCAACCTCTCAAAGCTCATTTTGAACAAGAAGCCAAGCATCTTCAAGACCTGGGATTCCTTTCACCGACAGCCCATATCTCTGGAAAAATGATTGATGAAGCACAGCATCGTGCAAGTCAAGCGATTCAACGAAGAGATGTTCGTGGATACGATGCTGCACGTCGGATTGGGGATTTACGTAGGACGCACATCCTCTTGGACCTCATTCAAACGCAAGGGCTCAACGCTGCACTGGCGTTCTTGAACCGGGCTGAGGAGGACGGGCGAAGCGGTGAGAGGACAACAAATCGATTTGTCGCAAAACCTGCTGTGCATCAATTCCGGATTGCTGCAAGAGATATCCCTGAACTCCACCCAAAACCAAATCATGTAGTACAGTTGGTGGAAACTCAAATCACTCAACACCCCAACAGTAAGATTATTGTCTTTACAGAATACCGAGATACGGTCGAAAATATCGTTTCAATGCTCAACTCTATAGAAAATATAAAACCGGACCGTTTCATTGGACAGTCGGGCAAAGGCAAGCGGAAAGGCATGACTCAGAAGCAACAACTTGAGCAGTTACGTCGATTCCGAGATGGCGAAATCAATGTCTTAGTGGCAACCTCTGTTGGCGAAGAGGGGTTGGATGTACCCGCTGCAGAACTCGTCATTCTCTACGAACCTGTGCCAAGTGCGATTCGGGCTATTCAACGCAGGGGGCGGACTGCTCGTCAAAAAGCTGGGACTGTTCATACCTTGATCGCTGAAGGAACCCGTGATGAATATGTCCATATTGCTGCTGAAAAGCGAGAACTGCGGATGTATCGTTTACTGCAACGAATACGCTCACGAGGATTGATTCCCTTTCGCCCTCCACCGACTGATGAAGTGTTTGAATTCTTTTCTATTCGAACAGAAGACGGCGTATTGAGCGTTCCTGAATTCATCGAACTTGAACAAAAAAAGATTTCGAGTGAACATGAACAGAATCAACCAAAAGCGGAAGAGGTGGAGGTGGTCGTTCGAACTCTAAACGAACGGGGGCCACCGGTTATCGCACCTTCTGAGCGCCGACATAGTCAGCAAATGGGTCTTGAACAGTTCGTTGGAGATTCTGCCACCACACCGATTGAAGAATCAAAGAAAACTGAAAACCTTCGAATGATATACCCCGCACCAATTCTTGATGGGCAAGCACATCGCAATCAGGAAAACTTGTCATCAGCGGCCGCTTCTGCTGTGGTTTCTGAAATGAAGGTGACCGAGAATGAAGGCGTTTCAATCACCCTTGACCATCGTGAGGCTTCCTCCACCTTAGGACCCTACTTGAGAAGTTTAGGCGTCACAATTCAATTCAGCCATCTCCTCCACGGTGATATCCGGATCTCAGACCGCATCCTCATCGAAAGGAAAACTGCTCGCGATTTAGTTCAATCTTTGACCGATGGCAGATTATTGCATCAATGCCGTCGCCTCGTTGCTGCTTCCTCAAGACCAATGTTACTCATCGAAATTGGACAAGGACATGGCCAGTTTGTTCATCCAAACGCAGTTCATGGAGCCCTTGCACATGTTAGCCTCGATTTAGGGATTCCAATTATGATGACAAAAAGTCCTGAAGAATCTGCACATTTCCTTGCTGCTGCTGCAAAACGTGAACACGACTTAATCGAACGAATGGCCACTTTAGCACTTACAAGAACTGAACGTTTTGATGATGAAAGAAGTATTGAACGCGCTATTTCAGCAGCCGTGGCTGAAATCAAGGCCATTGAATTCGATGAAAAAGTCGATGCGCCGTTGGCTGAACGTTGGACATCATTCCAACAATCTGAGTCTGTTGAAGTGCTTTCAGCAATACCAGGCATTGGAAGGAAGAAGGCTGAAGCCTTAATTGATACTTTCACAACCATTTCAGGTGTATTTGCAGCCAGTGTAGAGGAACTCAGCGCATGCAGCGGCGTCGGTACTGCCAGTGCTCTTACCGTGTTTGAAATGCTGCACCGATGATTAGCCGCCAATAACTAACGCACGAGTGCGGAGTTGTGCAAACCGATTCGGGTAATGTCCCAAAGCAAAAGCAACCAATTCAGCAAGATGAAGAATTGGCATTTTCGTATCCTTTCGAGCCACTTTTCCGGCCTTTGATTGGTAGGAGTCAAGGTTTGAATGAGATATGGTGCACGCAGAGACAAGAATATCTGCTCCGTTACTCTTTGCGTCAGAAAGCACTGCTGCGGTCATTCGCATAACCGGTTTGTTGATGGTTAACAAAGCAGGAGCACCGACGCTCTGGCATTTCAAATCATACTCAACAGGTGTGCCACCCAAGGCTGTAATGAGTTGTTCCATGTAGGTGGGCATGAACGGGTCATCATCTCCGCATGCACCTTGTCGTTGCATGTTTGGCCCGTAATACGCTGCGATATTCAAACGAAGAGGATTGATCACTGCATCTCGGATTTTTTCAAGACCTATTTCTTCAACGAGGAAATGCAACAAATGGCGGGATTGTGATTCGCCCATGTATTCGACATTGGAAGTGCGGGCAACCATGTTGTTAACGTGGTTAGCAAAACTGGGGTCTTCACGGAATTCTTCAATGGTGTCACACATGATGCCATGACTGGTAGCGCAGGTCGTCAAGACATCAAGTCCTTTGGATTCTGCCAAAGCCAGATTCCGAGCAACAAGGGCATGTTGGAGTTTAGGAGAAGATTGTTTGATGATGTTACCACCATCACTGCTGGCCTTTGGAAGTTCGATCAAATCAATACCAAGCGTCTTGCACAAAGGTTGGATGCAGTCTTCGATTTCGGATGAGGCTGCTCGTGCAGTGTTTCCGGCGTAATATGCAATTTTTAGAGCCATACAATCACCTCAGAACCTCTGGTCAATTTCATTGAATAAATTCACGACTTCGTGATGAGCCGAAACTTTACTGTTGATCATGTTTGGAATCTTGCCAATACCCGCAGGTGGAACCAAAAGTGCTTGCAAACTACGGAATGGAGGTGCACCGGTTCGAGTGAAACCAAGGACCATTCGTGCTGAAACGCCATCGAATATATTATTCAAAAGGCCGATGGGGCCGAGAACTTGACGGTAGAGGGTTGTTTCATTGACTTTCCCACTCCATTTGACGCTGCGGCCATACCATTTGACCAAGCGGCCATGAGGGCCGCTGTAATTTGTCGAATTCAAGAGTTTACCACGAGCGGCATTCAATGCCTTTGAGGCCGTACGACCTTCCGAACCATAGCGTGCTACAGAGGTGAAGTCTGCTTCAGACCATACACCGTGTTCACTTCCAATCGAATCAAACAATTCATTCTGTTGCGTTTCTCCGGTACGAGGGTCAATACTACGAGTCCATTGTTGGAGAAGTACACCGGGTCCTTTGTAATCCGAATCATAGGCAAAAGTGTCCGACATCGATTGAAGCAACTGATAGGAAACAACATCCGTCATTGTGTGAAGCATTGCAGCGGTTGAAAGGTCCATTGTTCCCATTGCACTTCCGCTGAGCAAGGTATGACCGTCTCGAGGGTCGGCACGCATCCAAGGCTTGGCAGTGCTGCGTTGGTGTTCAAACGAAGAATAGTCAACAATCAAATCGCGAATAACTGGATAACCTGGGAGTGGTTCTATCTTCAAGACGCCACCATCGCCCACGAGGTCGCTGATTTGGATTAAATCTGCAAGAACAATGCGGCCATTCACTCTGAGTCCAGAAGTTGGACTACCGTTTCCATTGCCACGACGGAACGCCAAACTGCCGTCAACATCATGTTGAACGGCAACAAGAAGGTCCTCGACCGTTGCATGGCCTGGGATTGCACAAGCGATTGTATCCCAGCCAGTATCGGCTGCAGCTGGGCAGTAACGGAATAAAGAAAGGGTGATGGATAACTCCTCTTGGACAATGGATGCAGGTGAAAAGTCACCAGAAGAAATCTCTTCGCCTGAACCTGAACCGTATTCTTTCATTTCATCGAGGAGAACTTCTTGCAGCGTTCCGGATTCATCGACGCATGCAATCATTGGGAGTGCTTCTGCGACCCATTGACTCCAAGGTATGTCAAAATCAACATCGCACATTTGGATTGAATGTACTCGGTTTGCGCCAAGGGCTACATATTTCTCATCCCAATCGGTTCCAGCCTTACAATATTCATCATACGAAGTGTCACCAATCGCGCAGATACTGAAAGAGACTCCAGAGAGCGATGGGGATTGTGAGTTGACCGATTGCCACAATGTTTCGGCGTTATCTGGCATTTCGCCTTCTCCCCATGTCGAGGTGATGATCAACGTCCGCTTGTGGCTGGCAAGTGCAGCAGGGTCAAATCCATCCATGTCATAGACCGTTGGATTCAAACCATAGTTAACGGCTAACTTAGCAGTCTTTTCAGCAAGTCCTGCGGCATTCCCAGTTTGAGAGCCAAACAAGATTGCCAATGAACGGTCGCCGCCGAGTAAGGCTTGCAATGCATCACTGCCACCGGTAGCGACTGCTACCGAAGCAGCGGGAGTTGGTGCGACGACCGCCGCAACAGGTGTGACTTCAGTAACTGCTTCGGATGCTCCATCTCCTTGGAGTTCGAACTTAATGATTTCAACAGGACAAGCCTCAGCAGCTTCAAGAATCATTTCGCCGTAATCTGCGCCTGTTGTACCGGACATTGTAGCGCCACCGACGTTGCGGTCAAATTGCCCATCGGTGCGAACGGCAGCCAAAATTTGTGAACTCTCTTCGGTAATCAAAAACACTTCAGGACAGATGTCTTGACAAGCATCACAGGTGATACAGTCTTCTTCAATCCACACCTTTGCTACGATGGTCAATTAAATCACCCCTACTTACGTCGTCGTAAGCAAAGATTGCCACCATGGAGGGGCCTTTCAAGGTTCGCCTTTACCCATGTGAAAGGAGTGTGACAATTAAGCGTATATTCAACGCCGAGTTATTGTATGAATTCAAAAGCGACCATCACATTTGGAAGTCGCCCATGTCGCCCATTCCACCCATGCCGCCATCCATAGAAACGCCTTTCGATGAAATAACATCGTCGATTCGAAGAATCATAATGGCAGTTTCTGTTGCGGATTGAATCGCTTGTTCAACAACACGCATTGGTTCAAGAACATTTGCTGCTTTCATATCGACGACACCGCCTTCATAGACATTGATTCCAGCATGTGATTGACCATCTGCATGTGCTTTGCGCAATTCGATGAGCGTTGTTACGGGATCCAGGCCAGCATTCTCTGCCAATGTTCGCGGAATGATTTCAAGAGCGGAAGCAAATGCCTCAATCGCCATTTGTTCACGACCGCCAATGGTTTCTGCAAAGGTACGAAGGTCTCGAGAAAGAGCAGCCAAGACACTGCCACCACCGGTGAGGACTGCGCCATCTTCCCAAGCAACAGATACGACACCGACTGCGTCATCAAAGGCTCGACGAATTTCATCGACGACGTGTTCAGTACCACCACGAAGGAGAACTGAAACAGATTTGGCTTCAGGACAACCTGTAATGAACGTCATATTCGATTCGCCAATCTTTCGTTCTTCAACTTTCGCTGCATGACCAAGGTCGTCTGCCGTAAGGTCATCAAGATTGGTCACAATACGACCTGCGGTCGCTTTTGAAAGTGCTTCCATATCGGACTTCTTAGCACGACGGATGGCAAAGATTCCGGCTTTCGCCATGTAGTGTTGAGCCAATTCATCAATGCCTTTTTGGCAAACTAAAACTGTAGCACCGGATGCTTGAATCTTCTCGACCAGACCACGGATGTAGTTTTCTTCTTCCTCCAAGAAAAGAGAAAGTTGGTTCGGGTCAGTAATTTGAATTTTCGCGTCAACTTCAGTCTTCTTGACTTCGATTGCCGAATTGATAAGAGCGATTGTTGCGTTGGCCATTGTGCGAGGCATACCTGCATGAACTCGTTCTTTATCCAAGAGTATTCCATCGATGAGTGATGAATCCTTAATTGAGCCACCTTGTCGCTTTTCAACTTTGATATCAGAAAGGTCGACGATGCGTTCATCGTTTTCTATAATTCCAACAGCGTTGACTGCACGAACACAGATATCCGCCATGAAACTCTTCACCGCTCCAGCAGATTTTCCTGTGAGCGCGGTCTTTGCAACTTCCATCAAAATCGAGTCTTGATTATCAGTCGAAATACCATGGGCTTCGAGCAGTTCAACGGCCTTTTCAGCAGCCAAACGGAATCCTTCACAAATTACAGTCGGATGTACATTTTGTTCAATCAAGTCTTCACTGCGCTTGAGAAGTTCGCCTGAAAGAATGACTGCAGAGGTTGTTCCATCGTAGCAATGTTGTTCCTGAGTTTTAGCGACTTCGATGATCATCTTTGCAGCAGGATGGTCGATATCCATCTCCTTGAGAATAGTAGCTCCATCATTGGTGATGACAACATCACCCATTGAGTCGACCAACATCTTGTCCATTCCCTTTGGACCAAGGGTTGAACGAACAGCATCAGCCACTGCTTTTGCAGCAGCAATATTGTTCGATTGAGCGGTTCGCCCACGTGTGCGTTGTGTTCCATCCTTCAAAATGAAGATCGGTGCTTGTCCATTTCCATACATGATAACGTCTCCGTTGCAACTTTGCCGAGGGCGAATACGCCTTGAACCCTACGCTTGAGATGAACTGAGGTTTCAAGCCTGTCCATTTTGCTCAAGCCACATCTGACCATAGACATTCCATTGGTCCATAGTCCAGCCTTCAGGCAACCCTGCAGCCGGTACTGGAAGGGCTGAATCGGCAGTCCCGAGAGCTGGTGAAGGGGCTGCTGGAGCAGGGTACGCTGGTGGGATAGGGGCCACTGGTGCCGGAGCGGCTGGTGCCGGAGCGGCGGGTGCCGGAGGCATTGCAGAGGGGACATTCGGAACGGTTTTTGGCACATCGTATGCTTCGCCCGCAACGGGAACAGTAGGGGCTGCTGCGACTGCACCATAGGTTGCTTCAACGCTACCTTCGTATCCTTCAGCACCCCAGCCACCGTAATCATCTTCTTCTTCTTCTTCAGTGAGGATTTTGAAAATCACAACAACGCCGACAAGGAAAACTGCGACAAAGCCGACCCACATTATAATTGAACCGATAATACTGCCATCTGAATCCGAACTTGCACCATCTCCAGGGGATTGTGAACCTGTCTTAATGAGCTGTATTTGCAAGGTGGTGCTTGCTGCATCACTCACCGTCTGAGATTCAGCCCACAGGGTGAGGTTGGTGTAAAGCGAATCTTGACCAAGATTGTTCAGTGTTGTTTTGGAAACGGTGAAAATCACTGTAACTTGTCGTTCTTCTCCAACATCGAGCGAAAAGGTTCGGTCATTGGTTGCAATACGTGATTGTATCCAATTCGAGGAGTCACGGGTATCCAAATTCATGGAAACTGATTGCGCAGTCGTATACTGATTCCGAACGGTTACGGTCATTGACCAAGAATCAACGGGCTCTGCATCATCGACCACCAACAGTTCAGTTGGGATAATTTTGAGCCAGTTTTGTGAGCCGACCAAATAGGTCGCTGTGCCTGTTGCATTGATGTTGGCATCATTGACACTCGTTGCAATAACGCCCAAAGGCAACTGCCCTTCAGTCCCGTCAAGGAATGAGAATCGGACCGAGACATTGTAACTCGAACCCGTCATGATTTCTGGAGTTTTACCATCGTAAAGATTGGTAAATTCGGCAACCATACCGGTAGGTAGGTCAAACGACATGGTGAAGCGGTCAATGCTGTTTCCATCGTTTCGAACTTCGAATTTCATCGTTTGAGCAGACCCTCCAGGAATATAAGTTTGGTCTGCATCTTCATCAGACACATGAACTGCAGCAGTATCAATAATATCGACTGTCAAATCAATTGAAGCGCTTACGGTAGGGTCACTTACACTGGTTGCCCTGACGGTAAGACCATACAATCCTGGGCTGAGGCCAATCGGCATTGGTAGATTGAGTTGAATCATGGAAGAACCATCCCAAGCGTCCATGATTGGAGTTTGACTTACTGCCAAATTGCCACCGAGTTGCCAGTTCTGTTGCGTAAGCGACAAATTGTATTGTTCGTCATCGTTACCGGTATTGGAAATAGAGATGAAGACTTTCTGTGTAACCCCATTGGCTGCACCGGAAAAGTCGGTTTGATCTGTTGTAAGGGAAACTTCTCGGAAGATTGGTACTTCGATGTTTCGAACCAGTATGGCAGTTCCAAACAATGAACCGCATGAAGGACATGTTGCTCGCAAATTAAAGGGAACAGTCCCCGGGCTCGCAAGTGCAGCAGCGGTAATGTTCAATTGTAAGTTAAGACTCTCTCCACGTTCGATGAAAATTGGAAGCGGGACTGCCACACCGGTGTCATTGACGACCACAGCATTCCAATTCGTGTCTTCGAATGTTGATACCAAGTTGAACGAAGCATCTCGGTTACCTGCATTTTGCAAACGGAATGGTACCATTCCGTATTCACCCGGTCCGAAAGTACCAGCAAGTAAACCGACGGTTGAAGTGAGCGATACACCGTATTGTTCAGTGACGCCAACGGCAACAGAAACTCGGGCTTTTTCACCTGCGTTTTGACCAGTGGCATCAGTCAACCAAAGTTCCCATGACAATTGCTGAACATCTGCACCGGGTGGAATCGTTAGATTCACCCAGAGGGCGATTGATTCACCGGCTGGAATCGAAGGGATGAGGATACTTGTGTCGTGGTCGCCAACCAATGCTGGAAAACCTGCGGCACTCGTATAGACTGCATCTTGGCGAATCATTGGGTTGGCTGGGTTCATCCATGTGAGGTTGGAGATATTCGAATCCGAACGGATTGTTGCAGAAGAATAGCCATTGTTGGTCACCACACAACTGAGCGACAAGATGGCACTTGGAGGTGCTGAATAGCCGCTTTCTGGGTCGTCACATGACAGGCCGATGGTGTATTCTTGGACCTTTCGAATACCGAAGTGGATCCAGTCATCAATATGGAACCCTTCTGAGGCAGTGCTGCTATCACTCCGAAGTACCATTCCCATAGAGTATGCGTTACCGCCAAGGAAGACTTTTTGGTTGGTCACAAATGGGTTTTGAAGATAGGTCACTTGTGGGTCCCAACTCAAACGAGTCCATTGGTCAGGTGCTTGGCTTGGGTTGGCTGCACTGATATCATAAACAATCGATTCGTTGATGTTTTGAGAACCGGAACCTCGCCACATTTCAATGGAGACGCTGTCACCGGACATAACACTCCCCCAGGCTTGAATGCTAATCTGTGAAGATATATAATTCGAAGAATAGAACACGTTTCGGCAGATAATTGCTGCGTAGGCTTGTGTCATCCCTGCGTCAAGTTGGGCATTCGGCCCACAATTCTGTCCATTGGTTGAAAAGAACGAGTTAACCAAGCGGTCGTGAGCATTGGAGGGGTAATTATTGTTTGGTGCAGCATTGGCCCAGTGCTTAGAACCCACTATTCCACCACTCAAGTCTTGCCAAGAACCGAGACCGGAAGCATCACCGCCATCCACAGGAAATCGTGCGGACATAAAAGTCGAAGATTGAGTTGTTGTTCCATCAAAGATGTCGCTCATGATGGCGATTGGTACAGTTTTCTCCAGCATGTCGTTTTCGTTTAGGTCATCACCGTTGGAGTTTTTGTCGACCATTGCCCGAAGAAGAAGTCCACCTGAAAGGTCATTGGTCGTCGTATTGAGTATCGAGTGGGCTGCGGTTGGTGTCCAAACAAAAGTTTGAGAATCACTTTGCCCACCGGTGAGTAGTCCTGAAGTCCAGCTAAATGTCTCCATAACATAGCCGATTGGATGGATCACCTGAATCATTGCATCAGTGGCTTTTCCGGAGAATGAACCGCCGCCACGTAGTACTTCCATTCCAATTTCAATCGTGTCACCCTCAAACAAATATTCGAGCGTTGTACCGTCGGATTGCGTCCACACTTCAGCACCACTGCTGGTATTTCCAATGGTGATTTTGAAAACATACCAATCATCTTGTATTCCACCTCGTGCTTCGGCTGCGCTCGCTGGAGCAGCCATACCAACAGCCAAAGTTTGGAGTAGTAAAAGCGCGACAAGAGTCAATGGAGAGATACGACGCATAAGACCAACAGAACCTCGGAGTTTCAAGTGGCATATAGAGATGGCCTTTCGATGACCCCAAAGGGGTCAGTAAAAACCAAGTATTATTCCTTTGATTTCCTCAATCCTGTAATCGATGGCTGTTTGAAGCTAGGGGTCGAAATTGAATCGGTTGCAGAGGAGAGAATACCTTCGGAGCCTTTCGTTTGGTCAAACAAATCACTGATGCCTTGGAATTCTAATTCTTCCCCCTCAATCGGCAAGACATCGGCCATTTCTCCTGTATGTTCGGCGCGCACGATTCCATTTCCAAGAGATTGTACACCAGTTGGTGCTTGAACGGCTGAAGAAGAGTCCGTATCAACCGCACTTGCATCTTGAATCGTAGTTGACGCCTTGGGAGCAACCGTTTTCGAGGCAAGAACGGCTGTTGTCGTTGCTGTTGCCATCGCCGGACCTACACTTCCCTCAAGGAATGACGAGGATGAAGGTTGAGGTTCCTGTTCTGGAGAAGGTGGTCGATGGTCGTACATCCACTCAGGTGGGTCGGAGGAACCGGCACCGAGCACAGCCATTGTCGTAAAGGCTGCAAGTGGCATGACCGCCAATGCGGTCAATAAATCGAGGAACGAAGTTTCTGGAATCGAGCTAATCGACAGCGAAGATTCAAACAATTCTTTTTCAAGATTGATGTTAAGGTTGAGATCAGGACCCATCCAACCAATGACTGCAACACTGGCAACTCGGCCAAGAAGCCACAAAACAAGAATGGGTGCAAGCCAAGATAAACGGGTCATCGAAATCAACCATTTCCGAGTAAATGAGGCGATACCAATGTATTTTTCAGCGATGCGGGGGTAGACTTTCATGGCAAGAAGAAGACCAAAAAGATAGACCAAGAGCGCAAGTTCGAGTCGACGGTTCGGATGCATAATCGTATCCGGAATGATCAGAACGAAAATCAACGGAATCGTTGCTAACAGAACTTGGAAGGGTACTGCCAAGAGGATTAATCCTCCGTGCGTCGAGAGTATCGTATGGCCATTTAACCAACGCTCATGCGCAAGCACGGTCAGTCGACCATGAGGTGATTTGGCATAGTGTCGACGAGCGATTCGACGAGAAGAGGCATCGCCTCTCCCTCGACTTAAGCCCAAGAAACGTCTCCAGCCACCTTTCTCAATGACTCGGAGTGGCCGAAATCCTCCAAGCAATAAAGCCAACACGAGTGCAATCATTCCGTACATCAACGATGCTGCCGCAATCCAAGGCAGCATCTCTTTGTCCAATTTAATCGAGAATCCATCACTGTTAAACGATAATTGGCATAAGTAAGTAATTGAAAAAGCGATGAAAGGCGTCAAGAAAACTTGACTAAAAGCGACTATTGTGAGCCATATGCGGGGTATCAGCGTTTTCCGCCGCACATACCGCCCCATGGTTGTCGCTGGCTCATACCCACCTCAAAGATTGCCCTTGAGTTGGACCTCAAAACGCCAATTGAAGAGGGCCTCGTTTTCGCCATCACTCTTCTTCATCTGGCAAGGAAACCATTGGATAGCCATCACTCAACAGCAACCGAAAGAAACCAATTGGTCTACGTTCACTTCGCTTCCGTCCAAGGTCTGGCCGAAGCATATTGGAAAGTTTGGAATTGCAATTCATACAAACGACTCCTTTGATTTGCCAAGAGGGTGACGCCCAATTGCAACAGGCACCGGGTTGTTCTGCTTGATTTGAAAGAACCTGTAACTCAAGCGCCATTTTCTTGGTCCAAGGAGGCGTTTGCCCACCGAACAGCGATTGAAGTCGATTCAAGAGATACCAGCCACTTGCAATCCATAATCCAAATCCAAAGGCTGCATCTCCCCATCGAACAGAGACGAGTCCAAGAATTAAAGGAAGAAGAACGACAATGAGCCCCATCCAGTAAAACATTCGCATATGAAGTATACGCTGAGTAAGTTGTGGTGAAAGTGGGATTGCTTCAGGATGACGGGGGAAATGTGTGTTGAATCCTTTGGTTCGAGACATCATTAGAAACGGGAAACGGGGAAGAATATGACCGATACAACCACCGAGGGCGAAAAAACCAACACCGGCAATCAAACTCATCATTTCACCTCAATTCACGATTGTAAGCGTTGAAGGGTCTTTTCGACTTTGTCCATGCCTCGAGAAATATCTTCTTGGCTGATGGTGTAAGCAAATCGAAGATGGCCTTCACCGGAGGGGCCAAAAGCGGAACCAGGTGAACATAACACACCATCTTTGAGTAATTCTAAAGCCACTTCTTCGGAACTCATGTTCGGAACATCGACCTTCGGGAATACATAAATTGCACCTTTCGGCTTATGGCATTCAACACCGGGCATTGCGTTCAAGCGTTCGACGATTAAATCACATCGTTGTTTGAATTCTGCTGCGAGTATGTCGGGGTAATCACTCGCATGTTCCATGGCTGCAAGGATTGCATACTGCATGGCATCGTTGGAACATGCTGCCATATAATACTGCATTTTGATGATTTGTTGCATCGCCTCGAGATTGGTCGAAGCGATGTAACCCATTCGCCATCCAGTCATTGCAAACGTTTTGGAAAAAGAATTCACCAGTAACACTCGATCGTATCCTGTCCCCATAAAGGATACGTGCTTACCCTCGAACACGATTCGGTCATACACTTCATCTGAAATCAGCCAAAGGTTATGCCGTTCTGCGAATTCAAGTAACTCGTCTCGTTGAGACTCATCCAATGTCCCACCTGTAGGATTACTTGGAAAGTTGTAAAGAATCGCAACTGTGTTCTCATCGACAAGCGCTTCTAAGTCTTCGATTTGAGGGATAAATTGCTTTCCAAATAAACACGGATAGAATCTGGCATCACCACCTGCAATCGAAACATCAGGACCATACAATGGAAAGTAAGGTTCAGGCAACAATACATTGTCACCAGGGTTGACAAGGGTCAAAAACAGATTGAGTAAAGCATTGGTCCCAGACATGGTGATACAGATATTGTTCTCATCCATTCCAGTTTGATATTCCGCCCATGATTCTGCAATTTTCTTACGCAAAGGAGGGAGACCTGCAGTGGTCGTGTATTTGTTCCGACCATCGAGCATGGCTTGATGAAAGGCTTCAATTGCAACGGGTGGAGGTTGAAAGTCAGGTTCACCAAGACCAAAGGAGATAACGTCATCTCCTGCCAAATCAAACATCTTGCGTACACCAGTCGGTTGAATGTTCAATACCCTATCACTGAAAGTTCCCATAGTATCACCGAATCAAAGGACCCTTTTCAAGTCAAGGCCACAACTTGCTATCAATCACGCTTTTTCTCAGCAACTACGCCTTCGACAAGAATGGCGTCGATGGTATCAGCCATTTCTACATCTGAGGCAAGGGTAGCTTCAATGGATGCTTCTGAATCATCAGGCCAAAGACCGAGTGGAGCATCAGTACGAGCAACCAATAAGAATGTGATGAGGATAAAGATGAGGAGTAGGAGGGGGAGGAAGAAGAGTAGGACCTGGTAGTTTACACCCAGTGTGGAACTTCCATCACCTGAACCCATGACGGTTATTGAGACTGGAAGCGATTGAACACCTGCTTCGTTAAGACCACGGATTTCAACGATTTGGTTACCTTTCTCCAAGGTGTCAAGGTCCAAAGCAATGGTCCATGAAAAGCGTTGCAAAGCGGCCAATGGCTCGGTTGTTTCATTGAAAGTCGCACTCTTCCAAGCACTGTTACCAATTCGATATTCAACTGCACTGACAACATCCGCTTGACTCCATGCCATGCCTTCAATGACGTACAAGCCGCTGTTTCTATTTGTAGAAGCATTGACAATATGTATTTGGGTAAAGACATCAACAGCCCCTGTCAAGTTTTGTTCTTGGAGCAGAAGCGCCATTTTTGTGGCTTCATAGGCATCGACCATGCCCCATCCGAAATCTCGGTTCCAGAACGGGTCAACATCAGGTTGAGTCGCTTCACCACGGCGTTCAGCGGTCATTTTGAGAATTTCTTTGACTTCTGCAGGTGAAAGGTCTGGATTCGCTTCGAGCATCAAAGCAATGATTCCAGAGACCGATGGCGTAGCATAAGATGTTCCTGAGCCACGGCCAGTATAGCCGTTGTCAGCAGCATCGCCGCCCAAGAGATTGTTACACAATCCCGTAGTTACGCACGCTTCTGATTGAATGATGTTGGAACCCGGCGCTGAAAGTTCAGGTTTGAGTTCATTCAAAGGATTTCCATCGGCATTATCTCGACGAGGGCCTCGTGAAGAATAGCCAGCAATCGTATCATCTTCTCGACTGACCGAGTTGAGGTCATCGGTTGCACCAATGGTAATTGAAAGGTCAGAAGAACCCATACCCGATAGCCCATCGTTATCGGGGCCATCGTTTCCTGCAGCTACACTGACGACAATTCCAGCCTCCATAGCCTCATTGAGGATTTGGCTGTGCATATCGTTGCCATCTGAGCCACCGCCTTCGTGAGAAGTGATGCCCCAAGACAAGGAGAGAATATCGATACCATAATTGGTCTCATTCGCATCTTGCCAAGCCGTGTCTTTATTGTCGATAATCCATTGAATACCGTTCATTGCGGATTCATAGAACTCTTGTTCAAGAACATAATTTTCAAACGGTCCTGCACCGGCATCGGTACCTATTCGAACATCAATCAATGCAGCATCGGGTGCTGCACCATAGAATTCTGTTTGTTCTCCATTCGAATCAATTCCAGTTGCAGAAGCCATACCCATACATGCCGTTCCGTGTTGATTGCCGTCATCAGGGTCATACGTTCCATCATCTCTACGCTGGATATCAAGATAGCATGTCGGATCGGTATGAAGATAGCAAACGGCATCGTATCCAGCAACGAATTTCTCGCTGAGACCAGGATGTTCGTTATCGACACCAGTATCAACCATCGCGATGTTGACGCCAGCACCAGAGACGCCAAGGTCCCAAGCACCCATTGGGTAGAAACTCGAGTTACGAGCCTTTACTGTCAGAGTTTGAACATCACCATAGAAGATGACGTTACCGTATCGCTCAACCATAACCACATCTTCAAGTGCTGCAAGAGTCGGAGCAAGAGAAGTATTCACCTGACCTAAAAGAACGCCATCAACCGCTTCAATGACATCGACAACCGTCAATCCAAGTTCTTCAAGAGCATTCAAATGAGTTTCAGTGACATCAGTCTCATAGACCAAACCAATACCAGTAACGCCAATCATCGATTCAAGAGAATCGTGAATTTGATTCCGGTCTTGGTCAAGAACGGTTCGTTCCCACCATGGTGTATCATCATCAACCCATTGTGGGGGAGTTTGTTGAGGGACTTCGACCGTTTGGCCAGAATGAATCCATTGTAAACCTTCACTATCAACGCTTGACCATTCGTTACGACCATCGAAGTCACCAACAGTTAGCGACCCGGTCACTGGACCCATCATCACGGCAAAAAGAAACAGAGCAAGTAGACGACGCATAGACTTCCCTCATTTACTCGATAATGGCATGAGTCAAGAACATATGCCTTGGTTGAAAATCAGCGTCTTGTGTATTGAACAGAAAAAAGGTGGGAACAGAGGTCGAGTGTGAATACCACCTCACGTAAAATGTGGGTGCCATCCATGGGGAAAGTAGATTTTCGAGTGGGTTCCTAATTCCGACTCCCAATCGTTAATTTGAGGAAAGTCCACGCACCTTGTGCGTTGAAAACCGCTATACTACGGGGTTAGTGCTGGAAGGTGGGGGCAGAGGGATTTGAACCCCCCCCAGCTGGTTTGGAGCCAGCGATACTACCAAGCTATACTATACCCCCAATGGGTGGTTCACTGCGAATATCAAGACTTGGCTTGTCGGCGAGCACGCTTTCGACGGCGCAACTTCTTCTTACGCCACTTCCACCGTTGGTTACCGGTTTTTTTCCAAGCACGTGAGCCTCGCTTCATGGTGAACGAGCCTCCGACCAACCATCCATATATGATAGCATCGGGTTAAACCCTTGAGTTTGTTTTCTAAAAACCCTCACAGATTGAGATTTCATGCCCTCTACCTTCCCTGAAAAAGACGGACGTACCAGGATTCGAACCCGGGTTTTCGGCTTAGAAGGCCAAAGTGATATCCAACTACACTATACGTCCTTATTCCAAGGGCGGCGCTCACACTTGATGAAGGTTAACCATCGAGATTATGCTCAAAGGGGCCTTGCACACTTGTGACAGCGGGTCGGTCGACGAACGGTCGTTCGTTTCCATTCATAGCCACAGGAGGTGCATTTCCACTCCTGGATTCGAGCATCGCCAAGTACGGAATCTCGTATTCGTTGTAATAGAAGTGAATCTTTCATCGATGGAGAAGGGGCAACCGATTGCGTCAATTCATCATGTTGTGCAGAATGAGCCGTCAAGCCCGCCGCATGGAGGAATTCATGAACAAAAGTATGGTTGTAGAGTCGTTCATCTTCAAGTAAAGCAGGATGTAAACCGATGGTAACCTCTCCTGGGTCAATACGTAAGCGCCGACGGCGTGCTAATTCATTGGGGCCCTCTTCAAAACGTGTCATGCCCAGTCGTTGCGACTCATCTTCCAACCAGATGAGGGTGATTCGGTCACTGATCCAAGGACGAAACACTGCATCGGTCACACCCGATAATATCTGTAAGGCTGACTCAACCAACTCAAGAGGCAAGCGTGGCTCATGCTGAGGGATTGGCGTATCAGCAAGAGGTGTTGAACCGGTCTCTTGCTCGTCGCCCATACGAAGCGGTAAGGCTTCACCCTCAAGAACTGTACGAACGCCTACTTCGCTGCACATGCTCAAGAGGCTCAGTAGCCTCGAGATTTCGCACAGCATTGGTAGAATTTCTTACCGCTTCCACACGGACATTTATCCTTCTTGAAATGGCACTTGAAGTACGGCTTCTTCTTCCCACAGTGGCATCGAGCTTTGAGGCTTTTAGGCAGTTTGGAAAATCCAACAACTTGCGAAGCAATATTCGACTGTTTTCTTGTCGAATCATGCCGCTTAGCATCGCGTTCACTCTGTGACATTTGTGACCACACTTCCTCATCATCGTCGTCAACAGAACCGTCTCGGTTGAGGTCTTTTGGATGGAACGATGGACGTTTCACGCCACCGCCGCCTTTCCCTGCGCCTTTCAAGGTAGCAGTAGCCACTACTTCTGGAACTGCACGGCGTGACATACCTGGAGGCCCATTGTTCCGTGAACGTCCTGCTTCAAGTTCGTATTGAGCCTTTGCAAGGTCATTTCGGGCTTGTCCCAGTGCAGCCATTTCTTCATTGACATCTCCGGACATGCTGGATTGAACCGATACCTCCTTTGGAATAAAGTCGGTAAGACCCAAATCTTCAGCGCGTAATTCAATCAGAGAAAGCAAATCTCCAAGTGCACCACGAGGCAACAATTTCTTCTCATCTGCCTTTTCTAAGTCCGCTTGGATTTGACGAAGTTCCCTGGCACTTTGCGCCTTATTGATTTGCTTCTTGAACTTCTTGACTCTTCGGTCCATTTTGTAAGCAGAACGCATGGTTATGAGGCGGTAAAGATATCCAAGCGCAGTTAGCACAATTACAGCAATACCTGCGTATTTCCCGTACTTGGATTTAGCCTGTTCAAGCAATGCACCGATGACGGGAATATCTGTATACCAGTCATCTTTGAGAAGGTCTTCTTCATCATCGGTATTATTGAAAGAGGAGTCGACGAAGCAACCGTTTGCATCAACTTCAACACCTGGAAGAGTGCCAAGACAATCATCTTCAGTATCACGAACACCGTCGTTGTCAGCGTCAGCGTCAAGAGGGACACAACCATTTTCATCGACTTCTTCACCTTCAAGAGTATTCAGGCAATCATCTTCTGAATCCTGAACGCCGTCGTTGTCTTGGTCATACCAAGTATCACAGCCCTGCCAATCAACTTCTGTTCCGTTCTCTGTGTTTCCACAGGAATCATAGTCGTTAGCGACGCCATCTCCATCGTCATCAGGGAACGAAGTTTCACAGCCAGTCTCATCAACAATAGCGCCTCGACGGCTGAGTGGGCATGTATCTTCAGAATCGCTGTAACCATCATTGTCGTCATCAGTATCTTCATCTGAATCTCGGCAACCGTCAAAGTCGTTATCAGGGTTTGAAGAATCAAACACATCCCAATTCAAAGCGCCGGTTGGGCACATATCTTCTTGGTCACCCATGTTGTCATTGTCATCATCCCAGTCTTCGGTTGCATCTTGACAACCGTCAGAATCATAATCGTTGGTCGAAGTCGAAGTCCAATCTGAACGACCATCAAAGCAATTGTCATCCATATTGACGATTCCATCATTGTCGTCATCCTCCATTGCATTATCGATTTGACATCCGTTCCAATAGACTTCGGTTCCAGATTCAGTCCCTGGACATTCATCAACGCTGTCGGCCACACCGTCAGCGTCAGTATCAGTAAAAGACGTTTGACAGCCATCGGAATCAACTTCTGCACCACGTGGAGTCGCAAGACATGTGTCATCGGTATCAAGAACACCGTCACCATCGTCATCATCATCTTCATTTGAGTCACGACAACCATCATGGTCGAAGTCTTCGCCTGTTTCATCGGTATTCCAATCTAAAGTCGAACTCAAATGACAATTGTCGTCAGAATCATTAATCAAGTCATCATCATCATCCTCATCTTCGGTTGCATCTTGACAACCATCAGAATCATAATCAGTTGAAGCATTTGAAGTCCAGTCTGAACGTCCATCAGCACAAGAATCATCGAAGTCCAAGACGCCGTCATTATCCAGGTCGTTGGTATTGTTACCGGTGTTATTTCCGGTGTTGTTTCCGGTGTTGTTTCCGGTGTTGTTACCATCTCCCCCTCCGGTAGAACTCGCAGTGAAGTTGAGATTGAATGCATACTTCAAATCTTGATTCGTAACGTCACGATAGGAGATGTAAAGATGGTCATTTGAATCAATGGCAAGTGAAGTGAAACCACCAACATTCCCGTCCGAATCGACGATCGATGATTCCCATGTTCCTGAACTATCGGTTGCATGTTTTAAATCGAAATTAGGAGCATATTCATAGTAAGAGATATGCGTATTATCATTTGAATCCAATGCGATGGAAGTATGAGCACCTACATCGCCCGTTGAATCAACAGTCGTCATCACCCATGTCCCAGTTTCATCGGTGGCATACTTGAGGTCGGCCCCAACAGAGCCAAACGAATCGCCGTATCGATAGTAGGAAATGTGCACTGCATCACTTGAATCGAGGACAATCGAGGTATACCCGCCAACATTTGCTGTGGCATCGAGCGTTGTGTTAACCCATGTACCGCTCTTATCGGTAACGTACTTGAGGGCCCCATTGGTACTATCATAGTATGAAATATGGACATCGTCGTTGGAACCGATACCAATGGAGGTGTGCTCGCCCACATTTTCGAAGGAGTCGAGCGTTGTGTTGACCCATGTACCGTCCTTATCGGTAGCGTACTTGAGGTCGACATTGGTGACATCCATGTATGAGATATGAACATCGTCGTTTGAATCGATGGAAATGGAACTGTATCGACCAACATCTCCTGTGGAATCGATTATTGAGGATACCCATGAAGTACCCCTATTGGTAGAGTATTTGAGGTCACCATTTCCTTCGTCATAATAGGATATGTGGACATCATCGTTGCTATCAACCGCAATTGAAGTGTATAATCCGACACTCCCCACATCTCTATCGAGGTATGTGGTGACCCAGGCGCCACTTTCATTGGAGATATATTTGAGGTCGTTACTACCCGTTGTATTATCGAAATACGATATGTGAAGTGCGTCATTCGAATCCAAAGCCATAGAAGTGTAATGGCCAAGGTTTCCAATTGAATCAAGAGTTGCGTTCTGCCAATCGCTTGCTTCTGAATTTTCAGAAACGAGTGTAAGGCTAATGGAATTAATATTCATCTCATCGACCTTCAGATTCGGGGCTTGTGCGCCATCGTAAAGTGAAAGATAGAAGTCAAATGTTCCGCTTGCAGTTGCTGTCCAACTCTCTTCTTGCACATCAATCGAACCATTCGAAATCGTGAAATTACTACTGATTGTGTGTATCTTTGTTCCTGAATTATAAACTTCAATGGATGACCAAACTTGGTAAGTACATGCGCATGAGGTGTCGGGGTCATAACTGATTGTAATCGTATCTGAAGGGTCGACAAGGTATTCCACGCTACCAAACCAAGCATCTTCAGTTGCAGGGCCAGTGTTTCCTCCCGGGAATATTTGAGAGCCATGTACGAGGTCGCCATTGGTCGCATCATAGAGTGAAATTTGCACAGCATCGTTCGAATCAACGGTGATCGACGTTAAAAAACCTGGATTCTCAATTTCTGTATCATCAAGATTCTTGATGAGGTCGAGTTCTCTTGTATGCCAAAAATTCCCAGCGTCAGTGGCATACTTGAGGGCACCGTTTGTTTCATCATAATAGACAAGATGTACGGTATCGAAAGAATCGATAACGATAGAGGGGTTCTGACCAACTCCTCCTACAGTATCAATGGCAATGCTCATCCAATTACCAGAGGCATCGGTGATATACATGGCGTTTTTAGCAATCATATCATAGTATGCAATATGCACATTATCATTCGAATCAACGGCTATCGCGGATTCACGCCAATCTCCATTAACAGCAAGAGCGTTAATTGTCCAACTCGTGTTAACATTGTTAGCATACATAAGTTTGCCACCAGAATTACTCCAGTATGAAATATGGACAGCGTCGTTTGAATCAATGGTAATGGAACTGAATTGGCCAACAATTGGAGTTCCACCATCAACTGTACTGGTTACCCATAAACCATCGGTGTTGGTGGTTGCATATTTGAGGTCGCCATTGGTAGAATCAAGATAAGAAATATGCACAGTATCGGATGAATCAATGGCAATGGAACTGAATTGACCAACATGACCGAATGCATCAATAGAAGCGATGACCCATGAACCATTGGCGTTCGTAGCATATTTGAGATCTTGATTACTAGCATCGTAGTATGAAATATGTAAAGCATCGTTTGAATCGATGGCGATAGACGGGCCTCGGCCTACATCTCCAACAGTATCAATTGAGGTTGAGTTCCATGAACCGCTGGAATCTTTCGTGGTATATTTTAGGTCCAAATTATATGCATCAAAGTATGCAATGTGAATAGTATCAGTTGAATCGAGAACGATCGATGACTGAGAACCTACGTCTTCAGATATGTCAATACCCGCAAATTCCCACATAACATGCGGAAATTCTACGGTAGTCGCGTATTTGAGATCCTTATACTCCGAGTCATAGTATGCGATATGAACATCGTCGTTTAAATCGAGTGCTATCGAAGTGAAGTCCACATTCACTAAATCGAGCTCGGAATAGGCCCAGGAGCCTGTCTTATCGGTAACGTAGTTGAGAGCGGAATTGGTGTAATCAGAGTATGAGATGTGAACAGCGTCGTTTGAATCGAGGGCTATCGAGGCGCCCTCGCCCACATCTCCTGAGGAATCAAGCGTTGAAATCACCCATTCGCCGCTCTTATCGGTAACGTACTTGAGGTTGAAATAGCGCACAGAAAAGTATGAGATATGAACAGCATCGTTTGAATCGGTAGCAATCGAGGTTGACGTGAAATCTCCTAAGGAATCGAGCGTTGTATAGACCCATGAGCCGCTCTTATCGGTAGCGTACTTGAGGGCGGAATTGCTGAGATCAGAGTATGAGATGTGAACAGCATCGTTTGAATCGATGGCGATCGAGGTATAATAGCCAACGTCTCCTGAGGTATCGAGCGTTGAAATCACCCAGGAGCCGCCCTTATCGGTAGCGTACTTGAGGTCGGAACTTCCCTTATAATCAAGGTATGAGATATGAACAGCGTCGTTTGAATCGATGGCTATCGAGGTGTACATGCCCACATCTCCTGAGGACTCGAGCGTTGAAATCACCCATGAGCCGCTCTTATCGGTAGCGTACTTGAGGGCGGAATTGGTGGCATCAAAGTATGAGATATGAACATGGTCGTTTGAATCGAGGGCAATCGAAGTATGACTCCCCACATACCCTACAGAATCGAGTGTTGCATAGACCCAGGAGCCGCTCTTATTCGTAGCGTACTTGAGGTCGGAATTGGTGTAATCATAGTATGAGATATGAGTTTTATTATTCGAATCGATGGCGATCGAGGTGTATCCACCGACAGTGCCAAGTGATTCAAGGCTCACAATGTTCCACTGCAGTTCTGCATTGGTCGCGTGCTTGAGG
>CAJJCM010000029.1 GCA_905182635.1 uncultured Candidatus Poseidoniales archaeon
GCCAGATACTGGCCCACGTGGTGCAGTCATGATTGTAAATGCTCAAGCCTACGATGGTCATGGCGTTGAGAGTGTTATGATTGATTTGAGAGAATCACGAGGTGGCCTCGTGCCATTGATTCAATTGAACGGGGTATGGATTGGTAATTTTACGGTTCCTGATTCGATGACGCCGGGAGAACAGGCCTTGCCGCTTATCTTGACCGATGGTCTTGGTAAAAGTGTATTTACCTCCTTTTGGCATGCGGATGGAATGAATTCATCACTTCAAGCGATCTACGGCCCACATCATATCTCAGATGAAATTATGAAAGAAATGAGCATTAACATCCTCAATACCGCGCCTCTCATCATCAATCCAGGCATCCAAACTGTAGAGAAAGGCGAAACAAGTTCAACGGTTGTACTCGAAGTCGCAATCAGCGATTACGATGGTGTTCTGGTTGCACAAGCAAACCTTGGTGTCTTCACGCCATTTACTTCACAAGCCACTTGGCAAAAGATGTATGATGACGGAAGTAACGGCGATGCGGTAGCAAACGATGGCATCTATTCCGTTGAAATGCAAGTTCGAAGCAGTATCCCGATTGGCACGCATGAAGTATTGATTCAAGCATCGGATGTATATGGAAAAGTAAGCCCTACCACTTCTATTGCCGTTCAATTGGTCGAAGAACAATCGGTCTTAACAGGCGTAAGTGGCTCCATCCTCACGACTGGGGTTTTACTGGGTATTCTGGTTGTTTTCGGCATCGGTGTAACAGCAATCGTGGTCATTTCGATTCGGAACCGACCTGAAAGCGAACAAGGCCAAGACCGTTTCGGATTTAACTGAGCACTCAGTCGAGCCGACAACCGTTTATACTGCCGTACTTTGGGGTGATTACATCTACGGACGTAGTGTAGTGGTTATCACCGAGCGTTGCCAACGCTTGAACCCGGGTTCAAATCCCGGCGTCCGTACCATCCCATCTCAGCACCCCATTTTTTAGTCTGATTTACTGAACTTCCATAGAGAGCCAACAGGCGAAGAATTAACAGGCAGATGATGAATAGTTCTTTTTAGAGAGAGCACTATGAGTGAAAGACGTCCCATTTTCATTGGCAAAAAACCACTGCATGCATATGTCCGAGCTGTCGTCATGGCCATGGAGCAAGGAGACCGCCAAATTCAGCTTGTGGCGCGAGGTGCGACAATTGGACGAGCCGTCGATGTGGCCGAAATTTGTCGGCGGAGAAATGGAATCATTGCCCAAGGTCTACCTGCTGAAGTCACTATTGGAAACATTCATTGTTCTTCGGAAACATTAACTCAAGAAGACAAAAGAGAACGAGTCGTAAGCGTTCTCACCATCGAAATGGATGGTCTCGGCGACGTTCCTGAAAAGGAAGAAAAGGAAGAAGTAAAAGAAGAAGAATGATCACTGATGCAAGGCTTTGAGCCTTCGCTCAATCTCATCTGCTGTCGCTTGGTAAACTGAAAGGGCTTGGCCTACTGGGTCATCTAAGTTCCAATCTTGGTCAATTCGCATCAAAGGACAGTGTACTCCACACCCCATGGAGATGACCATATCATAATCATCAGCAGAGAAAGAGTCGACGCTCTTTGGCACCATTCCATCGGCCGAAATCCCACGGTTGTTGAGAACGACAACAGCATTACTGGCAATGTGTTTAGCCGGATGCGTGCCAGCAGAATCTGCCGAATGGCCCATTGAACGAGCGATTCCCTCTGCCATTTGAGATCGACAGGAATTTCCGACGCAGACAAATAAGAGGTTCATAGATGTCCATGAAGTCGAGTGTATTTATTGATTCTCAATAAAGAGAAGCATTCTCAAGGGGGGAGGATTTCGTCGAAGTGTGTTCCAAACTGCTCCGAGTTTATTTCGCGGAATCCGATTTTCATCGATACTCTATTTGGCTTTGTTTTTAGCCCACATCGTTGCCGCTGCTCGAGATTGGGATACCGTTTTCAAAGTCATTGCTGCATTGATTACAGTTATGACATTTGCAGTTGGCCCAAGCATTATCGCTTTTGGAAGGATAAAGGTTCATGAAGAAAAAATTCAGGCGAATACTGTAGGTTTTGCAGTGGGATTGGTTTTGTCGAGCGGTTTAGCATGGGCGTATGCAGACCAGTCCTTCGATATCCGTCTTACTTTGGCATTTCTTCTCATCACGACCATTCTCCATTCAAGTCATCGTATGTTGCTGATTCAAAAGCGGCCGAAAAAGATGGGTTGAAGTACAGCAGGCGGGTGCTACGTCCATGTCGGATTCACCGGTCACAACCCACGACCCCAATGCGGATGATAAGCCTGCAGAAGCATCTCCTCAAGAACAAAAGAAAATGGAACAGGCTTATGCTCAGATGAAGCGTAAAATATCGATGGAAGAAATCGGCAAGCAAATCAAACATAAGGTCATGGTATTATCAGGAAAGGGCGGTGTAGGTAAATCCACTGTATCGACAGGGCTCGCACTTTCATTGGCACAACAAGGTCTCTCGGTCGGAATCCTCGACATCGATATCACTGGACCAAACATTCCCAAGATGATGGGACTCGATGGACAACGCTTGCATGTTGAATCAGGTCGTATCCATCCTGCTCAAGGCCATCTTGGAGTCAAAGTTATTTCGATGGCTTTTTTACTTGACAGTGAAGATACACCTGTTGTTTGGCGAGGGCCTATCAAGCTCGGTGCAATTCAGCAATTTATTGGAGACGTTGAATGGGGGAATCTCGATTACCTCATCATTGACTTCCCTCCGGGCACCTCGGATGAACCACTCACTGTAGCACAATCACTCCCTGATATTGACGGAATGGTCATCGTGACTACACCCCAAGAAGTCGCGCTCCTTGATAGCCGAAAGTCGATTACCTTCTCAGAATCGCTTAAAGTCCCAGTGCTCGGAGTTGTCGAGAACATGAGTGGCTACACCATCTCTGGCAAGGCAACCCCTGGCTCAGAAATCGAAATCGCTGCTCCTGCTGGAAAGACCTTGAAAGCAACTGCTGATGATGAGGGTAACTTCAGCGTAACACTGGATATTTTCAAGAAAGGCGGAGGGCGACTCACCGCTGAAGAATTTGGTGTTCCTTTCCTCGGTGCCTTACCGTTTGACCCCGGCTTTGTCCGAGGTGGTGATGACGGAGTTCACCGAATCGTAAGCGACCCCGAAGGCCCTTCTGCCATTGCATTTGCTGCAATCGTTTCCGCATTACAAGAACAAATTGTCGAAGACGCCGGAGACGGCCTTGAAATCATTTGATGGTGATGAGATGACCGATAAAATGCCAAAAATGACTCGGATTGAACGGAGAGAACTGGATGTTCTTGTCTCCTATGATGGAGGATCTGAATTTGACATCACCTATGATGACCTGCGTTATGCTTGCCCTTGCGCTAAATGTTCTCCACTACGCAACGCTGATGAAGGCTGTGAAACGCTCCGCAAACAAGTCGAAGCATTACCAAAAGAGAAACCAAAGGTACGTATCGTTGGGAACTATGCTCTAGGATTTGAATGGACACAGGGTTGTTCAAGTGGAATCTTTCGATTTGAACGAATCTGGGATTTGGCAAACCGGAGAGATCCGGACAACGGCAAACTCTACGTCCACGGTGCTTGGTAAGCCAAGGAACTGTGTATCTGAGATTTTTGACTACGAGGTTTCATGTGCAACACCCAACCCCGTAGGGGTTGAGGTTGACGAATGGACGGCATCTATCTGAGTTGGATGGTGAGTGCACTCGCGCTTGGCGTCATCTTGTTACCCGTTTTTAAGCCGCCGTGGATGAAAATTACCCTCCCTACATTTGTGGATTTCTTTCGCAGATATTGGATTCACATCTCGATTGTGTTTATCATTTACAACTCAAAAGATCTTCTCGACCAATTAGACCGTATCATCATTGCGAACACCGGCTTGGACATGACACCCTTCATCTACGGCCTTGAAGGGGACCTCGTGTTGGAAGTTCAGCAACTGTTTGAAGCAAAATGGTTAACCGTTGTGCTCACCCATTTTTACGTTACAGGGTTCATGTTTATTTGCTACGTATCCGTCTTTTACTTCGCCTTTTTCGATGATCGATGGATTGCCGATCGAATGACTCTGAGTATTGCATGGGTCTACATATTAGCAATTCCATTCTATCTGTTCTTTAATGTTCGAGTGACGGGGGATTATATCCCTGGAATGGAGACTTTAGCGTATGATTTAACGCCTGAAATCAGTGATTGGTTTAGGCGTATTGACCCATTTACCAACGGAATGCCATCGCTTCATATTGGGATACCCTTCGCCGTCTGGTTGTGCCTTACACGCTTCGATGAAGACCGTCGTTGGAACAAATACCGTGCATTGGTACTCGCCTATACACTCATCACTGCTTTTACAATTATTTATCTAGGCATTCATTGGTTCTCAGATATTATCGGGGGTATGCTGATTGCAGCACTTGCGGTTGCTGTTGCAGACCGAACGTCGGATTCGTGGTGGAAAGTTTTCGACGAACGAACCATAAATGCTCGACTCGTCACTCTTTTAACAGATCCAAAAAAAGCACTTGCTCTTGTCATGAGGAGAGGGTCAAGCATTCTCAAGCGTTATCGCAATCCACAAAGTAGAGAAACTGGAGTCTTAGCAATCATCGTATTTTTGCTGTTGTTTTCCATCATTACTTGGGAATTATCCCATCAATCTTTACCTGCTGGAGGAATTGAAGCACCTCAAGATGTCGCAACCGGAGATAGTTGGATGGCAACCATTGACAATCGATCTACTGGCCCAGTCATGGTGATTCATGATGTAGCAAATTTAGAAATGAATTGGGAACTCATGAACGGTAGCATCGAATACGATTCACCGTATGCACTCTCTGCCTCCAAACTCGCTGTTGCCAATCAAACTACATTATCGGTATTCAATCTCGACTCAATTGCCACTTCTGGAGTACCAATGTTGACCATTGCAATGGAGAGACCCGATGATATCCTCTTGACGGGGGCCGAAGAGGTCGAGTATATCATTCTCAAAAAGGATGGATTGTTGAGCGCATACAATTTCCTTGGAGAAGAAGTATCGCTTGGTTTCAACGTCACAAATATTGACCTCATTCGTTCAAATGGACTTGAAGTAGCAATGGTTTTGAAGGATGAACCAACGAGTATTCTACTCTCCAGAATCGGTTCGTCCGGGTCGATTACCATCGAAAAAATAAATGCTTCTTCAACACCTGAACAGGATGACATCCTTGCATTATGGGGCACGCCTGTCGATATGCAAAACGCTACGATAACCGATTTTGTATTCGATGAAGATTTCTTTGCGGTGACCGTCAATGTTTCTGCTACCGAACGCTTGGTGGTCTACAACCGTTCCAATGGCCAGCAATGGCTTGCCAGTGATGCCAAATATGCTGTGAGTGGACCTTCGATGAAAAATGGTATCTTAGCTTGGTCGGTTCGTGACCATTTGGACCCAACCAATCCAATAGAGAAATACATGGATGGTGAAATTCAATTCGTAAATCTTACCAACAACCATACACAATTGTTGACTGCTGATGCTTTGCATCAATGGAGCCCGCATGTACTTGAACATCATTTGGTCTACTTTGAGCAATCTGCAGATGGAGAGGTGTCGATTCACATTCATTCATGGGTTCCCGAAATCACGGCCTATTCCAACGTGATTCTTCAAATTGGAATTATGCTTGGTGTGCTGTTGGTCTTCATTCATATCGTTCAGCGGCAAGCCGAATCAAGCCGAATCATCTTGGGTCGCGAAGAAGAATGATCACTTTTTAACACTCAACATTCGTTCTAATGCCCACAAAGAACCCTCTTGGATGGAGGGGGGAACTTGTATCTGGTTGGGTTTTTCTCCATCGACAATCCGTTCAAGCACATCCATCAAATAGGCTGGATGAATCATGTACATCGTTGAACAAGGACAAATCTCTGTATCCAAGCATTCAATATGCTTATCTGGGTGTTCTTCTGCCAAACGGGCGACCATGTTAATTTCAGTTCCAATCGCAATTTTAGCACCAGGTGCTTGCTCTGCAACAAAGTTTCGAATGAATTGGGTTGAACCATTTGCATCACTTGCAGTAACGGTTTCAATCGGACATTCAGGGTGAACAACAACGATTCCATCCGGGTGTCGCATACGGAAATCATCAATGAGAGGTTTCGTAAATCGCTTGTGAACTGAACAGAAGCCATGCCAAAGGATGATACGGCTCCCTTTGAGTTCACCCATCGCACCAGTGCCCGGAGCCCATGTCGGCATTAAATCGAGTGAGATACCCATGGCATTACCAGTGTTTCGTCCAAGATGTTGGTCGGGGAAAAACAAGACTGCACCGTTCTTTCCTGCCCGTTCAAAGGCCCAGTTGAGCACGCCTTGAGCGTTACTCGAGGTGCAGACAATCCCACCATGTCGACCAACGAAATCCTTCAAGTCTGCACTGCTGTTCATGTAGGTGACCGGTACCAAGAATTTGTCATCCAAGGACGCCAAAGCAGTAGGGTCTTCACGTTCGATTGGGTCATCGAGTTCGGCTTCGAGTAAAAGGGTCTCCCATGCGGATTCGACATCAACTAATGTGGCCATATCGGCCATTGAACAGCCAGCCCGCATGTTTGGGAGAACGACGATTTGGTCATCCGTGGTGAGGATATCGGCTGATTCTGCCATGAAGTGAACGCCACAAAAAACGATGTACTTGGCCTTTGATTCAGCTGCCATTTGACTCAGCATGAATGAATCTCCGAGGAAATCTGTATGCATGACAATACTGTCTCGTTGGTAATGATGGCCCAAAATCAGCAACTGGTCACCGAGTTGTTCACGCAATTCATTGATTCTATCTGCTATTGCTTGCTCCTCTGGAGAAAGGGAGGTATCCATGAAATCCACGGAACACATTGGCAGAGATACGGTCATCTTGCTTCAACACTGGCACAAAGTCCTCCTTTTTGAACCAAACCTTTGCTGAAGTGTTGATAAATGGGGAACAAAAGCCCCCTCCATGGCCTTTGTTCCGACCGAGCGTTTGCACCTTGGTGCCGAAGCAGAAGTTTGGGCGGGCACATGGATGGGGCTCGACGCTGTACGCAAACTCCGTCGACCTCGAAAATGGCGTCATCCAGACCTTGATATCCGCCTCGGTTACCGACGGATGATGAGTGAATCTCGGCTCCTTATACGTCTCAAAAGGCGTGGATTGAACGTTCCTGCTGTTTGGGACCTTGACCCCGAATCTGGTCGGATGATACTTGAACGAATGCCAGGGTTACCTTTGATTGAAATTTTACGAAACAATGAACACTCACAGGAATTCATCGGTATGGCTTTACGAAACACTGGAGCATTGATTCGTCGTCTTCATCGAGAGGCTATTACGCATGGTGACCTCTCAACCAACAATATTCTCGTCGATGAAAATGCCAAGCCCTCGTTAATCGATTTTGGTCTTGCTGCAATCGATTATGAGATAGAACGTTTTGGAATCGACCTCCATGTCATCGATGAAATTCTTGGCGCATCCCATCCCGAACACACAGGTGCTATCGAGATGTTACTGGAAGGCTACGCTTCCGAAGAAGAACGACTTGGCACACCACCCGAACAATCCGGAGGTGCCGTTCCGACCGCTCAACATGTTCTGAAGCGACTGGAAGATGTTCGTTCACGTGTGCGTTATCACGGATAATTATCCCATGAGAAGGCGTAACTCTTCAAGGCTACGAAGTTCAGCGAGATAGATTTGTTCGATTGCATCATACAAATCTTGATCTCCTACCGATTCGAGTTCGATCATTATTGCAGCATAAACTGCCGCTGCTTTGGTTTCAGTTTCTAAGGAATGAACCAACATTTCACCATATTGCGTTGTGTGAATAATCTCATGGGGGTTTCTCTCTGTGACTGGCACACCACCGAGTTTAACGATTGCTTTTCGGACGATATCGGCATGCATAGTAGATTCGGTTGCTTCGTCGGTAAACATCGGAGAAAGTTGAAGACGGTGTATCCCACGTATATTCGCCGCATAATGAGCGTACATATTGGCCGCTCGCAATTCCCATCCGAGGGCATCGTTCAAAGTTTGGATTAAATTATGTTCAGTCATCTTTTCAACTCTTAGGGCAGACGAAACTTTTCCGCATGTGGTCCTTGAAAAGAAGTAAACATCAAGCCCTACATAAATCCATGCAATTATACAAAAATAGATTCTCCGATTTTCCAACCAAGCAAAGCAAGAAGTGGACCCAATGCCATTGTAAGAGCAACGTATACAATTGCTAAACTACCTTTACCCTGTTCAAACATCTGAACCGTTTCCAGCGAAAAGGTTGACATGGTTGTAAAAGCACCAAGTACACCCATTCCAAGCAACAACGCCATGTTAGCTGAAAGAAGATTCTGAGCCAAGCCTACCGCCAATACGCCTAAGAGAAAAGAACCGATGAGGTTGACAGATAAGGTTGCGTAAGGGAATGATTCAACGGATACCCATTCGCTCACCGCATATCGTAGTGTAGCGCCAAGTGCACCACCAAGAGCGACAATACCAAATTGTTGTAGCATACCAATGCCTCAAGAGTTTGGGCTTTGAAGGCTCGCTTCAAAAGAAAGCAATAAAAGCGTTTTCCGCCCTGTACCTCAATATGCAAAAGCCATAGCGGAACCATGATGCGCACCATATGGTTCCTCACAGGCAATATCGGCAAACTCAAAGAAGCAACGTACCACCTGCAACCGTTAGGCTATACTGTCCGCCAACTCATCGTCAAGGAAGGTGCTCTAATTGAGCCTCAAGCAGATACTTTGGAGGAAGTTGCGCAATCAAAAATTGCTCAAGCCTTGTCCCATCTACCAGGTGGTGAACAATCCGAAGACATGATTTTGGTTGAAGATGCTGGCCTGTTCATCGAAGCGCTCAACGGTTTCCCTGGAGTATACTCCGCTTACGCGTTGAAAACGATAGGCAACAATGGTATTCTGCGATTACTTCAACATCTGCAAAGCCAAGATACTGTCCA
Source organism: uncultured Candidatus Poseidoniales archaeon (assembly GCA_905182635.1). Classification (GTDB taxonomy): domain Archaea; phylum Thermoplasmatota; class Poseidoniia; order Poseidoniales; family Poseidoniaceae; genus MGIIa-L1. Next base: position 9,071 of record CAJJCM010000029.1, read on the forward strand.
ATGCGCCCAGTTACGTTCAGCAGAGTTTCAAGCAGTGGCAGCCTTATGGATGAATGGTAAAATACTCTATGGAAATGGCAAGTGCCCGGGATGGATTGCGCTTGAAAGCAGTGAAGGGGAGGGATTTGGTTTCGACCCAGTGTTTACACCAAACGACCTCGATTCAGATGGAGAACCGTTGCCTCATGGCGAATATGGTGAGAAAAGTACGCATGGCAAAACCTTCGGTGCTCTTTCACTTGAGGAAAAACAAGCCTACAGCCACCGAAGTCGAGCATTGAATGACTTACTACGCCAATTGCCATCATCATGATAAGTTACTACCAATTGGAGTGATGTGAGGGACATGGGATTCGCACGCTCGGTTACTGCACTCTGTGCCCTCGCTGTAGCGGTATTTTATCTGTTGAAAACAGGTGATTTATCAGATATAGAAAAGTGGATTTGTATCGCAGCCGTCCTTGCTTTTTCGTTCGCTTGGATTGTAATGGGGACGGTAAAACCCGTTGCCCGCGTACAACATCCAACCACGACAAATACTCAAGAGTTAGAATCACAAGAAAGTGAACAAGAGAGTGAATTAGATATCCCAGAACCCATTACAGAAGGCGAACTTGATGGGGCAACCTTGCGGGAACGTAAACTCGCTAAAATTCAAGCGGCGGAAACCAAAAGAGAGGAGATCCTCGCAGAAACGCTTGTCGAAAGCGAAGCCCACAATGAAGAAATCGTCGAAGTCACCCTTGAGATGGAAGATGTGCATGTGGCCGATGAGTTCGTGGTTGAAGTGAGCCCTGACTCTGTGGAAAACGCAGATATTGAATCATCCATTGCTCAACGAAGAATCAAGCATGACACAATCCGAAAGAAGATTGAATTACGTCGTAGGGGTCAAATGGCTGATATTCGCGCATCGACCGCCCGCATGTGGGAAGAACAAACGGCAGGGGAAGATTTGGTTGCACTCTTACAGGCACCTGGGCATGGACAATCGGTTTTAGTCACCCCCGAAAATCCCGAATCGGGCCATATCTACGGTGCAACATTTATTCGAATAGATGACACTCGCATTTTGAAACTTCGATCTGCTCTCGATGATGGCTTCGAAAAAATACAAGACGAAAAAGCACCCGAACCATCTCCATTTATTGGTCTCGATGGAAATGCACTCCCACCACTCCTCGGCCCTGATGGAGCGCCTCTTATCTTGCCACTCCCAATACCAAGTGCGAGCAGTGCTTTGGCTCAAATGAAAGATGAAATGGATAATTAACACATAAATCCGTGTCAACATTGAAGAGTGGATGACTTGAGTAATGTTTGATTCAAAATGGCGGATGCCCTTCACGAAAATTCAGAAACTCTCATTCAAACACGCACGCTTGCGATTTTGGGACTTTTCTTCGTTGGCATTGCACCAAGTATTTCGGTTATAACTGGATTTGCTTTCAAAGCAGGAGCTTTGGCGGTGATTGTTTTTATTGTCACGAAAATTTGGATGTTCGGTTTACCTGCATTTTGGCACATCTATATCGAAAAACAAAAGTTTTCATGGTCACCTGTAAAAAAAGGTGGGTGGAGTATGGCCTTCATTCTAGGAATCGGAATGATGCTTGTCGTCTGGCTCGCTTATTTCTTCCTCGGGGAACTGATGCTCCAACCTGATGCTTTGAAAGCAATTCTTGACCCTGTAGGATTGACTGTCCCCTGGAAACTCGCTGCTGCCATCGTATTTTGGGTCTTCATAAATTCGGTACTAGAGGAATACGTCTTTCGGTGGTTCATCACTTCAAAAATAGAACAGTTGGTTGGAGGGAAGTGGCGTTCATCCCTCCTTTCTTCGGCAGTATTTACACTCCATCACAGTATTGCACTCGTCTTCTTTCTTGAACCCCTTGGCGCAGTTATTGCCTCATTGGGTGTATTCATTGGTGGAACGGTCTTTTCATGGCTGTATTTGGAATACCGAAGCATTTGGATTGTTTGGGTTACTCATGCCTGTGCAGATGTTGCTATTTTTGTCGTAGCCTGGAATATCGTCATTGGATTTTAAACCTCAAAATCCCTCTTAGGACTGCCCTGACGGCGCTTTATATAGTGTAGACACCATGAGTCTATGTAGGCAAAAGTAACGACATCGTCGAAGCAAAAGCCGACAATTCGATTTCAAAAGGTGAACTCATGATGAACTAATTCCCCAGATAAAACATTCTGATAAGGCAAAGCTTTGGCAACGCCATAGAATGAATCTGGAGATATGAAATTATGAAAACGAACCGTAACATCAAGCCGTTCCACAACGGCAAGGACCGACGAACTGGACGCCCAACTGGCAACCGGAAAACGGGTAAATTACCCGCTGTAGCGAACAACCCTCGAGCTGAAGAAGTTCGCCTTGCTTGGGTCGCTGATAAGTTGAATAAACGCGCCAAGCAAGCGGAAAACCGCAACAATGAGCCATGCTGCTCGACTGAAATAGCCAAGAAGATGACCAACAACCGCTTGCTCAAAGTCTTACAAACAACAGTCTGTGACCGCGTATGGAATGATCTACTCGGGCGTTGGGAGGGAGTCATGCCGCGCTCCTTTATCCGCGAACATGCTGCTCACATGCCACACTTCCGCGACTTCGCACGTGAGAACGGCTATCGAAACCGCTGAAGTCGTCCGTTGGCCACAGCCATATATGGCTAAGGGATGGTTCCCTTTACGTACTCGCTGAATAACAACAAGGCGGTGAGCAAGCACATCACTTGTGTTTCCATTGAGGTGTTTCTCTGTTGAGAAAAGCATTAACTCCGATTTCTTTATCCTCGGAATCAAACAAACTTGCAAAGGCTTCGGCTTCAATGGCAACACCTTCAGTCAATCCGACATCAAGAGCTGCTCGAATAGTCTGCTTTCCAACCCGGAGCGTATTTGAGGATTTACTTGCTATTAAGCGAGCCATATCAAGCGTAAATTCCCGCAACATCTCTGGTGAACAGACATGATTTGCCAAGCCAATTCGATACGCTTCTTTCGCATCAATCATTTCTCCGGTCATCACCATCTCCATGGTTTTACCATAGCCAATAAGCCGAACGAGACGTTGGGTTGCGCCGTAACCTGGAATTAAACCAAGATTGATTTCTGGCGTTCCAAAACGCGAACGGTCGCTGACGATGCGTACATCGCAAGAACAAGCCACTTCGCAGCCACCACCAAGAGCAAAGCCATCGACCATAGCGATGGTCGGTTTGCTCAAATTCCACAATGCCTCTACGGCATTCTCTTTGAACATTACACGAATATCAGCGCTCTGTTTCCCGACAAATTCTGTAATATCTGCGCCTGCAACGAAAGCATTCGGTTTTGCTCGCTTTCCGTCAGGTGGTTGATTTGGTTGCGCACCTGTAACCACAACAACACGGATAGAATCAGTCGCTTCAACCCAAGCGACCATAGATTTCAAACCCGCCATAACATCGGCGTTCAATGCATTGAGTTTATCCGGACGATTGATGGTTATCAGGGCCACTGAGCCTAAATCTGCTTGGTCATTGACGGGGATTTCTTCAATAGAAAGTACATCGGTCTGTGGGGCGCCCATACCACGCCCAGTCGGTTTCGGTACATCATTTCACCGACCGGTTCGATTTCCGCCCTCATGAGGGAGAAACCAAGAACTCAAAGGCCACGACGGTTTCGTACGCCCATGGTTGAATCACTCGCTCCACTGGTGAAGGCTGAAGACATGGCCAAAAAATACGGGGATTTCATTGCATTGCACCCGCTCAATGTAGAAGTTCATGCAGGTGAGTTTTTTGGCGTATTTGGTCCAAATGGTGCCGGGAAGTCGACTTTCATCAAACTTCTCACCGGACAACTTCGCCCAAGTAAGGGGCGAATCGAAGTACTTGGAGTCGATGCTGTGGCCGACCCACAGAAAGTAAAAGCCAACATTGGAATTGTCCCTGAATCTGAATCCCCTCCATCGTTTCTTACACCGGTTGAATTTCTTGAATTTGTCGCCAAGTTACGGACTGTCGAAAACCTTCACGAACAAGTCCAACATTGGATTGAGTGGTTTGGATTGGAAGAGAAACGTGACACAATGTGTAAGGATTTATCAAAAGGTCAACGCCAGAAAGTCATGCTTGCTGCTGCGTTTATCCATAAGCCAAAATTACTGTTTCTCGATGAACCTTTTGCCAATCTCGACCCTATCTATCAGCGGAAATGCCGACACTGGCTTCTTGAACATGTCAAGAATGGTGGAACCATATTCCTTTGTTCACATGTTTTGGAAATGGCTGAGCGTATGTGCAATAGAATGGCCATTATCAACAATGGGAAAGTGCTCGCAGCAGGAACGGTAAAAGGACTCAAAAAATCAAAGGATGAAACGCTTGAAGATGTTTTTATTCGATTGGTTGGTCATTCGATTAAAGATGTTGAACGACTCAGTGACCAAGGTGCCAAAGACAAGGATATTGAGGAGGAGTGAACGTGTCTGGAGTGAGCGTAGTTTCTCGCGATTGGGATGAAGTCATCGATGTTGAATCGATGAACACTCAATCATTAGGGACAAGTGCTCACGACCAACAATTGCACGAACCATTGCGTGGTTGGGAGGCTTTTTCTACAACATTTCGAGTGATGTTCAAAGAAGAGGGGCGTAAAAGCCTTGAATTTGCCAAAAAGCGTCAAATGGTGTTATTCCCCCTTCTGTTGACTTTGGTGACGGCGATCACAACCATTGGTTTACAATTTCTAGTAGGCGATTCATCTGCACAAGTCGCTGATATTGAATCGAAGACGTTTACATGGCAAGAATTACGCTTCGCCCTCCACCTACCGTTGCTGATGTTCAGCCTAGGGATGGGAACATTTGCATTCATGGGTCATGATGCAATCGTTCATCGCGCTGGGACCAAAAATTACCTCTTGGCCGCACCAGCGCTGCAACCCCTTCCAAATTCGGTTGCACACTTTGCCTATTTCGTCAAGGATTTGAGTTTCTATGTTATGCTCATCCTTTCTCCTGTTGTAGCCGGAATGGCTGTTGGAATTGGGCTTGAATCACTTGCGGGCATTTCAACCCCATTGGAATGGTCAAGCCTACCTTGGACATGGCTTGCAATGATTATCACCTTGGCTCAAGGACTTGCAATTGCCTTCTTTGCTTCTGCGCTATGGATGCGTGGCCGCCCGTTTACTATCTTCGGACCCCTACTTGTGGTTGCTTTGGGAGTCGGAATTGGGTTGGGTAAATTCGATATCGGCTCGATGCTCTGGGGCCTCGGTGTTCAAAGTTCACAGAATATTTTCGGCGCGGTACTTGCATTGCTGGCAAGTCTAGCAGTCGGCCTGTTTTCATCCGCACTCATCATCGATGATTTTGATGTCTCCGTTGTCGAACGAGCAGAACTTTTCACGCCAATATACAACCGTTTAGGTTTCCTTGGCAAGGGTGAGGTTCGATTAATTGTAGCAAAGGAATTTGTCGACTTAATTCGTTCAGGCTCGATTAAAAAGATGACCGTTTCATACTCTATTCCTCTTTTGGTACTCCTTGGAATGGCATGGCTCGTTGATTTTGCAGAAGCGCCAATTCCAATTAATTTACTTTCATATGCTCCTTTCCTCGGATTCTTCGGTTTCAATTTTTATTCATGGTTAACGATTTTAGATTCACCTGAATTCATGAACGGCCTACCTCTACGAGTTCCACAACTGATCCGAGCGAAAGTCGTTGTCTATTTCCTTGCCACATCATGGATTTCGTTGATATTCATTGTCCTCATGGCGTGGAGACTTGATGAATGGGGAGCATTACCAACCAGTATCATCGTGATGTTTGCCAATTCAATTTACATCGTTGCATTAACCGCATTCTTGATGGGATTGCGGCCAAATAAAGCTATTTTCGATGCATCGATCATGATTTGGTTTTGGATTGGGACCGTGATACCATTGCTCCTGCTGTTCCTGCTTTCATTCACCCAAGGCGATGTTTCTCTGTATGGCAATTGGTGGGAGCGTGCCTCACAGGATGGATTGGATGCGACCGCATCCACCATGTATGACCAAGGTATGGTCGAACAAGGTTACAAAGGAATGCTTGCTATCTCTGTAGGATTAATCCTAGCCTCTGCATTATTGTGGAAACTCATCGACCGCCGATGGGGTCGTGCAGAATTTTCCAATTGAACTGCAATCAACTCCATGAAAATGGAGGTATCTTGATGAGCATTCGCCTACCCCCATCAAGCATGGCCCGAGTCGTAGCAGTGTGCGGGATGCCAGGTTCTGGCAAGGGGGAATTTGCCGATGTTCTCTCTGAAAACAACATCCCTGTCCTTTCAATGGGTGACATGGTTCGTGCTGAAGTCACTCGTTTAGAACTCAAAGAGAGTCCAGGTATTTTTGGTGAAATAGCGGCCCAATTACGCGCCCAGCACGGTGAAGATGTACTCGCAGTGCGCTTGGCAGATGCTGTCGGCGCGCTCCTTGAATCTCATTCAATCGTCTTAATTGAAGGCATGCGAGGCACTGCTGAACGTGTTGTATTTGAACAACGCTGGGGTGACAATTTCTTTTCTTTGGCCGTCGTAGTATCACCTGATATTCGATTTTCACGGATCCAAAGCCGGGGACGTTCGGAAGATGGAAATCGTCAAGCCTTTGAAGTTCGTGACGCACGTGAACGTGGCTGGGGCTTGGAAGAAATCATCGCTGAATCCGATTTTTTAATCGATAACAATGTCAATTTGGAGATGTTCCGTACTTCATGCCATGCTTGGCTTAAATCGTTTAAAAACCAACAATGAACTTTGCTGATAAACGGGCGATTTACGGTTAATCCGTTTGGGGCGCAGGGTGGCGGTTTAAGGGGTGCTTTTCACCCAAGTGTTATAGTCAGCCATAGCCTGTGATAAATTGCTTCGGCAGAGGGTGCGCATATGGCGAGAAAAGAAAACAAAGGTGGAGGCAAGCGTCAGCGGGCAAAACAACGTGCCCAATACGACGAACTGGACAAGTACCCAGTCTTGCCGCCGCATGCCTTTGCCCGCATTGTCCGGGACAAACAAACGCTCAATATTATCTATCAGATTATCGAACCCCCGATGACGAAAAAGGAACAGGATTACCGAGAAGAAATCCTCGATATCTTTATCCGCTCACTCACCGTAAACATTGAAGAAATCGATGCAAACCCAGATGCGTATCTTCGCACTGCTATGGACAAAGTTATCAAAGCCTACGGCATGAAAATCAATAAAAAATCGAAATCGAAGATTTTCTATTATTTGCGCCGTGACCTGATCGGATATGGGCAAATGGACGTCCTCATGAACGATATTAACGTTGAAGATATTTCCATGGATGGCACCGGAGTCCCGATCTTCGCCTACCACCGGAAATTTGAATCCGTGGAAACAACATGTGTTTGGCACACTGACCATGACCTGGAATCCTATGTAATCAAACTCGCACAGCGTTGTGGCAAGCACATTTCAGTCGCATCGCCATTGCTGGATGCAACACTCATGGATGGTTCCAGAATTGTCATGAAGTTGGGCCATGAAATCTCGACCAGAGGTTCTGCATTCTGTATTCGACGGTTCAAGGACGACCCGTTTTCACCAGCCGACATTGTTGCGTTCCGCACGATGTCTTCTTTGATGGTCGCTTACCTTTGGATTGGATTTCAGAATGAAGTTCCAATGCTGTTTGTCGGAGGAACTGCATCTGGCAAGACGACAACGCTCAACGCCATGTGTATTTTTATCCCTTGGCAGATGAAAATTGTCTCCATTGAATCGACTCGTGAAGTCAATATCCCTCAACCCAACTGGGTTCCAGGTTTGACCCGACAAGGATTTGGTGGCGAATCAACCGAGGGTGTGATCGGTGAATTCGAGTTGCTCAAAGCAGCACTTCGGGAACGACCAGAATACATCATTGTGGGTGAAATTCGTGGTGCAGAAGCCTATGTTCTGTTCCAAGCAATGGCCACGGGCCACTGTGCGTATTCAACTGTGCACGCTGATTCTGTCCCTTCACTTGTTCACCGGTTGGAAAACAAACCAATCGACATACCTCGTGTTCTTTTACCTGCTTTGGAAGCATGTGTCATTCAAATTCAGACCCGTATTAATGGAAGACGTGTTCGACGAGCTAAGCAACTGGTTGAAATTGTCGGCATTGACCCGAATTCTTTGGAAATTATCACCAATGAAGTGTTCCGTTGGGACGTGAATACCGATGATTTCGTCTTCAGCGGCAAATCCTATGTATTGGAGAAGATTATGGTGAAACTCAATTATTCTCAAGATGATATGCGTCGTGAGTTGCGTACTCGAAAACGTGTCCTCGAATGGATGGTTTTGAACGATATTCGAAAAGCGGACCAAGTATCTCAAATTATTACAGAATACTATGTACGGCCAATTGAAATTATGGCTCGTGTTGATGGACTTAGTTGAAATAAATACTTGGAAGTGATTCGATGGACTTAACCACGTGGCAGAGGATTTGTAACCGCCTCCTCGGCCGTATGCTTCGTAAGCGTGCTCGCAGTGACAAGGTATTGTCTTCGAGTTTGGTCAAAGCCTCAATACCAATGATGCCTGAAGTATTTCTCGCAACTGCACTCATGACAACACTTGCTATTACATTGATTTGTTGGGGCATTATCAGTTTGTTTTTCATTCCAGACATTGGGATTATCGCTTATTGGGAAGGTATTCAAGATCCAACTACAATCGACTACTGTTTTGAATGGTCGTATTGGAATCAAGATTTAGTCGACCCTGATAATCCAAGAGGCGGTGGATGTGATGGTTTTGAATACCAGGTATTCCCTCCATTATGGAAAACTCTTATTGTATCCATTATTGGAGTTCTCATCCCTTACATGGCATTTAAGCACAATAAAAATGGTGCAAAGCGAGAAGCGGCCCGCCGTGGCGCAATGATTGAGAAATATCTCCCCTATGCTGCATCCTACACCGCTGCTATGTCTGCAGCAAATGCAACCCCGTCCAAAATCTTCAGGTCCCTTGCAATGAACAAAGAGATTTATGGCGACGTGTCCGATGATGCTGCGATGGTGTATAGAGACGTGACCTTACTTGGTTTTGATTTAATTACAGCCATGAAGATGGGCGTTGAACGGGCCCCATCACTTTGGTTAACTGAGTTTTTCCAAGGGATGGTTGGAACACTCACTGCAGGTGGCCAACTCAAGTTGTATTTCTTGAATCGTGCAGAACACTACATGCGTGAAAACAGAACTCGGCTGCAGATGTTCTTAGAGTCAATCGCCCTTCTTGCAGAATCATACATTGTCGTGGCAGTGGCTATGCCTCTGTTTTTGATTGTCATGTTGGTCATTATGTTCTGGGTCTCAGGTTCTGGAGCGCAAATGTCTGAAGGTATGCTGTATGGAATTGTTCTCGGATTTATACCAATGATTCACATTGCATATGCGATTCTAATTTGGACCAGTAGTAAGGAACAAGAAATGTGAGAGGAGGTGGAAGAATGGCACGGAAAAAGGAGAAAATTATAGTTAAACTCGATTTGCCAAAGGACGATTCGACTTTGACGAAACTCTATGCAATCCTCTTTGTATCAATTTTACTCGGATTGGGTACTGCTGCAGTTTGGGCAACGAACTCGGGGTTCATTCCATCAACGAATGGAGAACCAATGTTCACAAACCTGTATTGTGGGCTCACGGCAAAAGATTCCCAAGGTGAATCTATGGGGCAACATTTCAATACAAATGTCGCACCTGATTATTCTGCCAACCAATCATGTGCGATTCTTCAAGATGCACCAGACCGTATCGTTTGGGAAAATGAAGAATGGAAAACAGTTTTGAAACAAGGTAAAAATTTCGATGTCCCTGGAGTGGACTCCGACCAAACGGGAGGATTGGTAGTCCTCCAACCCTTATGGGTCAATTGTACTATAATTGCTGACACATCAACCGACTATATCGTGGCGATACGTTCCCAAGATGGCGAGATTCTGGCGATGCATGAAAGCAACACGGATCAAGATAATTGTGAACTCAATATGGTATCGATACCACCTGATGATCGCTATGAATTCCTCGTGTTTTCGATGGAAGATGGAAAACGACTTTCAAAGGTTTCATTTGACATGACGGTCCATTATTACGATGGCGTCCCTTCAAACATGAACAACAAGTCGTTTTGGCTTGGTCCAGAACTTGAGTTGGGGGCAAAATCACTTCGCCCATTCATTTTCCTCAACTTCTTTGGAATGATGTTCTTTTTCTTCCTCTACCCTGCCTCCTACTATTGGGAGCGGGTACAAACTGCCCAAAATGATATGGAAGAAAAATTCCCTGACTTTCTTCGCGACCTTGCAGAATATTGGAAAGGTGGTCTTTCGATGACGGTGGCGATTCAAACTCTTGCAACATCGGAATATGGCGCACTGAATCACGAAGTGAAGAAAATGTCTGACCAACTCAGTTGGGGTATTAAATTCAGTGATGTCATCAAACAATTTGCTGACCGTGTTGGAACACCACTGGTCCAACGAGCAATCGCTTTGATTGCTGAAGCTGACCGCGCAGGTGGTAAAATCTCGGATATTCTGGTTACAGCGGCAAACGATTCTCGTGAATTGAAATTCCTTGAGGGTGAACGAAGACGTGCGATTGGCTCCTATATTGCTGTCATCTGGACATCATACTTCGTTTTCCTCGGCGTGATTGTCACGCTTGCTGTTGTCTTTATTCCTGCTATTGCGGGTTCAAACTCCAGCGGTGGTGACGCCGGCGATAGCGGTGGTCAAACGATTGGAAACATGACCATTCGTAACATTGACCCCTTGTTTTTCTTAACGGTGTTCTATTACGGCGTAACAATGCAAGCGGTCGGCAATGGAACGGTAGCAGGATTGATGTCAACCGGTCGCTTTTCGACAGGATTCAAACACTCTGGAATGATGATTGTTGTAGCTTTGGTCGTGTTCAACTTCTTGGCATTCACACCAAATTTGATTGGAATTACTGATGTGCCAACTCTCAATCCATCATTGGGTACTTTCGTCCCCTCGAATTTGAATCTTGGCGGAGCCTCCAGTGGTGGTTGAATGGGTCATGAAGAAGATGCTCAAGTACATATCCTTGAAATGTTGACCTTGTTTTGGTTGTTCTTTATGTCGGCAACATTCCTCATCCGAATTCATGTCCCCGATGCTCCTTCCGTTGCTCACGATGCAGCGCTCGAACTAACAGGCGACGATGCTTTCCGATACGGCTTGGGGCTTGAAGCCGAAGTATCAGGAGAAAACCGGTTGAGTGAATTGTTGGAGAATGGAGAACTCGATAATGCATGTCTTTTACTGCAAGAACAGATTGCTGCTGGAAAAGAGGCAAATTGTTGGCTGGCACAAAACAGTGGGACATCCGTACCATACGGCATCACTGGAACACCTGCCGGAGAAACAGTAACTGTGCACCATTTGCTTATCATCGATGAAAATTCTTGGACGGTCACACTCGACGTATGGAATCGTGGAGGGGGTGCATGATGCTACCCGTTTCGAATCCATCGCATGAAGACCGTGATGCTGGGCAAATGTTACTTGCAACAGGTGTAGTCTTATTGATGTCCTTACTCTCTATGGCTATTTTCGGCGTCAAAGTCGCTGGGCTAACCATGCCTCACAACACCGCATCGGATGGAGTTATAGTTACTTCACTTGAAGTGGTTGAGGGCATCCCTGAACTGACCGAAGCACGCACACAACTATGGATAAATGGTGGCCTTGATGCACTGGAAGCCGGAGAAATCGCATTCCAAAGTGTCCATGACGATATGCTCTACCATGGCGAATTAAGAGGCATAGAAATCAAACTTATCGATATTCAAGTGAATGAAACATCGATGACCACGCTCCATTTCTCTGGAGAACTCGGGATCTCAGATGGTTCTGCAATGCTTACAGTCCCGATTTCATTTGAAGTAACCCATGCTTAACGACGCTGGGTATGTTCATTCCATGCCAAATCGATCAAATGCTTGATTCGTTCAGCATCATTGGTAACTCTCGATAGATCCACAATTGGCCAAGATGCAATTTTAGCTCGTTCAATCAAGCCTTCTTGAATTGCACGTATCCGTGGGAATGCAGCAAGATAACGGTCAGCACGTCGGAATGAGTGAGCATCACGTGAACGAATCATTGAGCGGTGACGGTCTTCTTCACCTACCGTCATTACCAATCCAATTGCAATACCACCTGCTTCACGCCAACTTCGGAGTAAGCGTTCACTCGGGTTGATATGGACACCTTCAATCAACAGGTCAATTCCCTCCCGCCGTGCACGGTCAATGGTCGCGATTATTCCACTTTCTACGGCTTGGCATGTATCCAACCAATCGATGACTGGTTCACCTGAATCTCCTTTTGAAAACGATGAACGGTGAAGCGCGGGTTCACTCCTTTCATCGTCACAAGAACGCATAATTTCGCGTACTGCATCGGTTGAAAGGAGTCGAGCAAAACCACTTGAGGCAGCGATTTGAACGGATGCTGTTGACTTTCCAGTTCCGGTCGCTCCTGCGATGACCAACAGGCGAGGTGCTCGGTCTGCGATGGTCCGAGCAGCCACTTCTGCCAAACCAACCTCTCGAGCCATACTGTATGCACAGCGAACTCGCTTCAAGAGTCTTTTCGCCGAGAGTCACTGTTTCACCTTTCTTTGAAAGCAAGTATTGTCAAGCGAATACCTTTGAGGGGACAACGCTTGGAGTGGAACATGAGCGCAGAACAAATGTCGATTGCTGGTAAATGGTGCGATGCCGAAGATGGCGGAACTGCCGAGATTCTCAACCCTGCAACAGGGAAAATCATGGCCACAACTCCAAAGGCAACTCTTGGTGATGTCAACCGTTGTGTTGATGCATCACGTGCAGCATTCAATGAGTCAAGTTGGAAGAACATGGACCCTGCACAGCGAGGGCGTATCCTCAACAAGATGGCTCAAGCAACTTACGCTAAAGCAAAAGAACTTGCAGTTTTGGAATCCAATAACAACGGCAAAACCTTTCGTGAAGCTTTGTCTGAAATTCGCTTCGGTGCATGGACACTCGAATATTTTGCTGGACTTTCGGATAAAATTGAGGGCAGCACAATCCCTGTCCCAGGAAACCGTCTCAACTACACCTTACGCCAACCGCTTGGTGTAACCGTTCACATCATTCCTTGGAACTTCCCTCTTCAACTGGCTCTACGCTCGTTTGCACCTGCTCTCGCTGCTGGATGCACCGTCATTGCCAAGCCTGCATCATGGACACCGTTGTCCTTGCTGGCATGGGCTAAGGCCATGGAAGAAGCTGAAGTCGGACTTCCAACCGGTGTGCTTCAAGTCATTACAGGTTCAGGCGGTTTGATTGGTGATGCTCTTGCTGGACACAAAGGCGTAGATGGTATTGTTCTCACTGGAGGCGTTCCTACCGGACAAGCCGTTATGGCTAAAGCGAGTGAAAACCTCACTCCAGTTACCCTTGAACTCGGTGGAAAAGGCGCAAACATCATCTTTTCTGATGCAAATCTTCGATATGCTGCTAAAGCGATTTGCTTTGGAATATTCATGAATGCTGGGCAGATGTGCTGGGCTGGTTCTCGATTGATTGTCCACGAAGATGTTCATGACGAATTGGTGGCGGCTGTTGTGGCAGAAGTTGCCAAATGGAAAGTTGGACCAGGAATGGAAGAAGGCGTTCGTATCGGAAGTCTTGTACACCAAAGCCACCGTTCTGAAGTCATGGAGAAATTGCAAGCAGGATTGGCAATGGGTGGAACTGTTGTCTGTGGAGGCAATATCATTGAAGGTGAAGGAGCATTCATGGAAGCGACGGTCGTCACTGGTGTTGACAGTCAAAATCTCTTGTTCAATGAAGAATTGTTCGGACCTGTTTTGGCAGTCACAAAGTTCAGTGAAGATGCAGAAGCATTGGCATTGGCCAACGATTCACCGTTCGGTTTGTTAAACGGTATTTGGACCAATGATTTGAGTCGAGCACACAACATGGCTCGTGATTTGGAAAGCGGCATGGTCTCAATTAATGAATATCCCATCACTTTCCCTCAAACTGCATTTACCGGCTGGAAACAATCTGGAATTGGTATCGAACAAAGCCAAGATGCTCTACGCTTCTACACCAAAATCAAGAACGTCAACATCAAACTTTGAGGGACACACATGTCGGTTACATCCAGCGATCTTG